>NZ_JBEOSJ010000012.1:0-223002 GCF_040302905.1 Streptomyces sp. NPDC096193 | reverse complement strand
GATCCTGCGCACCACCCGCGACAAGGAGGAGAGTATTTCCCCGGCCGGCCGGGCGCACCGGACCTGGTGCGGAACCCCTGCCCCGATCGCGGGCCGGTGCCCGCGTCAGTGCCGGCCGGAGCCTCCGGTCGTCTTGCGCCACCCGAAGGGACCCGGCAGGTTCATGGACGTCGTCCGACGACCGGTGCTGCTGCGGGTGTGGCGCGGGCCGTTCTTGCCGCCCGTGGTGATCGACCAGGACTTGCGGTTGATGTTCAGCGTCACGCCCGGCAGGATCCTGAAACTCTTGCGGAAGGTGAGCGGCATGGTGCCTCCTCGGTTCGAAGGCCGATTGCCTTGTGGCTGCGACCAGTTGGCCATCGTGTTGCCCGCGTACGGAATTCCATGTCCTGAGGTTTTCTGCTCCTGCCGTTCCCTGGCGTGCGCGTCCGTGGCACGGAGGCCCGCGCTGCCACTACGCTCCGCGGCATGTCCTTGGAGTGGGAACAGCTGGTGATGGACGCCGTGGACCCGGTCGCGCTGGGGAACTGGTGGGCCGGCGCGCTCGGATGGGTCGTGGTCAACGACGCTCACGACGAGTTCGAGATCCGCGCGGCACCGGACCGTCTGCCCGGGCTGATCTTCGAGCCCGTGCGGGTGCCGAAGGCGGGGAAGAACCGGTTGCACCTCGACTTCCGGCCGGACGACCAGGACGCCGAGGTCGCGCGACTGCTGGCGCTCGGGGCGCGTCGTGCCGACATCGGCCAGGGAGACGTGCCGTGGGTCGTCATGGAGGACCCGGAGGGCAACGAGTTCTGCGTCCTCGCTCCGCGTCGTACTCCATGACCGCGCGTTCCGGCAGCGGCAGGCGGCGCCGAGGGCATCCGCGGACCCGCCCGGGCGTGGGCGCGTTGTCGCCGTCCGGCGTTCTCCCCGCACGACTTACCCGCGGAAACACCTTTCCCCGCTGATTCGCCTGCATCACTATGGGCTCTTGTTTCCTGCAGGTAACACCGACCCGCTTCTCCGTGACTGCGGACACGTCGGTGGTGCGTACTGAACGAGGAGTCAACAGGGTGCCAGAGCTCCACCAGGGCGGTCCCGACCCCGCCGACCACATGCAGGCCCACCTCGCCCTGTCGGACGCGGAACTGACCGAACGCATACGCGCCGGCGCCCCGCCCGCCTTTCCGGCCACCCAGGAGCTCAAGCGCCGCCACCTTCCGGCCGTGCTCGCCTACGCCCGGCTCTGCGGGCGCGACCAGGTCGCCGGCAACCAGCTGGCCGTCCAGGCCTTCGACCTCGCGGCGCAGGAGGCGATCCGGGGCATCGAACCGCGCGGGAACTGGCGCCACCACCTGCTGATGCTCGTTCAGCGAGTGGGCCTGACCTGGGCCGAGGGCAATCGCCGCGACCGGCTCGAACCGGACTTCGCCGCGTGGGCCGACGAGTCGGTTGACCGCGTCGAGTGGAGCATGCCGGAGTCCCAGCGCCTCGCGTTCGAGATGTCGTCCGCCATGCTCGCCGGCTTCTACGGGCTGCCCGAGCTGACGCGGGGGATCCTCTGGTACTCCGTGATCGACCGTGAACCCGACGACACCGCGGCGACCTACCTCGGTGTCCGGCCCGATGTTGTGTCCGAGCAGCGGACCAAGGCACAGGACGCCATGCGCCAGGCCTACATCAAGGCCTGCCTCGCACGGGCCGACGACAAGCGGTGCGCCGGCTTCCGGCGCATCATCGAGGCCTCGGTGCGGCCGGGGGACCGGCGGCGGAGCGAGGACCTGACGAACCATCTGGCCGAATGCGCCGGCTGCACCCGGCTGATGGCGAACCTCGCCCGTATGACTGCCGACCCCCGCGGTGTCTTCGCCGACGGGCTGCTCCGGTGGGGCGGAGCAGCGTACGCGGCCCGCCGCCCCGTGCGGGCGCTGCTCGACGCCGTGCCCGCCCAGCCGGAACCATCGCCGGCCGCGAGCCACCGGTCGGCGCCTGCCGCCTCGGAGCCCGCCAGGGGCGCGCGGTCGCGGACCCGGCCCGTCGTACTCGCCGCCGTGGCGGTGGCGGCCGCCGTGATCGCCGGCGCCGTGCTGGCGACCACGTCGGGGGACACCTCGGGACCCGTGGCGAGCGACCGTCCGACCCAGCCGCCGCAGCCCGCCTGGCCTCCCGCGTCGGCGTCCGCGGCCCCGCTCTCTCCATCACCGAGCCCCACCCGGGAGGCGTCGAAGACGCCCGCGACCCGACCGACCCCCACGGCGTCCACGCCCGCTCCGAAGCCCCCGGCGCCCACGCCCTCCAAGGCTGTTCCGTCACCACCCGCGCCGATCGTGCCGGGCGGCGGTTACGCCCGGGTCGTCAACGTCGCTTCGGGGTTCTGCCTGGACATCGAGGACGGTGTGATGGAGAACCGGACCGATGTCATCACGGTCCGCTGCAACGGCGCCGAGACGCAGCAGTGGAATCTGGAACCGGGCGGACTGCTGCGCAGTAACGCCGACCCCGACTTCTGCCTGGACTCACGCGGCGACACCGACCGTGGCGTGGGCATCTGGTCCTGTTCGTCCGCCGACGGCAAGAACGGCAGGAACCTCCGGTTCACCGTCGACGCGTCCGGAGCGGTACGGCCGTACATCGCCCTGGACTTCGCGCTCGAACCGTCGGTCGGGGCGGAGGGCAGTTCACTCGGCTTCGACCCGGCGGACGGGAAGAGCGACCAGCGCTGGACCGCCGGTACCTGACTCCGGGCGGTGTTGTCGGCGCTGGACCCGGATAACAGCACGAGGTCCAGGACCGTGATCAGCCACGACCGTGACCGGAGTCGGTGCACAGGCCGCGTCAGGACGCCCCCTCGCTCGTTGAAGGAGGTGGCGGACAGCATCCTCGGCGTGCGCACCCGGCATGCGCTGTTGCTGTCGGAAATGAGGCGGCATGACTGAGCAGGCGTTGTCGGTGTTCGGCCGGATCAGGCAGCGGCTCACCGGGGCCGTCCCGGGTCCTCGACGCCCGCGTGGCCGGCTGGTGTTCACCGCCGACTTCTCGTCGACGGACCAGTGGGTCGCGGGACGCACCTGGGCCTATCCGAACGGCGGCCCCACCAACCCCGGTGACCACAAGCTCGACCACCTGGTGTCGGACCCCGCCTACTCCCGACGCGGTGTGTTCCGCGCGACGCCGGGCCCCGACGGCACGTGGTACGCGGGACTGCTCACCACCGAGGGCAGCCGGGACGACTTCATGGTGCGTACGGGCGACGTGCTCGAAGCCCGGGTACGCCTGCCCCGCGAGGTGGGTGCGTGGCCTGCGATCTGGACCTGGTGGGAAGGCGGCAACGAGATCGACGCCTTCGAGTACCACCCCGACAACCCCGACCTGCTGGAACTCTCCAACCACATGAGCGGCGCGGGCCATTACCACCGGGATCCCGCCATCCGCCCCGGCGCATGGGTGAATCTCCGCGTCGAACTCGGCGCCCGGTCCGTTGTCTGGTGGGTCAACGGCGTCCGGGCCTTCACTGACGACGCCGGCCTCGACAGCGACTGGCGCGCTCATCTCATCGTGAACCTGTCCGTCGCCGACGGCACCTATCACCCCGCGCCGGAACCCGGCCGGACGTCCCTGTCGTACGAGGTACGACGGCTGCGCGTGTACCGCTCCTGATGCCCCTGGGCCGGGGCAGGCCATCACCGCCTCTCTCGGCACCGGTCGCAGCCCTTCCGGCAGCGGGGCACCGGCGTGACGGCGACGAGCGGGAGGAATCCCGGCGTTCGTGCCGCACCGGACCGGCCGTGCGGAGACGTACGGCCGGCGCGTCCGGCGCGTCAACGGACAGGCGGGACAGGCGAGTCGGGAGTGGCCGCCGATTCCCGCGGCGGCCGTGCGGCCGGTCGCGCCGGCGGCTTCATCGCCCATCGGATGGTCGAGGTGAGAGCGTGCCCGGCCGGCCGGACGACGGCCGTTTCGATGTTGGGCAGATGGGGGACTCCCAGGAGCTCGCGCGCCCACGGCGGAAGGGTGGAGACCGCGTTGGCGGCCAGGACGGCGTACGGACCGCGGGCGACCCACGGCAGAGGCGGGTGCCGCAGGACGAACCGCGCGGCCTCGCGGGCCTCTTGGGTCGCGCGGAGCTCCGGCCGGTACGCGGCCAGCTGTTCGGCGAGACCGGCACGGTCCCGCGGCGGGTCGGGAATGCCGAGGGCCCGGGCCACGCATGCGGTGTCGGCCACGTAGCCGTCGCACCCCGCTCCGTCCAGGGGCCGTCGACCGTACCGCTGATGGGCACGCAGGAAACTGTCGACCTCGGCCACGTGCACCCAGGCGAGCAGATGCGGATCGGCGGCGTGGTACGGCTCGCCGGCGGCCGTCGTCCCCATCACGCGTTGGTGCACCGCCCGTACGCGGTCGACAGCGCTCCGGGCGTCGTCGGCCGTGCCGTACGTCGTCACCGCCAGGAAGGTGCTGGTGCGCTGGAGCCGGCCCCAGGGGTCGCCGCGGTAGCCGGAGTGGGCTGCCACCGCGGCCATGGCCAGAGGGTGCAGGGACTGGAGCAACAGCGCTCTGAGCCCGCCGATGAACATCGACGCGTCCCCGTGGACGACCCGGATGGGCCGCTCGGGACCGAACCAGCGGGGTCCCGGCGCGCCGTGGATGCGCGCGCGGTTGTCGGGGCCCGCGGGGCCTGCGACGCGGCTGAACACGCTGCTGCCCAGGCGCTCGCGCAGGCCGGAGACCCGGGGGACGGGGATGTCCACCCCTCAAGTATCCACCCGGACAGCCGGACGCCGCCGGTCCGGGCGACCCGGGTACGTCAGCGGGCCCCGGGCACCGGCCGCGGAAGGATGACATGACCGCAACCACCCAGGGGTATGGCTGTTCTCGGCTCCCCGGAAGGAGCTGGGGCGGTCCGGGACCCGGTCCGCCTCGGGCATGGACACAGAAGGACACACACCAGCATGGCCAGTGGCACAGTGAAGTGGTTCAACTCCGAGAAGGGCTTCGGCTTCATCTCCCAGGAGGGCGGTGGACCGGACGTCTTCGCGCACTACTCCGAGATCCAGGGCAACGGCTACCGCGAACTGACCGAGGGCGAGCACGTCACCTTCGACATCGGTCAGGGCCAGAAGGGTCCGCAGGCGCAGAACATCGTCCGGGGCTGAGCGGCACCTCTCGCCGCGGGGCTGCATCCGCAGGGTTCGCAGCCCCGCATCCCGTCCGCCGGCATCCCATCGGCCCGCATCTCCTCGGCCCGTATGCCGTCGGCCCCATCCCGTGAGCCCGTCCCCGGCACCGCGGCGACCGACGAGGTGGCGGCCTAAGACTTGCGTGCGTCACAGGCGTCGCAAGGATGGGGGTGTGCAAGACCGCCGAGGCTGGGCAGCCGACGATAAGACCTGCCGGGCGGAGAGAGGACGGGCATCGTGGCACGATCGAGGATTCTTGTGGTGGGGGCCGGCTTCGCCGGTGTCGAGTGCGTACGTCGGCTGGAGCGCAAGCTCTCCCCGGCGGACGTCGAGATCTCCCTGGTCACGCCGTTCTCCTACCAGCTTTATCTTCCGCTGCTGCCCCAGGTGGCCGCGGGTGTGCTGACGCCCCAGTCCATCGCCGTCTCCCTGCGCCGCAGCGCCAAGCACCGGACGTCGATCATCCCGGGCGGCGCCATCGGTGTGGACACCGAGGCTAAGGTCTGTGTGATCCGCAAGATCACGAACGAGATCGTGAATCAGCCGTACGACCACATCGTGCTGGCTCCCGGCAGCATCACCCGGACGTTCGACATTCCCGGCCTCGTGGAGCACGGGCGTGGGATGAAGACGCTCGCCGAAGCCGCCTACATCCGCGACCATGTGATCGCCCAGCTCGACCTGGCGGACGCCAGCCACGACGAGGCCGAGCGCGTCTCCCGCCTCCAGTTCGTCGTCGTCGGCGGCGGATACGCCGGCACCGAGACGGCCGCGTGTCTTCAGCGGCTCACCGAGAACGCCGTCAAGCGGTATCCGCGCCTGAACCCCGAACTGATCAAGTGGCATCTGATCGACATCGCCCCCAAGCTGATGCCCGAACTCGGCGACAAGCTCGGTCTCGCGGCGCTGGAGATTCTGCGCAAGCGCGGCATCGAGGTGTCCCTCGGAGTGTCGGTCGCCGACGTCGGTCCGGAGAAGGTGACGCTCACCGACGGGCGCGTGTTGCCGTGCCGGACACTCATCTGGACGGCCGGCGTCGCCGCCAGCCCGCTCGTCGGCACCCTGGACGCGGAGACCGCCCGTGGACGGCTCGTGGTGCGCCCCGACATGACCGTCCCGAACGCCGACGGCGTCTTCGCGCTCGGCGACGCCGCCGCGGTGCCCGACCTCGCCAGGGGCGGCGACGCGGTCTGCCCGCCCACCGCCCAGCACGCCCTGCGGCAGGGACGCAAGGTCGCCGACAACCTGATCGCCCACCTCCAGGGCCGGCCGCTGGAGCCGTACGTCCACAAGGACCTGGGTCTCGTCGTGGACCTCGGTGGCAAGGACGCCGTCTCCAAACCGTTCGGCATCGAACTGCGCGGACTGCCCGCCCAGGTCGTGGCGCGCGGCTATCACTGGACGGCCCTGCGGACGCACGTCGCCAAGACCCGTGTGATGACCAACTGGCTTCTCAACGCCGTCGCCGGCGACGACTTCGTCCGTACCGGCTTCCAGATGCGCAGCCCGTCCACCCTGCGGGACTTCGAGTACACGGACGCCTATCTGACGCCCGAGCAGGTGCGGGAGCACACGGCCGCCCTGCGCGCGCGAGCCTAAGGCGACCAGGGCCGCCGCTGGGCCGGACCGCCGGCCGGCGGCGGCCCGCCCGCTGCCGTGCGCGGGGCTTCAGGTCACCAACTGCCCGATGCCCAGCATGTTCCCCTCGCTGTCGCGGAACCACGCGCCCCGTTCCCCCCGGGCCCCCTTGCTCGGGTAGTTCCCGTCGATGTCGGCGATGGCGTTTTGCGTGCGCAGCCCGGGGAGGTCGACCTCCTCGAACGCAACGCCGCGCCGCTGCAGTTCGGCGACGGCGGTTTCGATGTCCTCGACCTCCCAGCCCATCTGCGTGAACGTCCCCGGCGACTGGCCGGCGGAGAGGAACAGGGCGAAGTCCACGCCCCCGCACCGGTACAGCAGTCCGCCCGGACGCTCGTCGACCGGCTCCAGGCCGAGCTTCTGCGCGTAGAACAGCCGCGCTCGGTCCAGGTCCTGGGCGGGCAGTCGGGTGGCCACGCGGGAGCGGCCCAGCATGCTCGTGTCGTCTGCGTTCATGTCTCCACTGTGCCCGCCGAGAGGGCCGGGCGCCGGGATGAGCGCGGGCAACGCGGGTACCCGGTCGCCATGGATACGAGCAGGATGCACACGAGCAGGCAGGACGTTCCCGGCAGCTGGGCACTGATGACCGCGGTCGCTGTGGCCACGATCATCACGGCACTCCTCATCGTGATCATCTAGGACCGCCCCGGCCGGTCCGCCGTCCGCCCGCGAACGCCCACCGTGTCCGGAACGGCAGCGGCGGGCCGCGGCGGACGGGTCTGCCGACCCGACGTGCCACACCGGATGACGCCAGAAGTTCGGGCTCCCGGCCATGAGGAAAACTGTCGTGGCGACGGTAGACATGCTCGTGGTCGAAGACTACAGTCTCCCCTGAGACCAAAAGTGAGTGAGCGCGGCAGACACGAACTGCCGCGCAGCACGACTCATGCAGAAGCGGCACGGCAGTGGAGTGATGGGGCCGGAGGCAGGAGTGGGTCCCCTCGCTGGCTGCCGGACCAGGTGGCCCGAGGGGCCATGCAGTACCCCAGTACCGAAGAAGGATCAGAAAGAGGCAAGGAGGCAGACGCCATCAGGATCGCCCGGGCGGAAGTCGAAGCGCCCGGGTACCGCAGGCCCCGGATTGGAAGGTGGTCCCCGGTCACGCATATGCGATCCCCGCAACCCCGTCCTGAAGGACTGGTACGCGGAAACAGAGAGCCGGTGCTGTAACAGACCGGCAGATGGTGTTGAAAACCCCTCGGGGCCTGGGTGCCACTCGGTACCCGGGCCCCTCGACGCGTTCCGATGGATGAGGTGTCAGTGACCGCAGAAAACATTCCGAGCCCGCACGACCGTCTCGATGACGATGACTATCCCGCGTACACCATGGGCCGAGCCGCCGAAATGATCGGGACGACTCCCGCCTTCCTCCGGGCCATCGGTGAAGCCCGTCTCATCACGCCGCTGCGTTCCGAGGGTGGCCACCGGCGGTACTCCCGCTACCAGTTGCGCATCGCCGCGCGGGCGCGCGAGCTCGTGGACCAGGGGACGCCGGTCGAGGCTGCCTGCCGCATCATCATTCTCGAGGACCAGCTCGAAGAAGCCATGCGTATCAACGAGGAACTGCGCCGCCCCGCTGCCGGATCCCATCCGAAGGCCGACGCCTGACCGGTGGGCCTGCCGCGGTTTGCGTGTGCCGGGGTGCAGGCGCGTCTGCGCGCGCCTGGCCCGGTCGGCCGCAGGCCGCGCCTCGACGGGTCGAGGCGGGCCCGGGCCGGTCAGCCGTCCCGCCCGCGGCCACTGTCACCAGGATGGTTCCGGGGCCGCCGGGATCGGTGGCGGTAGGCGAGTACGACCAGCACGATCACGGCGGCGAGCAGCAGAAACTTCACTTTGTCGGCTCCCGGGTCGTGTGGCTGTCAGAACGGCATCTTGCGACGCGCACGACGGCCGGCGGACCCGCTCTTGCCGACAGCCCGCGAGCTGCTGTGGAACGGCTTGCTGAACAGCCGGCCGAGCGGACCGGGAGCCTTGCCGCCCGCCCGTGCCCCCATACCGAGCGAGCGCTGCGTACCGCGCTCGGGGTGCCGGGAGAGGCGCGGCAGAAGGAAGGCGAGTACGGCGAGTACAACACACAGGGCGATGACGCCGGCGATGACCATGACGGATTCCTTTCGAAGGTGCGGTGTCTGCCGCGTGCCCGTCATGCATGCGTCTACGCCTGTCGGCGTGTGTGGCGTTCCTCGCCCCGGCCTGCGGACTTGCGTCCGTCTGCGCCGTACGGCCCTCGGGTGGCAACCGCGCCGGCCCACGCGGAGAACCGTGATCCGTGCGGTATGCCATCGGGTCCGCCTCTGTGCCCGGACGACGCCGGGCACAGAGGGCGCTGTCAGGTGTCCGAGTAGCTGAAGTCCCCGACCGTCCAGGCGCTGACGTCCTTGAGGGCGATGCGGTACATGCCACCGGTTTCCGGGATGCCGAGCGTGCCTTGGAGGATCCGGGCGACGTGGAAGTGCAGATGCGTCGGCGGCTGCCCCTCCTCGCGTCGGTGGGCGGCGACCTCGGTCTTCATGAAGATGCTGGAGAACGGTCCCAGCCGGTCCGAGTCCTTGAGGACCTCGGCGACCCGCTGCCTCCACACGGCCTCGGGGGCCAGGCGACCGGTGATGACAGCGCCGTGCACGACCACGGTCAGGGACATCTGATTGGTTTGCTCCGACTCCACCATCGCGGCGACATCGACGAGCAGATCATCAGGCTTCGACATGGGCAGAGATTCTACTGTGCGGGAGTGCCGAGAAGCGCTGAGGCGTTCTCGACCGGAGTCAGCGCGACGGCCGGCTCCTCGACGGGGACGGCGCGGCAGGTGAAGCCGAGGCGGACCAGGGCCCGGGTCACTTCGGCGGCACTGAAGTCGCGGCGGTCCTGGCGGGTGATGACCTCACCGACCTGCTTGACGGGGTAGTGCCGACGGCCGATGATCACGGACTCGCCCGTGATGGGTTCGGGCTTGATGCCCTTCATCGCGTCCTGGACTTCGTTCTTGAAGAGGTCGAACGGGAAACGGGCGATGACGCAGCGCATGATGCCTCACAGGTCGAGGAGAAGGCAGGGCCGGGGGTGCGGTCCGCGGGATGAAGTACACGGTACGGGCGATGGCCGGTGGGCGGGTGCGACTGTGCACCGGCAGGCGCCGCGGAGACGGTGGCTTCACGATGAAGCCTCGTCGACGGAGCCTGCCGGTACGGGGGGTTCACGAACCGACCATGTCGTCGTGAACCGGAGTCACTGCCGCGGACACGAGCCGGGCCGGGGGAGGGTCAGGCGGCCGCGCCGCGGACCTGCCGCTGCGAACTGCCCGACGGCGTCCTGGAGGTGCTGCCGGCACGGCGGGCCTGAGCAGGCCGGCTGCGCCTGCCGCGCGACGAGGACGACGCACCGCGCTTGGCGCGCTCCGCCGCCGGTGCGGCGATGGTAACCGGAACGCCCGACGGCGCCTGCGCGCCGGTGATACGGCTCAGTTCGGCCTCACCGGAACGGACCTGCGCGGTCTGCGGGGTGATGCCGGCGTCCGCCATCAGCCGCATCATGTCGCGCCGTTGGTTCGGCAGAACCAGCGTGACGACACTGCCGGACTCACCCGCTCGGGCGGTGCGCCCACCGCGGTGGAGGTAGTCCTTGTGGTCACTCGGCGGGTCCACGTTGACGACCAGGTCGAGATTGTCGACATGGATGCCGCGCGCCGCCACGTTCGTGGCGACGAGCACCGTGACGTGACCCTCCTTGAACTGGGCGAGGGTACGCGTGCGTTGCGGCTGGGACTTGCCGCCGTGCAGGGCCGCCGCCCGTACACCGCTGTTCAGCAGATGCTTCGTGAGCCCGTCCACGGCGTGCTTGGTGTCCAGGAACATGATCACCCGGCCGTCGCGTGCGGCGATCTCGGTGGTCGTCGCGTACTTGTCGGTGACGTGGACGTGCAGCACGTGGTGCTCCATCGTCGTCACCGCGCCCGCCGAGGGGTCGACCGAGTGGACGACCGGGTCGTGCAGGTAGCGGCGCACCAGCCGGTCCACATTGCGGTCCAGGGTGGCCGAGAACAGCATCCGCTGGCCTTCGGGGCGCACCTGGTCGAGCAGCGCGGTGACCTGCGGCATGAAGCCCATGTCGGCCATCTGGTCCGCCTCGTCGAGAACGGTGATGCCGACCCGCTCCAGCGAGCAGTCGCCGCGGTCGATCAGGTCCTTGAGGCGCCCGGGGGTCGCGACGACCACCTCGGCGCCGCCGCGCAGCGCGCCGGCCTGACGGCCGATCGACATCCCGCCGACCACGGTCGCCAGCCGCAGCTTCAGCGACCGGGCGTAGGGGGTGAGAGCGTCGGTGACCTGCTGGGCGAGTTCACGCGTGGGGACGAGGACCAGGGCCAGCGGCCGGCGCGGCTCGGCGCGCTGACCGGCGGTACGGGCCAGCAGGGCCAGGCCGAAGGCCAGCGTCTTGCCGGAGCCGGTCCGACCGCGGCCCAGTACGTCGCGTCCCGCAAGGGAGTTGGGCAGGGTGGCGGCCTGGATCGGGAACGGCACGCTCATGCCTTCCGCGGTCAGGGCCGCCAGCAGGGGAGCCGGCATGTCCAGGTCGGAGAAGGCCGCGGCCGGGGGCAGCGCCGGGGTGATGGTCACCGGGAGAGCGAACTCGCCCTGGAGCGCGGCCGGTCGACGTCCGTAGCCACCGGAGCGGTTGGGGGTGCCGGATCGGTTGGGGGCACCCGAGCGGCCGCCGGTCTGGGAGCGGTAGCCGCCCCTGCCGGAGCTGCCGCTGGTGCGGGAGTAGCGGTCGTTCGTGCGAGTCGTGCGGTTCATGAAGAACCTTCCTCGATGCGGCACGTATCGAGGAATTCCGGCAGCGGCATGCCGCACGGAGATTCGCAGGAACGGACCGGAAAAAGATGGAGCGAAACAGGGGGAATGCGGCTGCCTCGTCTGTCTGCGGGAGGCGAGAATTCGCCTGAAGGCAGGGAAAGTGCGGGCTGAACGGACCCGGGTCGGGCCTTTTGCGCCATGAGTGGCGCGTTCACCCGCCTGCGGGCTGCCGGGGGCCGGATCGGCCCCGCATGGCGCCCGCGTGCAGATGCTGCGAAAAGCAACGAGCTGGGGCCCGCACCCCAAGGTGCGGGCCCCAGCTGCGTCGTACGTGTCAGCGTCAGGCGGGAACGATGTTCTCGGCCTGCGGGCCCTTCTGGCCCTGCGTGACGTCGAAGTTCACCTTCTGGCCTTCCTGAAGCTCACGGAAGCCCTGGGTGGCGATGTTCGAGTAGTGGGCGAAGACGTCAGCGCCGCCACCGTCCTGCTCGATGAAGCCGAAACCCTTTTCCGCGTTGAACCACTTCACGGTGCCACTGGCCATGTCATATCTCCTTCGGGGCGTTGCCCAGAGGGCCGCACTGTGCGGACCTCGAGTCGCCGTGATGATTGCCCCGTTCCGGAGGACCGGAAATGCAAAAGTGCTCTCGCCGGTTCAGAAAACCGCTGAGGGCACTTGAAGTCTTTGGGAACCACAACTGCAACTGAGATCAACATTAGCACGGTGACGGCGGGAGTGCTCGCGACGTCGTTGCCGTCGAGAGAATGGCGGCCAAAATTATTGTGGCCGTGGGAGTTAATTCTCCAGTTGCCGCAGGAGAAATATTTCCGGGGCGTGGACAGGCGCCGGGAGGCGTCGGGGGCGTGGATCCCGTCGTGACGTCTCACCCCGGCCGCCCGGCCCGCCGCGAAGACCACCCGAAGTGCCGAACATACGGCGGTGGCGTCAGGGGACACGTGAGGGGTGAGTGACGAACGGAACGACGGGCCCGACGCGGCGCACCGGCGCCCGGCGGGCGTGAGTGACAAGACGGTCGAGGCGCTGGGTGCCTTGTCGAAGGCGCTGGAGACCACGGAGCGGGCGCGCGGGCATCTGTACGGATTCCATCAGCTGACCGGCTCGGCGGACCTGGAGCTGGACGACGCCGTCCGACTCCTCCGCGAGGCCGGCCACGATCGCCTGGCCGATCTCGTCGAGCGGGAGATCCTGGGCCGCAATGTCATTCCCGGTCGGTGGACCTTCCAGATCGTCGAGGCCTACGACGAGACCTACTACCGGCCCTTCCAGGACGTCGAGCGTCAGGTTCGCGAGCAGCTCGCCGGGGGCCGCGAACATTTGTACGAGGCCGAGATGAAAGAGCGCCGCCGGACCCGGCGCCACCCCGATCACACGGCACTGCCGCCGGGTTCCTGACGGTAGCCGGAGAGCCCGGCGGGGGAATGGCGCTCGCGGCAGTACGGGCGCCGGGGAGGAGGGCCGGGCGGGCGCCGGGAGGGCAGCACGGGCGGGGGAGGGGCCGGGCCCCCGTCACGCCGCAAGGAGGCCCCCACGACGCTTAGGGGCCCGGCCCCGGCGAGCTCAGCCCCGGACGAGACGGCGTACGTTCTCGATGTCACCGCAGTCGGACGCCAGCTGGTCGGCCCTCGCCTTGAGGAAGGCCCTGCCGAGTTCGGCGCGGCGCTCGTCGGCCACGTTCTCCCGGGCGTCGTTCAGCAGCGTGCGCTCCTCCTCGTCGAGGTGGTGCGCGACGGCCTCCGACAGCTTCTCCAGCTTCTCGTCCCACTCCTCGCCGCCCGTGTCCTCGACCTCCATCAGGTGCAGAAGCGCCTCATGGCCCTCGTCGTGCTCCTCCGAGCCGTGCTCGACCTCGTCGTCGTCGATGTCCTTGTACCGCTTCAGGGCCGGGTAGACCTCGGCCTCCTCCGCCTCGGCATGCGCGACGAGGAGAGCGGAGAACTCCCGCAGCGCCTTCGCGCGGTCCTCGTCGACACTGCGCATCCGGCGGAACAGGTCCTCCATGCTCCGGTGGTCCTCGAGGATCAGTTCCACCACGTCGTCAGAAGCCATGAGCGGCCACTCCTCTCCTGCGCGCCGTCGGCCCGGACTCGTGGCCGGGCCCGGCGCCTCCTTCGATGTGCCGAACGTGTTCCCCGCGACGGGACAGGCACTCCGGGTGATCGGGCCGACCATCCATTCGGCTTCGGCTTCGGCTTCGGCTTCGGCTTCGGCGTCAGGCGTCGTTGTCCGCCATGACGCGTACGGTGCACAGCTGCGTGTCGGCGGCGTCGGGCACGTTCATGCCCGCGTCGATGCCGGTGCGCAGGTAGCGCAGCACAGGCCGGGTGAGCCGTTCGCCCGGCGGTACGGCGGGGATGCCGGGCGGGTACGGCGTGAGCATCTCGGCCGCCACCCGGCCTTCCGCCGCGTCGAGGGCGACGTCCTCCGTGCGGGCGAAGAAGGCGTCACGGGGCAGGCACGCCTGATCCAGGCGCAGCTCGCCCGGCTCGGGCACCGCCACGTGGGGGGCGGGCCGCAACTCCGGTGCGTGCCGTACGAGATCGGTCAGAGCGTCCAGCAGGGGCCGGGTGGTGGATTCGTCGTCCGCGTGCGTCAGCTGGGCGCTGATGCGGCGGTGATCGACCACGTGCATGTCCAGGTGGTGGTGCTCGCGAAGCCAGTCGGCGGCCCGGTATCCGGTGGTGTCCAGCGCCTGGAGGTCGATGACCACCGGCAGGGGATCGAACTCCTCGGCGAGCCCGGGGCCGCAGAAGTCGCGCCCGTCGTTGACGTGCAGGCCGTCGATGCGCTCGATGGCTGCCCGGACCTCCGCGGTGAGGTCCAGCGCCTTCGACAGCAGCGCCGTGCCGTGCAGGGCCATCTGGCGCCGCCAGCCGTCGATGCCCGCGTAGAGCAGCACCGACGGGCTCGTGGTGCCCAGCAGATCGGCTCGCGAGGCGAGGTCGGCCGGATCGATCAGATCGCCCTGGAGGTGGAAGACCGAGCCCTGCTCCAGCCCGCTGCCCATCTTGTGGATGCTGGTGACGCAGATGTCCGCGCCGGCGTCCATCGCCCACGACGGCAGATCGTGGTGAAAGGGGAGATGCGCGCCCCACGCCTCGTCGACGACAAGCGGCCGTGACCTGCGGTGACACACCTCGGCGATGGCGCGCAGGTCGCCCGCGGCGCCGTACGGCGTGGGGCTGGTGACCAGGGCTCCGCGGGCGTCGGGATGCTCCTGGAACGCCTTCTCGAAGGCCTCCGCGGACGGGGGATGGGCGAGGTGCCGCACCGGGTCCCACTGGGGCTCCACCCAGACGGGCTCGAGACCGCACAGGATCAGGCCGGAGACGACGGATTTGTGCGCGTCGCGTCCGACGAGGAGCTTCTCGTGCGGTGACGCGACCGTCAGCATGGCGGCCTTCACCGAGAGGGAGCTGCCGCAGGTGGAGAAGAAGGTGTGGTCCGCTCGCACGGCGTCGGCCATCAGGCGCTCCGCCCGCTGGAGGACGGAACCCTTCTCATCCGCCGGTCGTCCAGGCCGCCGCCGGCCAGGACGTCGCCGAAGAAGACCGCGTCGCCCAGGACGCGGCGCACCTCGGGATCCGCGCCGCGGGCCTGCTTGTGGCCGGGTGGGGTGAAGGCGAGCTCATTGGTCTCGTGGTATCGGGTCAGTGCTTCCAGGACTGGTGTCTGCCGGTGATCTACAGCCATACCCCGACCGTTCCCGCAGCGGCAACGAGCACGCCCGCGGCCGCTGCGTGATCACGACGGGCGTGGAAACATGGGCACCATGACCACCACGGAAAGCCTGGGCAACCGTGCCGTCATCGTGATCGACATGATCAACACCTACGATCACCGAGATGCGGATCTGCTCATCCCGTCCGCCGAGCAGGCGGTGCCCGCGATCGTGCGACTGATCGGACGCGCCCGGGAGCAGAAGGTCCCGGTCATCTACGTCAACGACAACTTCGGGCAGTGGCGCTCCCACCACGGCGAGCTGGTCGAAAAGGCTCTGGAGGGTCCCCACGCGGACCTGGTCGAACCGCTGAAGCCCGACGACGAGTCGCTGTTCGTCGTCAAAGCGCGTCACTCGATCTTCTTCGAGACTCCGCTGTCGTACCTGCTGGGTCAGCTCGACATCGACCACATCGTCCTGTGCGGTCAGGTCACCGAGCAGTGCGTGCTGTACTCGGCCCTGGACGCCCACATCCGGCATCTGCGGGTGACGGTGCCGGACGACGCGGTCGCGCACATCCATGCCGATCTGGCCGAAGCGGCGCTGCGGATGATGGACCGCAACATGAACGCGGAGATCCGCAGCACGGACAGCATCGAGTTCTGACGGGTACACGGGCGCCTCAGCGCGCGACGAGCGACTCGCCCTCCGGGCAGGCGCCGGGGAGTCGGCTGCGGGCGGCCATGAGCGCGGCCGTCACATCGCGGGTGCCCGTGGAGACGCACAGGGTGTAGGCGATGTCGTCCATCCGCTGCAGGACCCGGGCGCTGCCGGTCTCGGCGTGCAGCGTCCTCAGTGTCTCGTACCGGTCGATCAGGTTCTGCAGAACCGCAGGGTGAGCCATCAGCACGGCAGGTCTCCTTGTCCGCCACAAACGCCCAATTGCCCCTGATAGTGGACCGGCTGCCCGATACGTGCATCTCCATGCCCCATGCACCTATAGGGGTACGGAGGCCCTGCCATGCACCTATAGGGGTACGGAGGCCCTGGGTGCGTGCCCGTTGCCCGTTGCCCGGAAGGTCAGGGCGAGTCGGGCAGGAGCGGCACCCGGACCTTGATCCTCTTCCCGAAAGGTTTCCGCTGCACCTGGAAGCCTTCGGTCAGGGCCATGACGATCTCGAGGCCGTGCTGCCCTACGCGCGTCGGCTCGGGGCCGCGTACAAGCGGCAGCGCGGGGCTGGAGTCCGACACGGTGATTTCCAGCATCCGCGCGGCGAACTCCAGACTTAGTGAGGACGGGCCGGGAGCGTATTTGCACGCGTTGGTGATCAGCTCGCTGACGACCAGCTGGACGGTGCCGACCGCGTCGCGCGCGACGGCGATGCCGTATTGGCCCTGGAGCCGGGTGAGGAAATGGGCGGCGAAGTGCCGGGCCGCCGCGATGGACCCCGGCTCGCCGTCGTACGCGGTGCCGGCCCAGGCGGCGGGTTTGTGGGCGATCGCGTCCGTCGCGCTGCCCTCGGCCCCCGTATCCATCATCCTCGGCCCTTGTTGTCCCACACCAAGTCCCACAACGTTCACGCCACACACCTGTGGCGGCCTCTACCCCGACTTCCGCTGTGGCACTCCCCGCAGGCCTGTGAGATCTGGTTGCGCAATCCCTGGGCCCTCCGTGCCGCCGCGCCCCTATCGCGTGGTGGCCTCGTCCACCGTGGCGCGCAGAGCGAGGACCCCGTCGGCGCCGGTCAGATCGAGCAGGCGTTCCAGTTGCGGCCCCGGGGCCGCGATGCGCAGGTCGGTGACCTGGTGGATGCGCAGGAGCAGGTTGAGGAACGTGGAGTCGGCGAAGGTGATGCCGGAGGCGTCCAGGACGACTGTGGCGTGCGTTTCGGCTGCCTGGGTGAGGGCTTCGGTGAGCGGCGGGAGATTGTTGAGATCGACCTCGCCCCGGGCGACGACGACCCAGACGTCGCCGACTGCGTACTGCGTGTCGAGGGGTCCCGTGGAGGCCCATCTGTTGCCGGACGGCAACTCTTCACTTGTCATGGCGCCCATCGAAGCGAATATGCCAGTCGATCCGCAAGGACATGCGGGGACGAGATCACCGAATGACAGAACACGACGGAAGGAAGCCCGTTCCGGCCGGCCCCGGTCTGCTACCCACCGCCAGTTGAGTACGCGTACTCATCCAGGGCACCACGTTCACGGACAGACTGAGCGGACCGACGAGAGAGGCTCCTTGAGGATGCTGAAGTACCGACGACTCCGTTACTCCTCCCTTGTCGCGGCGGGGGTGGCCGCGGCCTTCCTGGTCAGCGGCTGCACGATGCAGGACGCCATCTGCAGCGACGGCGAATATCCGGTCAAGGCCGTCGGGGGCACCACCGGCAGCGCCTGTGTCCCCGATGACGAGGAACCGCCCAAGGGATACGTCCGCTACCCGAAGGGCAAGGTTCCCGAGCACGTCGACGACAAGTGGGACAAGTACTGGAGCACGGTCGTCGTCGACGAGAACGGGAACATCACCAAGGACTGACGGCGCGTCCGCCGGTTCAGCGGACCGGCTGCGTCTCCGCCGCTCCGGGGCGGTGGAACTGCGTCCGGTACAGCTGTTCGTAGCGACCGCCCTCGGCCAGCAGCTCGCTGTGGGTGCCCCGTTCGACGACCCTGCCGTCCTCCACGACGAGAATCAGATCGGCGGCCCTGACGGTGGAGAGCCGGTGGGCGATCACGACCGCGGTACGCCCCTCCAGCGCCTCCGCCAGTGCTTCCTGGACGGCCGCTTCCGAGGTGGAGTCGAGATGTGCCGTCGCCTCGTCGAGGATGACGACCCGCTGACGGGCCAGCAGGAGCCGGGCGATCGTGAGCCGTTGGCGTTCTCCGCCGGAGAGGCGGTAGCCGCGCTCGCCCACGACGGTGTCCAGACCGTCGGGCAGTGAGGCCACCAGTCCGTCGAGACGCGAACGCCGCAGCGCGTCCCAGATGTCGTCCTCGGTGGCGTCCGGCCGGGCGAGCAGCAGATTGGCCCGGACGGACTCGTGGAAGAGGTGTCCGTCCTGGGTGACCATGCCGATCGTGTCGCGGATCGAGTCCGCGGTCAGGTCGCGCACGTCGACGCCGTTCAGCCGAACAGAGCCCTCGTCCGTGTCGTAGAGCCTCGGCAGGAGCTGAGCGATCGTCGACTTGCCCGCGCCGGACGAGCCGACCAGGGCAACCATCCGCCCGGGCTCCGCGCGGAACGAGACGCCGTGCAGCACCTCCGTGCCACCGCGGGAGTCGAGCGTGGCCACCTCTTCGAGCGAGGCGAGGGAGACCTTGTCCGCCGAGGGGTAGCCGAAGCGTACGCCGTCGAACTCCACCGACACGGGCCCGTCCGGCACCCGTCGGGCGTCCGGCTTCTCGGCGATCAGCGGCTTCAGATCGAGCACCTCGAAAACCCGCTCGAAGCTGACGAGGGCGCTCATCACCTCCACCCGGGCGCCGGCCAGCGCGGTCAGCGGGGCGTACAGGCGGGTGAGGAGCAGTGCGAGCGCCACCACGGCGCCCGGCTCCAGGCTGCCGCGGAGAGCGTAGTAGCCGCCGAGCCCGTAGACGAGAGCCAGAGCCAGGGCGGACACCAGGGTGAGCGCGGTGATGAAGACGGACTGGGCCATGGCGGTACGGATGCCGATGTCCCGCACGCGGCGGGCGCGGGCGGTGAACTCGGCCGACTCGTCGGCGGGTCGTCCGAACAGCTTGACCAGCGTCGCGCCCGGGGCGGAGAAGCGCTCGGTCATCTGGGTCCCCATGGCGGAGTTGTGCTGCGCGGCCTCACGCTGGAGCCGGGCCATCCGGGCTCCCATACGACGGGCGGGGACGACGAACACCGGCAGCAGAACGAGCGCGAGCAGGGTGATCTGCCAGGAGATGCTCACCATCACGGCGAGGGTCAGCAGCAGGGTCACGAGGTTGGAGACCACGCCCGAAAGGGTGTTGCTGAACGCCCGCTGCGCCCCGATGACGTCGTTGTTGAGCCTGCTGACCAGGGCGCCGGTGCGGGTCCGGGTGAAGAAGGCGACCGGCATCCGCTGGACGTGGTCGAAGACCGCCGTCCGCAGATCGAGGATCAGGCCCTCGCCGAGCGTCGCCGACAGGCGTCGGGTGAGCAGACCGAGGCCCGCCTCCGCGACCGCGATGACGGCGATGAGCAGGGCGAGGCGGGTCACCGTGCCCGGGTCATGGCCTTTGACGATCGCGTCCACGACCCGTCCCGCGAGCACCGGTGTGGCGACGGCGAGCAGGGCGGTGATCACGCTCAGCACCAGGAACCGGTAGAGCTCACCACGATGGGGCCGGGCGAATGCGCCGATGCGGCGCAGGGTGGCCCGGGAGAAGGGCCTGCTGTCCTCCTGGGCGTTCATCGCGCTGTGCAGCGATGTCCACGCGGTGACTTCCATGTCCATGGGTGGTGCCTCCGGAGAGTGTGGGCCGGCGCTCGGATCCCGTCGGCCGGCATGGCCCGGGGCGCACAGACAAACCTAGGACCTCAACCAAACTTGAGGTCAACCGCATCCAGGGCCGGGTGCTCGGGCCGGGGTCGGGGTGCGGTGGAAAGCGTCAGGTGCACGGCGACCACCGTACGGCGTGCGGCGGACACCCCAGGGGTGCGCTCCGGCCTGACTGTCGCCGACCGCGTCGGGTGCCCGGGGGAGGGCTACAGTCGTGAAGAGGGCGACCGCGATCTCCCCCATGACGAGTCACTCCGAGGAGCACACGATGCCGGATGACATTCTTCAGACGATCGACGCCCTGGTCGCGGAGGAGCACGAGCTCCGCTCCCAGGCGCCCGGCTCGGGTCTGGACGCCGCCGAGCGGGCCAGGCTGGAGCAGCTGGAACAGCGCCTCGATCAGTGCTGGGACCTGCTTCGCCAGCGCCGTGCCCGCGTCTCGGCGGGCGAGGACCCGGCGGACGCCCGGGCCCGCCCGATCAACGAGGTGGAGTCGTACCAGCAGTAACGAGGACATGGCGAGACGGCCCGGTCGGCCCCCGACGCGGACGGGACCCGCTCCCGCGTGCGGCGCGCGGGAGCGGCGCGATCGCCTACCGCACTGGGCGGATTCGATAGGTCGTGCCCGACACCGCCGCGAATGCCGTGACACCCGCCTCCGGGCGCGTGACCGGCACCTGCGCCCCGGCGGACGTCGTCACCCGCACGGCGCGCCCGGTACGGAGCCGCGCGGGCCCGCTGACCCGCGCTCGCAGTACCCCCTCGGTCAGTACGCCGCCCGCCCAGGTCACATCGACTTCGAAGCCGCCGCGTGCCAACAACCCCCGGACACTGCCGTTGGGCAGACTCGGCGGCAGCGCGGGCAGCAGATGCAGCTCGTCGTGCTGGCTCTGCACGAGCCACTCCGTGATTCCGGCCGTGGCGCCGAAGTTGCCGTCGATCTGGAACGGCGGATGGAGGTCGAACAGGTTGGGGGCGGTCCGCTCGGGGGTGAGCAGGTCGGACAGCAACTGGTAGGAACGGTCGCCCTCCTGGAGCCGTGCCCAGAAGTTGATCTTCCAGGCGAGCGACCAGCCGGTGCCCGCGTCCCCGCGCTGCACCAGGGTCGTCCGGGCGGCGGCGAACAGCTCCGGCGTACGGGTACGGCTGATCTGGTTGCTCGGATGCAGCCCGTACAGATGAGAGATGTGCCGGTGCTGACGCTCGGGTGCGTCGGCATCCCAGTCCTGCTGCCACTCCTGGAGCTGCCCCTGCGCGCCGATCCTCATCGGAGCGAGCCGGGCCCGCGCCGACCGGACCTGGGTGCGGAAGTCGGCGTCGACACCGAGGACCTCGGCGGCCCCGGCGACGGCGTCGAACAGGTCGCGCAGAATCTGGTTGTCCATCGTCGGCCCGGCGCAGAGCGATCCGCCGCCCCCGCTGTGGTGAGCGTTCTCGGGTGACACGGACGGGCAGGTGACCAGCGCGCCCGTCGTCGGATCGCTGACCAGCGAGTCCAGGAAGAACTGGGCCGCGTCCTTGAGTACCGGGTATCGACGCCGCAGCGCGGCCGCGTCGCGCGTGTAGCGGTAGTGCTCCCAGACCGCGAGGGACATCCAGGCGCCGCCGGTCGGCCACATGCCCCAGAAGGCGCCGTCCACCGGAGCCGTGCCGCGCCAGGCGTCGGTGTTGTGGTGGGTGACCCAGCCGCCCGCGCCGTAGTGCGTCCGCGCGGTGGACCGTCCGGCCACCGCCAGTTCGTCGAGCATGGCGAACACGGGTTCCCAGCACTCCAGGAGGTTGGCCGGGCCGGCGGGCCAGTAGTTCATCTCGGTGTTGATGTTGATCGTGTACTTGGATCCCCAGGGAGGGCTGACCAGGTTGTTCCACAGGCCCTGCAGATTGGCGGGCTGCGTGCCGCGCCGGGAACACGCGATCAACAGATAGCGACCGAACTGGAAAAGCAGCTCGACCAGTTGGGGGTCGCCCCCGGCGGCGAACCGGGCGACGCGCTCGTCCGTGGGCAGGTTCGCCGCGTCACTCGTCCCCACGTCCAGCGAGGTACGGCGGAACAGGGCACGGTGGTCCTCGACGTGCCGGGTCCGCAACTCCGCGTAAGGGCGGTTCGCCGCCGCGTTCAGACGAGAGGAGGCGACGGCCGGGGCGTCACCGCCGGCGTGCTCCCACGAGACGTATGAGGTCCCCACCGACACCAGGACGGTGGCGGCGTTCGCATCGCGTACCGTGACCGTTCCGCCGACGCTCGACGCGGTTCCGCCCTCGGCCAAGACCCGTGCCAGGGCGCGGAATCGCACCGTGCCGCTGACTCCGCCGGCGTCGTCACCGGTCCCGTCCAGCGCGGCGGTCAGCGGGTCCGGAGAGGACACGGTGACGTGCATCGGGCTCTCGAACCCCGCCGTGAAGGTCAGTGAGCCGGGGCGTGAGGCGGTCAGCCGGACGACGATCACCTGGTCGGGATGGCTGGCGAAGGCTTCACGGGTGTAGGTGACACCGTCACGGACGTACGAGGTCGTGGTGATCGCCGAGTCCAGGTCCAGCGAGCGGCGGTAGCCGGACACGGTCCCCGCCACCGGCAGGCCCAGCCGCAGGCCGCCGACCGTCTGGTAGTGCAACTGACTGCCGGGCAGGCCGAGGAAGTCGGAGTTGACGAGCCGTTCGGCCTCCGGCCAGTTGCCGTCGAAGACGAGCTGTCTGATGCGGGGGAGTGCGGCGAGCGCTTTGGGATTGTCGTACTCGTGCGGGCCCCCGGCCCACACGGTGTCGTCGCTCAGCTGAAGTTCTTCGGTGTCGGTGCCGCCGTGGACCATGGCGCCCAGTCGGCCGTTGCCGATCGGCAGCGCCTGGAGCCAGTCGGTGGCGGGGGTGGGGTACCAGAGAGTCAACGGCCCCCCGCGTGGGGCCGGTTGTGTAGGGAGGGAGGAGGGCTGCGCGGAGGCACTCTGCTCCGTGAGGCCCGTCGTGGCGACGCCCGCGGTGGCGGAGGCGGTGAGGGCCATGAACGTTCTGCGTCCGATGTCGGAGGTCACTACGGCTCCAGAAGTGGGGGTGTGGAGAGCCGTCGACGGCAGATCGCATCGCTGACTGCCCGGGACGGTTGTTCGCCCAGGGCATGGGGCATCTGCGGAAGGCGGAATTCCACCGGCTTCGGCTCAGGCGCGCGCCGTCGCGCCCACGGACACGATCACGGGACGGAGGGCGGGAACGTGCGCGTTCCGTGCACTCCTGTCCCGTACACGTCGTGGACGGTACCGGCGGTCCAGGGATTTGCACAGTGGGCTGACAAATCCCGGGACGGGTGGCGGGCTTCCCGAACCGCGGGGTCATAGCGGCGTGTGTCTCAGTGCCTCGTGCCGCCCCGCGAGCCTGCCGGCGGGTGCTCCCGGCGTAGTGACGCCGCGCGGTCACTGTTGCCGCAGTCGCCTGAGCTGGACCAGCGGCGTGTGCCCGCGCGGGTGCGGTCCAGGAAGAACCGGCCGCAGCCGGGACCTGCGCAGCGGTCGATGCGGCCGAGGTCGTCGCTTGCCGGCAGTCGTTCGGCGTGCCTGACCGGAGTGCGGCGCGGCCGGGCGGGGCCCGGCGCGGAAGCAGGGTGGCGGTTCGGCCTTCGCTCCGGCCTCCACGAGGGCGCTGCGCACGGACTCCCACGCGGTGTGCGGCGGCGGCCGGCGTCGACCGGTGCGTCGAGAACCGGCCCGCCGGGGCCTCGCGCTCGACCAGGGCGAGTCGCGCCGGCTCGTCCGCGTCCTGCCCGGAGGTCCCTACGGCCTGGAGGATTCCGGCCGCGTCACCCCCACGGGCTCACGCCCAACGGTCATTCGCGCTACGGCTGTTGCACGGCCGTACCGAACCGAGGCAGGGGGCATGGCACCCCCTGCCCTGGACCTGTGCCGACCGTCCGGTCAGACCGTCCCGGACTCGGTGATGGCGATGCTCGCGGAGGTCCGCCCGTTCTGCGAACCGTAGCCCTCGATCTTCGTCACGAGGTCCTGGCCCGACGTGACCTCGCCGAACACCACGTGCTTGCCGTCCAGCCACGGGGTGGGGACCGTCGTGATGAAGAACTGCGAGCCGTTGCTGTTCGGACCCGAGTTCGCCATCGACAGCAGGAACGGCCTGTCGTGCTTGAGCTGGAAGTTCTCGTCCTCGAACTTCGCGCCGTAGATGCTGCGGCCGCCCGTGCCGTTGCCCGCGGTGAAGTCGCCCCCCTGGAGCATGAACTGGGGAATGACCCGGTGGAAGGGCGCGCCCTTGTAGCCGTAGCCGTGCTCACCGGTGGCGAGCGCGCGGAAATTCTCCGCGGTCCTGGGCACCACGTCGTCGAACAGATCGAACTCGATCCGGCCGGCGGGTGCGTCATTGATGCTGATGTCGAAGTACACCTTGATCGTCATAGTCCTCATCCTGACATCTCGACCGCGCGGGTCGACAATTCATCGACACAGGGTGGCGCGGCGACTGCGTTGTGTGTCCGGCCGGACGCCGATCCACCTTGCGCGCGGGCTCGCGCCCCCGCGCGTAGGGTGAAAAGTATGGACCCACGACAGCACAGCATCGGATCGGGGTTCGGAGCACTCAGCACCACGGATGACGTCCTGGCCGGCATTGACCTCACCGGGAAGCTGGCCGTCGTGACCGGCGGCTATTCGGGAATCGGTCTGGAGACCGTGCGCGCCCTGACCGGCGCCGGCGCCCGTGCGGTGGTACCCGCACGACGGGTCGCCCGGGCCGAGGAGGCGCTCGAGGGAATCGACGGCGTGGAAGTGGGCGAACTCGACCTCGCCGATCAGGAGAGCGTCCGGAAGTTCGCCGAGCGCTTCATCGCTTCCGGCCGCAGCATCGACCTGATGATCAACAACGCCGGGATCATGGCTGCGCCCGAGACGCGTGTCGGGCCCGGCTGGGAGTCCCAGTTCGCGACCAACCACCTGGGCCATTTCGCCCTCGTCAACCGGCTGTGGCCTGCCATCGCGCAGGGTGGCGGACGTGTGGTCTCGGTGTCCTCCCGGGGCCACCAGTTCTCCGGCATTCGCTGGGACGACATCCAGTTCGAGCGGGGCTACGACAAATGGCAGGCGTACGGGCAGGCGAAAACGGCCAACGTGCTGTTCGCCGTGCAATTGGACGCCCTGGGCCAGGGCTCCGGGGTGCGGGCGTTCTCCCTGCATCCGGGCGGCATCGCGACCGCCCTCGTCCGCCACATCCCGCGGGAGGAGATGATCGCCGCCGGCTGGGTGGACGCCGAGGGCAACGTCACGATGGAGGGCCTCAAGACACCGGTGCAGGGCGCCGCGACGCAGGTGTGGGCGGCGACGTCCCCGCAGCTGGACGGGATGGGCGGCCTCTACTGCGAGGACTGCGATGTCGCCGAACCGGCCGCGGACGACGCCGTGATGACCAGCGGGGTCAAGGCGTATGCGACCGACCCCGAGGAAGCGGCGCGGCTGTGGGTCCTGTCGGCCGAACTCACGGGCGTCGACGCCTTCGCGGCAACCGCCTGACACGGCCGGACCCGAGATACGGCAACTGCCTGACGCCCGGCCCGGGGTACAGCGACCGCCCGACAGGGCCGAAGCCGGCGAACGGCGACCACCCGACGCGGCCGAACCCGACGAACAGACAGAGCCCTCAGGCGTCGGCGTCGATGACGCGCACGAGGAACGAGTCGGTGTCGAGGTCCATCACCACGGTTGCGGCGACGCCCTGCTGCTGTTGCTCGGCGGCGAACTCCTCGGCGTCCCATGACCCGCGGGGAGACCCGGCGGGGAAGGTTTCGAGAACTGTCTCGCTCATGACGTGTCCCTCCGCCATCCGACTGCGTTCGATCCCGTTCCCTTCGCTTGTTGCCTGTCGTCGGACATCCATGCCACCGGCCGCCCCCGGCACGAGCGAGGCCCCGACCCGGTGGGGCCAGGGCCTGTCCCGCGAATCCTGGCTCCTCGGATCGGGGCCTGGGGCCCTACTCCCCGCCTGCCCTACGCGGCCGCGTCGAGATGGGCGAAGACGACCACGTTCTCCGTGTAGTCCTTGGCCTTGTGGTCGTAGTCGCCGCCGCAGGTGATCAGCCGCAGCTGGGCGTCCGGAGTGTCGGCGTAGACACGGTCGTTGGGGAAGTTGGCCTTGCTGAAGCTCTCCACCGAGTCGACAAGGAAGTACGCGGTGGTGCCGTCCTTGCGCTTAATGTCGATCTTCGTGCCGGGAAGCAACGTGCTGAGCTGCGCGAACACGGCGGGGCCGGTCTTGGTGTCCACATGACCGGCGACGATCGCCGTCCCGCGCGCCCCGGGGGCGACGCCGTCCTTGAACCAGCCGACCAGATTGTCGTCGGCGGCAGGTGGTGCGTCGAGCTGGCCGGACTTCCCGATGGCCAGCCCTGTGAAGGGGGCGTCTACACCGATCGCGGGGATCGACAGTCGCGTCGGCGCGGACGGCGGCATCGCCGGCTTCTTTTCCGCGGGGGCGGCCTCCTGCTCCGGAGCCTGTGCGACCACGGGCGGGACGGCACTTGTCGTGCCCTGCGTCATGCCCTGGGTGGTGGTCTGCGCCGTGGTGTCGAAGGAGCCGGTGATCAGGACCACGCCGAGCCCGATCGCGGCAGCCGGCCACATCAGCCGGCGGATGACGCTGCGTGAAGCGCGATCGGACCAGGACGAACCCTCAACCGGGGACAACTGACCGGCCATGACGGAGCGCCTTTCCTTGTGCGGCGGACGTTCTGAACGCTGATTCGGAGACGAACGGGTGATGCGGGAGACGGTGGTACGAGAGAGGTGACGGTGAAACGGGATACGGCGCTGCCGTGACCGCCTTTCCAGCCGGCCACGGCAGCGCGGTACTTCAGGTGCGAGTCATACCATCAGGCGGCGTTGGCGCCGATCGCACCACGGCGACGGAGCATGTACGCGCCGGCACCGAGACCACCGAGGAGCAGGACCGTGCCCGCGGCCGCGGCGCTGCCGGAGACCGCGAGGCCACCACCGCCGGTGTGCATGCCACCCTCCGGCTTGTCGTGCTTCCACGACTTGTCCTCGTCGCTCTTGCTGTAGCCGTTGTCCTTGTCCTCGTCGCTCTTGCTGTAGCCGTTGTCCTTGTCGCTGTCCTTGTCCTTGTCCTTCTCCCAGTCGTCGTTCGACGCCATGGCGAGCGCGCCGCCGCCGGTGTCCATGCCGCCGTTCGGCTTGTCGTGCTTGTCGGAGTCCTTGTCCTTGTCCTTGTCGGAGTCCTTGTCCTCGTCCTTGTCCTTGTCCTTGTCCTTGTCCTTGTCGCTGTCCTTGTCCTTGTCCTTCTCCCAGTCGTCGTTCGACGCCATGGCGAGCGCGCCACCGCCGGTGTCCATGCCGCCCTTCGGCTTGTCGTGCTTGTCGGAGTCCTTGTCCTCGTCCTTGTCCTTGTCCTTGTCCTTGTCGGAGTCCTTGTCCTCGTCCTTGTTCTTGTCCTTGTCCTCGTTGTCCTTGTCGCTGTCCTTGTCCTTGTCCTTCTCCCAGTCGTCGTTCGACACCGTGGCGAGCGCGCCGCCGCCGGTGTCCATGCCGCCGTTCGGCTTGTCGTGCTTGCCGGAGTCGTCGTCGTCGTCGTGCTTGGAGGAGGAGTCGTGGTGGTCGCTGCTCGAGGACGAGCCCTTGTCCTTCTCCCAGTCGTCGCCGAACGTCATGGCGTACGCGGACGGCGCCGAGATCGAGAGGGCCGCGGTGACAGCGGCCGAGGCGAGCAGAATGCGGGCAGAGCGCATGAGAGGGTCCTTCCGCCGCAACTGCGTAGGCTGACACAGCGTCCGCTCAGGGGTCCGCAGTAGCGACATGATCTACCGTCAGACGAATCCGGCATTCCCACCACTGGAGAGGGCGGTTCGGGAGCCTCTTCTTGATCCCTTCGAGTGGAGTGGGCCCGATCTTCACCCGGTGGGCGGCACGCCACGCCGAGGGCATGTTTCGTCTGTCGTGTGGGTCGACTGGGACGCCGGCAACCCTGTTCGCCACCCCTGTTTGCGGCTCTCAGCGGCGAGCTCCCGCCCCGAACCCTGTCCTCAGTCGCGCAGCAGGCGCCGCGCCGTGAGGGCCAGCGTGAACTCGACGACGTCGGCAGGGCGGGTGAGGGACCGTCCGGTGAGCTGCTCGCAGCGGCGCAGCCGGTTGAGGACGGTGTTGCGGTGGCAGTAGAGCCGGGCGCCCGCGCGCTGGGCCGACCCTTCGCAGTCGAGCCAGACGGCGAGCGTGTCCAGCAGCAGGTCGCGGTCCGACGGATCGAGCCGCAGCAGAGGACCGAGGACACGGTCGGCGAGCGCCGTGCCGAGCGCCGGGCTCGAGACGACCAGAGCGGCCGGCAGATGGTCATCGAGCAGCACGGTGCCGCCACTCGTGGGGCAGGCGCGCAACGCTGTCTGAGCGAGACGACGGGCATCACCGACGGCGGCCAGGCCGTCGACGGCCGAACTGATACCGATGCGAGCGCCGGGCGGACCGGTCACGTCCTCCGCCAGCCGGGTGAGACCGCCGTCGCCGATCAGCACGATCCCGTGCTCCGCGTCGGCGCCGGTGTGCCACACCATCCGTGTTCCGGCAGCCCGGCCCGCGGGCCGCGCCCCCGCGTAAGCGGCGCCCTGCCCGCCGTCGATGAGGACGACCGCGTACCTGCCGTCCTCCGGAAGACCGAGGGCGTCGGCCACCTCCGGCAGGTCGCCGATACGGGTGGTGCCGTCGAGCAGGGCCGCCGTCATCACCCGCAACCGGTTCTCGCGCCGCCAGGTCAGCCGGCGTTCCACCTGCCGGTAGGCCTCGGCGACCAGGGCACAGTGCTCGTCGACGAAGTTCCAGACATCGGCCGCCACATGCACGAGCAGCCGCACATCGTCGGGACAGTGACGGGTCGTCTCGTCGACGAGCCCCTGCCAGACCATGCCACCGCCGAGCCGGAAGGCGTGCAGCAACGCGTCCAGAGGAAGGCCCTGTTCGGCGCGGGCCGCGCCGATCTTCCGGGAGCAGCGGTGGGCCGCTTCCCGGTTCTCCCGCGGGTCGAGCAGCGACTGGACACTGTGCCGCAGCGACCGGTGGGTCTCCTGCCACACGTCCGCGGCATCGGCCTCGATCGCCGCCCGGTAGGCGGGCTCCTGCTCCCGCAACGCCGCCAGCAGCTGGTCGGTGAGTTCCGGCAGGCCGTCCAGCAGCACCCGGGCGGCGCGGTGGAGCACGTCGCGTGCCTCCCTGTCGACCTGTGACCGGACCCGGACCGTGCCTCGCGCGGCGGCGGTCGGAACTGCCGTGGGTACCTGGATCCGGGTTCGTACGATGTGCTGCATCGCGGCCCTCCGCCAAGGTCGACTCCGTCCGGCACACACAGCGCAACCGCTCCGCGGCCGGGACGTTCGTTGAGTCCGAAGAATGGCATACCGTCCGGTCGGTCCCTAGGGGTCCGGCCGATTCTTTTCCGCCCGGCCCACGAGTCGGGTGAGCTCGACACGGGATCGGACCCCGAGGAGAGCGAAGACATTGCGCAGATGGTGGTCCACCGTGCGCGGGCTGACGGAGAGCTGGAGGGCCACCTCGCGGTTGGTCGCGCCGTCCGCGACACACAGCGCGATCCGCAGCTGTTGCGGTGTCAGACACGCCAGGGGTCCGGGCCGCTGTTCCCGCGCGCCCGCGCCACCGGTCGCCCGCAGCTCCGCCCGCGTCTGCTCGGCCCAGACCGGAGCGCCGGACCGTTCGAAGGCGAACAGGGCGTCCCTGAGCCGGCCCCTGGCCTCCCGCAACCGCCGCCGTCGCCGCAGCCACTTGCCGTACAGCAGCAGGGTGCGGGCGCGCTCGAAGTCGCCGCCCGCCAGTTCGTGCCGGGCCAGGGCGTGCTCGTACAGCGCCTCGGTCTCGTGGGCGGAAGCGAGCAGGGCGCGGCAGCGTGAGAGTTGGGCGGGTGCCTGTGGATCCGCTCCCTGGGCCGCCCACACGGCGAACTCCTCCATCGCGGTGGCGGTGTCCTCCGCCTCCCCGGCGAGCACGGCCGCCTCGATGTAGCAGGGCATCGCGAGCATGCGTACGGCGAAGTGACCGCGCCGGTGGCCCGGCCGCACCAGCGGACCCAGACGGGCGGCCGCGTCGGCGGCCCTGCCGCGTCCCAGGTCGGCCCGTGCGCGAGCCCATTCGGCGAGCGTGGCGGCCTGGGCGAGTCCGTGCGGGCCGGCGATGGCCAGGGCCGCTTCGGCATGCGCGGCGACCGCTTCGCCGTCCCCCTCGACCGATGTGGCCAGGGCCAGGATGGCGTGGTGATGGGCGACGGAGTTACGGCGGCCGGTGCGGTGGGCGGCGCGCAGGCCCTCCTCGGCATGGGCCCGTGCGCGCGCGTGCCGCCCGGCACGCAGCTCGGCGTAGGCGAGATGTTCGAGGATCTGTGGCACGAGAGGCACGAGATTGCGTGCCCGCGCTGCGGCCAGCGCACGGGCGTTGACATGGCACGCGGCGGCGATGTTCCCGAGGACGAGGGCCGCGACACCGGCCCGTACGAGCCGCGCCGGGTCGTGATCGGTGGTGGCCCGGTCGAGAACGCGCCGCAGAGGCCGTCGCGCTTCGTCGAGCCGCGCGCCGAGCGCGTGCAGCATGCCCGCCCGGTAGTCGTGGAACAGGTCGGCGTCGCCGCCACGCCCTTCGCCGCTGTCGGCAGGGTGCCAGGCTGCCGGCGTGCGGAATGCCGCGGGTGAGGAGGTGGCGTCCGCGGGGGAGCCGGCCGAGGACGCCTGGGCGAGCGGCGACGGGTTCACTCGGGAGGCCATGTCGGGGAAGCCGGTCTCCGCAGGCTGCCGGACACGCCGCCACCGTGCCGGCAGGTCGGGGCGCGCACGCTCCCCGGTGGAGCCTTTCTCGACGGGTGCGCCCGCCGTCCGAGGGGCGCCGCCCAGCGCGACGAGGCAGGCGGGGACGTCGCCCGCCGACCAGGCCGCCTCGGTCGCGCCGAGTCTCGCCGTCAGCATGCGCTCCTGGTCGTACGGGCCGAGCAGCGCGGCGGCCAGCATCAGGATCTCGTACGCGTCCCCCACCGGACCGTCGTGCAATGCCAGGGTGCCGCGCACCAGTTCGGCGCAGCCCCGCACAGCGTCGTGCGCCGACTCCTGTCGGCCCGCCGCGAGCCATTCGCGGGCTCTGCCCGGATCTCCGGCGAACCACGCGTGCTCGGCGGCCGCGGTCAGTCGCGATGTCCGGGCGCTGCCGGGCGGTGTGAGGCGGGCCGCACGGCCGAAGGCGATGGACCGTTCGAGGGGCGTCGCCCGTACGTCGGGGGAGTCGGCGGCTGCCGCGAGGCAGGCCGCCAGTGCGGGGTCGGGACCGTCGGCGGCGAGGGCGCGGTGCAGCAGGCGCGGCAGTCGGTGGCGTTCTCCGCCGAGCACCGCAGCCAGCAGGCGATGTGCGGCACGACGCCGGGGCAGAGCCGCACAGCGGAGCACGGCACGAAGCAACAGCGGGTCGTCGAACCGGATGCGGTTCCCGGCGCTGCGCGTCACACCGGCCGACTCGGCGGGTTCCAGGGCCGCGGGGTCGAGGCCCGCCGCCCGGGCCGCCCGCATCAGCAGCGTCGCATCCGCCCCGGCGCCGTCCGGATCCTGCTCCTGCGCGGCGGCGACCAGAAGCAGCAACCGCTGTGTCGTCACAGGCAGTTCCTCCAGCCTGCTGCCGACGACACCCAGGAGAGCGGCCCCGTCGGCGAGCGGCCTCGGCAACGGGGCGTGCCCCGCGAGCTGGGGCGCGGACAGCCGCCGGACGACGGCGACGAGCAGGGCAGGGTTGCCCATCGCCTCATGCAGTACCGCCTCCCGTACCTCCGGGTCGGCGGGGTCGCCGGTCAGCTCCTGCGCCAACTCGTCCACCAGCATCGTCGCGGCGTCCTCCGCCAGGGGACCGAGGCGTACGACCGGGAGGCCCGCGAAGTCCGCCGTGTCCGCCCGGTGCGCGGCCACCGACAGCAGCAGCCCGACGGCCGGGAGCGCACCGGCCCGCCGGGTGGCGTACCCCAGAGCCGCGCGCGACGCGGCGTCCCACAGATGTGCGTCGTCGACGCAGACGAGGAGGGGTTCACGGGCGGGTCCGCGCCGCAGGGCGTCGAGGAGTCCGGTGGGCGAGGTGCATGCGGGCGGGACCCCGGCCGGGGGGTCCAGTTGCGCGGGGACGCCGGACAGGAGCGAATTCGCGCCGCTGTACGGGAGGTCGCGCTCGGCCTGCGCCGCCCGGACACGCAGTACCGTCCCGGCATCGCTGTCGCGCACGGCGCGGTCGAGCAGGGCAGTACGCCCGAGACCCGGTGCCGCGGCAAGCACCAGCGCGGCGCCTCGCCCGGACCGGACCCGGTCCGCCAGTGCGGCCACGGCCGCCAGTTCGGTGGTGCGGCCGTAGAGCCGCAGAGAGTGTCGTGCGGGCGTCCTTCCGGTCACACCGTCACGTTACGACCGTGTCACCACGTGCGGAAACCGTGCGACTGCGGGGCACCCGCCCTCGCTTCAGCCCCCTGAGCTGCAAGAACCGTGTGCCGGGAGGACGTCGGCCGGCTCCATCGGTGGGGCGGCTCCCAAGGATGTCGCGACACGGCTGTGCGGCGGCACAGGCCGGTGGCGGCCGAGGAACGCGGCCGCCACCGGTGGTGTCCGTCAGGAGGTGTGCGGGCAGTTGCCCCGGTACTCCTCGATGGTCAGGCTCGGACGGGGGAGCGGGCACAGGAACTGCTCGTAGCGGGTGTCATTGTCGATGAAGCGCTTGAGCCACGAAACGCTGTACTTCGCGATCGTCGTGTTGGACGAGTTCGGCGTGAAGTGGGAGGCGTTGTTCAGCTCCAGATACGCCTTGTCGAGTGAGGACGGCAAGGACGTGTAGAACGGCTCCGAGTGCGAGGAGACCGGGGCGATCGTGTCGCCGTCCGCCCCCACGACGAGCGTGGGCGTCCTGACCTCGGGCCAGGACTTGTCGAGGTTCCAGCCGGTGAGCGGGATCGCGGCCTGGAGCGATGGCCGGCTCTTGGCCGCCTCCAGCGTGCCGCCGCCGCCCATCGAGTGCCCCATGACACCGAGTCTGGTGCTGTCGATCCGGGTGCGTACGGTGCTGCGCTGGGTCAGGTGGTCGAGGGCCGCGAGGAGTTGCCGGCCGCGGCTGTCGGGCTGGTCGAGGGTCGTCAGGGTGTCGATGGTGAAGACGACGAAGCCCTGGGAGGCCAGGCGCGGGCCCAGCCAGGCGATGGACGACTGGCCGGCGGTGTAGCCGGGGGAGACGGCGATGGCGCCGAACGTCCCGTCGGCGGTGGACGTCGGGTAGTAGATGGTGCCGCCGCCGAATCCGCTGACGCTCAGCGACGACACGGTGGTCTGTGACACGGCGTAGGACCCGCGTGATGCCTCGATGCTCGACGTGGTGGGGGCGGGCCCGCGTTCGTAGGGGTTGTCGGCGGCCTGCGCGCCCGGGGTCAGTGCGGTGCCGAGTCCCACGGCGGCCAGGGCGGCCAGGGCGGCCGTCCACCGACGGGAGCGCTTGCTGCCGTCCTGCTGGGGCGCCCCGGACGGGGCGCGGTCGAGGTGCGGGTGGGGGGTGGCGCGGTTGCTCTGCTGCACGACGGAGTCGTCCTCTCGGTCGTGGCGACCGCTCAGGCGGACCTCTCCGGCACCCGGCGCGGGGCCGGGTGCGGCTGCCGGTGGGTCCGCGTGGCATCGCCGCTGTCGCTGGCGGTGCCACTGTCACGGCGCCCACAGCCGTGCGGCATCGGTGAAATCACCGGCCTCGGCATCCCCGGCCGGGCGGCGCTCCGGGCCCTGCCGGCTCACGGTGACCCTGACGACGGGGACGACATCGGTGTGGGTCGAACATGTCCCAGCGCCCGAGGACGTCGGCGGAGTCGGACAAGGACGCACGCGTCTGCAGAGGGACGGCGTCGAACGTGGCGGCCGGACGCGCCGCGGCAGGCTCCTGCGGGAGCGGAAACGGCCGGCCCGCTCCCGGGGGATCAGCCGCCCGGACGCGGCTGATCCCGCACGGACGTCAGCTGTTCAGGGCCGCGGCCACCACCGAGCGGGCCTCCTCCTGGACACGGGCCAGGTGGTCCGGGCCGAGGAAGGACTCGGCGTACACCTTGTAGACGTCCTCCGTGCCCGAAGGGCGGGCGGCGAACCAGGCGTTCTCCGTGGTCACCTTGATGCCGCCGATCGGCGCGCCGTTGCCGGGCGCCTCGGTCAGCACGGCGGTGATCGGCTCCCCGGCGAGCGAGTCGGCGGTCACCTGCTCGGGCGACAGCCGGCCCAGCACCGCCTTCTCCTCCCGGGTCGCGGGCGCGTCCACCCGCGCGTACGCCGGTTCACCGAACCGCTGCGTCAGCGCGGCGTAGTGCTCGCTCGGCGTACGGCCCGTCACCGCCAGGATCTCGGACGCCAGCAGCGCCAGGATGATGCCGTCCTTGTCGGTGGTCCACACCGAGCCGTCGCGGCGCAGGAAGGAGGCGCCGGCGGACTCCTCGCCGCCGAAGCCGATGGTGCCGCCGGCGAGTCCGTCCACGAACCACTTGAACCCGACGGGTACTTCGACCAGCTCGCGACCGAGTTCGGCGGCGACCCGGTCGATCATGCTCGATGACACCAGCGTCTTGCCCACCCCCGCCCCGGCCGGCCACTGCTCGCGGTTGGCGTAGAGGTAGGAGATCGCGGTGGCGAGGTAGTGGTTGGGGTTCATCAGCCCGCCGTCCGGGGTGACGATGCCGTGCCGGTCGGCATCCGCGTCGTTGCCCGTCGCGATCCCGAAACGGTCGCGCCCCTCGATCAGCGACGCCATCGCGTACGGCGACGAGCAGTCCATCCGGATCTTGCCGTCCCAGTCCAGCGTCATGAACCGCCAGGTGGGATCGGTCCGCGGGTTGATGACCGTCAGATCGAGGCGGTGCTCCTCGGCGATACGGCCCCAATAGGCGACCGACGCGCCGCCGAGGGGGTCGGCACCGATGTGCACCCCCGCGGCGCGGACGGCGTCCAGGTCGACCACAGACGGAAGATCGCGCACATAGGACCCGAGGAAGTCGTACCGTCCCGTCGTCGGGGCCGCCAGCGCCCGGACATAGGGGATCCTGCGGACGTCCTTCAGGCCGCCTGTGATGATCTCGTTGGCGCGCTCCTGGATCCATCCGGTCGCCTCGGACCCGGCGGGACCACCGTTGGGCGGGTTGTACTTGAAGCCGCCGTCCGCCGGCGGGTTGTGCGAGGGCGTGACCACCACACCGTCGGCGATCTTCGAGGTGCGTCCGGCGTTGTGCGCCAGAATCGCGTGCGACACCGCCGGGGTGGGGGTGTAGCCGTCCGCGGTGTCGATGAGCACGGTCACGTCGTTGGCCGCGAAGACCTCGATCGCCGTCACCCGCGCCGGTTCCGACAGCGCGTGGGTGTCCGTGCCGAGGAACAGCGGTCCGTCGATGCCCTGCCGGGCCCGGTACTCGCAGATCGCCTGGCTCGTCGCGGCGATGTGGTCCTCGTTGAACGCGGTCGCGAGGGAGGACCCGCGATGCCCCGACGTCCCGAAGGCGACCCGCTGGGCAGGATCGGCCGGATCGGGATGCAGGGCGTAGTAGGCGGTCACCAGCCGGGCCACGTCGATGAGATCCTCCGGCCGCGCCGGCTGTCCCGCGCGCTCGTTCGGCATTCGCCCACTCCTCCATGTCGACCGTTGTCCTACCGGGCCATGATCGCGCGCGGAGAGCGATTGCTCCGGCTGCGGCTCGGCCCGGTCCTTCATGTGGGGCATGCCCAGCGCGGGCCCGGACATCCGTTCCGCACGACGATTGGCCGGCGCACGGGCAGGCCTGGTGGCCGGTCGGACCGTCTGCCGCCGGGTGGGAGATGTGCGCACGGCGCGTGAAGCCGCGGCCCCGCGCGGTATGCACCCTCTATGCAGACCTTCCTGCCCCATCCCGGATTCTCGGAATCCGCCCACGCTCTCGACCAGCGGCGCCTCGGCAAACAGCGCGTCGAGGCGCTCCAGGTCCTGCGCGGGCTCACCGTGCCGGGCTACGGATGGCGGCGCCACCCGGCCGTGCGCATGTGGACGGGGTACGAGGAGGCCCTCGTCCGGTACGGACTGGAGATGTGCCGTGTGTGGGCCGACGCGGGACGAGGCGACACCTGTGCCGTCACCCTGGTCGACGACTTCCATGCCCTGCGCCCGGACGCCGCCGTACGCTCCCAGGAGGAACTCGCCTCGGAGGGCGACCTTCCGCCCTGGCTCGGGGATGCGGCGTTCCACCGCAGCCATCGGTCGGCGCTGGTGCGCAAGGACCCCGGCTTCTACCGTGAACTGTTCCCGGACGTGCCGGACGACCTCCCGTACGTATGGCCGAGGTCCGACCGCGACCCGGAAGCCGCCGATCAGCCTCCGAGCTGAGGGCCGGTCCGGGGCGCGGCGATGGCGTCAGAGCGCCGGGAAGTCCGGGCCCGTGCCGAGCGCCGGGGCCGCCGCTCCCCAGATCGTCGCCTGCGCGCTGTCCAGATCGACCTTCGGATCACCCAGCATCAGCCGGATGCCGAAACCGTCGCACAGCGCCAGCAGCAGGGTGCTCGTCCCGTCGATGTCGCAGTCGGTGAACTCGCCGGAGTCGACACCGCGCTTGATCGCCTGGCCGACCCAGGTGTGCAGCTGGTCGTAGAGGTCGACGGCGAGGTGCTGCGCCGCCTCGTCCCGCAGCGCCCTCACCCACAGCTCCTGCCAGAGCCGCCAGTCCTGCCGCAGCTCGGGATCGGTCGGAAGCAGGCTGTGCAGAATCCGCGCCAGCACGACCGAGGCGGGCACCGAGTCGGCATCCCGCTCCAACTCGGTGCCGGTCTGGGCGAAGGAGTGCGTCATCGCTTCCGTGAACAGCTTTTCGCGGTTCTCGAAGTGGTAGTGCAGCAGCGCCGTCGAGACACCCGCGTGCTCGGCGACCATGCGCATCCGGATCTTCTCGAAACCGACCTCGGCGATCACTTCGCACGCCGCGGCGAGAATGCGCTCACGTGTTTCCCGCGTGCGTTCTGCCATGGCCACGTTGCTGCTCCCCGCGTCGTCCGGTGCCGGTCCCGGCGGGCCGCCCGTCGGCCGCGCCGGCTTCCATCTTCGCGTACGGCCGGGTACGACCGCCCCGGGGCCGGGGCCGGGGCCGGGGCCGTCACGGTCGGTACGCGTGGAAGCCTCTGCCCGACTTCCGGCCGAGCAGACCCGCCTCCACCATCCGGGCCAGCAGCGGGGGCGGTGCGTACAGCGGCTCCCGGAACTCGTCGTACATCGACTCGGCGATGGCCTGGGTGGTGTCCAGCCCGATGAGGTCGGTCAGCGCGAGCGGCCCGAGGGGGTGGGCGCAGCCCAGTGTCATGCCCCGGTCGACGTCCTCGGCCGACGCGGCGCCCGACTCCACCATGCGCACAGCGGCCAGCAGGTAGGGGACGAGCAGGGCGTTGACGATGAACCCGGCCCGGTCCCTCGCCCGGACGACCTGTTTGCCGAGCGCCTTCGCGGCGAAGTCCTCCGCACGAAGCGCGGTGCTCTCGGCCGTCAGCAGGGACGGCACCAGCTCCACCAGGGGCAGTACCGGAACCGGGTTGAAGAAGTGCAGGCCCACCACGTGCTCCGGGCGGCCGGTGGCCGCGGCGAGCCGGATGACCGGGATGGAGGACGTGTTGGTCGCCAGGATCGCGTCCTCGCGCAGCACGGTCGCGTCGAGCCGTGCGAACACCGCCAGCTTGGCGGCCTCGTCCTCGGCCACCGCTTCCACCACCAGGTCCCGGTCCGCCAGCGCGTCCATGTCCGCGGTCGTGCTGATGCGCGCCAGCGCCGAGTCCCGGTCCTCGCCGTCGATCTTTCCGGCGGCCAGGGCCCGGTCCAGCGAGGCGTGGATACGCCGTCGCCCGGCATCGGCGGCCGCGTCGTGCGACTCGACCACGACGACGTCCCGGCCGGCACGTGCGCACACCTCGGCGATGCCGGAGCCCATCAGACCGCAGCCGACGATCCCGATCCGCTCGATGCCGTCCATCCGTCCTCACTTCTCTCAGGGGTGCGAGGGAGGTCCCGAGCCGCGGCCACGGGACCTCCCCGGGCCGTCAGGCGGACGGGATCTGGAGAACGCCCGTGCCGCGCTTGATGAGTTCGCCCGCGATGATGAGGCGCTGGATCTCGGAGGTGCCCTCCCAGATGCGGTCGACGCGCAGTTCGCGGTAGAGGCGCTCGACGGGATAGGAGCGGTCGTAGCCGCGTCCGCCGAAGATCTGGACGCACCGGTCGATCACCCGCCCGGCCGCTTCGCTGGCCGACAGCTTGGCGATGGCCGCCTTGGCGTGCAGCGTCTTGCGGTCCGCCAGACCCTGGTCCACCTCCCAGGCCACCTGGTGGGTGTAGGCGCGGTTGACGGCGATGTCGACGGCGCAGTCGGCGAGCATGCCCTGGATGAGCTGGAAGTCGGCGATGCGGGAGCCGAACTGACGGCGCTCGACGGCCCAGTCGCGGGCCAATTCGAGCGCGCGCTCCGCCGCGCCGGTCGTCCGCGCCGCGATCATCAGCCGCTCCTCGGTGAACCAGGACCGGGTGATGTCGTAGCCCTCGCCGATGCCACCGAGCACGGCGTCCTCGCAGACGCGGACATCGGTGAAGGTGAACTCGGGGTGCTCGTAGACGAAGGTGTGCATGAAGCGCGGCACGCGCGTCATCTCGACGCCCGGAGTCTCCTTGTCGACGAGGAAGAGCGTCGGAGCGCCGTCCTCGCCGGCCGCGGCCAGCACGATGATGAAGTCGGCGTGGTCGCCGACCGTGACGAACCATTTCTCGCCGTTCAGCACCCAGCCGTCCGCGGTGCGCTTCGCCGTCGTCCTGAGGTTCTGCGGGTCGGAACCGGCCTCCGGTTCGGTCACCGCGTAGCAGTCGCGGCGCTGCCCCCGGATCACCGGCACGAGGTAGCGCTCGCGCTGCTCGGGCGTGCAGAAACGCAGCGCGTTGGCGGGCCGCCACACCGTGTCCCACAGGGCGCCGGTGAGGCGGCCGAGCTCCTCCTGCACGGTGGCCTGCTCCAGGATCGAGAGCCCGGCACCGCCCCACTCCGCCGGCATGTTGACCGCCTGGAGTCCGCTGTCCAGCACGGCGTCGCGGATCTCCGCGTGGGCCTGCGCGGGCAGGCCGTTGTTCTCCTCGCAGTCGAGCTCGTACGTCATGATGAACTCGGTGAGCCCTCGTGCGGAGCTCCTGAGCTCCTCCTGACGGGTGGTGAGACGGAAGTCCATGGTGTTCCTCTGTGTTCGGCGGTCGGTGCGTACGCGGGCAGGAGCAGGGGGCGTCAGTGCAGGGGCAGCGCGAGAGCCTGGGTGCCGCGCTTGATCAGCTCGTTGGCGATGATGAGGCGCTGGATCTCGGAGGTGCCCTCCCAGATGCGGTCGACGCGCAGTTCGCGGTAGAGGCGCTCGACGGGATAGGAGCGGTCGTAGCCGCGTCCGCCGAAGATCTGGACGCACCGGTCGATGACGCGTCCCGCCGCCTCGCTCGCCGCGAGCTTCGCCGTCGATGCCTTGGCGTGCAGCGTCTTGCGGTCGGTGTGCGGCTGGTCGGCCTCCCAGGCCACCTGGTGGGTGTACGCACGGCAGACCGCGATGTCGACGGCGCAGTCGGCGAGCATGCCCTGGATGAGCTGGAAGTCGGCGATGCGGGAGCCGAACTGACGGCGCTCGACGGCCCAGTCGCGGGCGAGTTCGAGCGCACGCTCCGCCGCGCCGGTCGTCCGTGCCGCGATCATCAGCCGCTCGTCGGTGAACCACTCCTTGGTCAGGTCGTAACCGTTGCCCACCCCGCCGAGGACGTCCTCGTCCGGGACGAAGACATCGGAGAAGACGAACTCGGGGTGGCCGTTGACCGCGGAGTGCATGAAGCGCGGCACCCGCGTCATCTTCACCCCCGGCGCCTGCTTGTCCACAAAGAAGAGCGTGGGCGCGCGGTCGGGGCCCGCGTCCGCCTGGACCAGCAGGAAGTCCGCGATGTCGCCGCAGGTCACGAACCACTTCTCGCCGTTGAGCAGCCAGCCGCCGTCGGTACGGTCCGCGGTGCTGGTGCCCGAGCCCGGGTCCGAGCCGGCTCCCGGCTCGGTCACCGCGAACGCGTCGAAGCGCTCACCGCGGATCACGGGCAGCAGGTACTTCTCCCGCTGTGCCTCGGTGCCGTACGCGAGGACGTTGGCGGGCCGCCAGGGAATGTCCCACAGGCAGTTGGTGACCTTGCCGAACTCCTCCTCGACGATGACCTGATCGAGCAGGGACAGTCCCGCGCCGCCCCATTCGGCGGGCATGTTGATCGCGTAGACGCCGGCGTCGATGGCGGCACGGGTCAGTTCGCGGACGGTCTCCGCGGGCAGCGGCCCGCCGGCCTGCTCGGACTGGTCCTCGTACCGCATCAGCAGCCGGGAGTAGGCGGCGGACCGGGCCTTGAGTTCGGCCTGCTCGGGGGTGTAGCGGAATTCCATGGTGGTTGTCCTCCGGGAGGGGCGGGTGTGCGGGAGGTCAGGCGAGTACGGCTCGGGCATCGAGGGCGAGTACGCCGTCCGGGCGGACCAGCAGGGGGTTGACCTCGAGTTCGGCGATCTCGGGGTGAGCGGCGGCGACGGTGGTGATCCGCTCGACGACGGCCGCGGCCGCGGCGATGTCGACGGCCGGCCGGCCGCGGGCCCCCGAGAGCAGCGCGGCTGTCCTGAGGCTCCGCAGCAGCGCGGTGGCACGTTCCGCGCGCACCGGTGCCAGGGAGAAGGCGACGTCGTGGAAGGTCTCGGTGAGGATGCCGCCGAGCCCCACCATCGCGACGGGACCGAACCGCGGGTCGCGGTTGACCCCCACGATCAGCTCGACGCCGTCCGAGAGATCGGCCATCGCCTCGACCGAGTAGGCGGCGGCGCCCAGTGCGGCGTCCATCTGCCGGAACGCGGCCAGCAGCGCGGCCTTGTCGGGGAGCCGCAGCGCAACCCCGCCCGCGTCGGACTTGTGCAGGACGTGCAACGCCTTCAGGACGTACGGACCGGGGAACGCGTCGGCCGCCGCGAGGAGTTGGCGCTCGTCCGTGATCTCGCGCGATGCGGGGAAGGGCACCCCGGCCGCACCGAGCAGGGACCGGATGCCGTAGTACCCGGCATCCGCCAGGGGGGCGGCGGCCGGCGGCAGCGGCTCCACCTCGGGTGGGCCGCCGGCGGGGCGCAGTGTCATCGCCGCCAGCGCGCGGGCGGCGTCCTCCGTGGCGGCGAAGACCGGTATCCCGGCCTCGGCCAGTGTCCGGCAGCTCGGCGACTGCGGATACATCGACTGGACCACCAGGGGCTTGGGGTCGGCCCGCCAGCGGGTGACGATCTCCTGCGCCGCCTGCGTTTCACCGGCACCGAGGGCGGCGCCTCCACCACCGAGTCCGCCGCCGGAGGCCGCGTAGCCGCCGAAGTACCCGGTCAGCAGAACGGTGTCGACCTCGTCGGCCGCGAGGAGCCCGCCGACGGTCGTGGCGTACGAGAGAGGGTTCTGCTCGCCCATTCCGGCCAGGTCGACCGGGTTGCCCACGGCCGACTGCTCCCACAGCAGCTCCTTGAGCTGCTCCTGCGTGCCGCCGGTCAGTTCGGGGACGTCGAGTCCCGACGCCTCGGCGGCGTCGGCGGCGATGACACCGTGACCGCCGCCGTCGGTGAGGACGGCGGTGCGCAGGCCCCTGCCGCGGGAGGGGGAGTGCAGCGCCGCCAGGACCACGGTCATCTCGCGTGGTGTGGTGACCAGTTGGACCCCGGCGTCCCGGCAGGCGGCGGCCACCACGTCGGACGATGAGGTGAGGGCGCCGGTGTGTGACTGCGCGCTGCGGGCGGACGCGGTACCGCGTCCCGCGGTGAGCAGGACGACGGGTTTGCCCGCCGCTGCCGCCGCCCGGGCGAAGGCGCGGCCGTCGCCGAAGTCCTCCGCGTACACGCCGATGGCCGATGTGGCGTCGTGCCGTGCGCAGTCCTCGACCAGGTCGACCAGCGTGACGTCGGCCTGGTTGCCGAGGGAGACGAAGCGGGAGAAGCCCAGTCCGTGCGGGGCGCACCGGATCTGGAGCTCCAGGGCGAGGTTGCCGCTCTGGCTGAGCAGGGCGATCCCGCCGGGGGCGAAGCTGTCGGACGCCAGGTACAGCTCGGTCGTGTTGTCCGCGATGCCCAGGCAGTTGGGTCCGACGAGCACGGCCCCCGCCTCTTTCACGCGGGTGGCTACGGCTTGTTGGCGTGCGAGGCCGGCGGGGCCGGTTTCGGCGAAGCCGGCCGTGATGCCGACGATGGCGCGGGCCCCGCAGGCGAGTGCGTCGTCGACGGCGGTCTCGAAGCCGGGGCCGGGTACGGATATCACCACCAGGTCGACGGGCTCGCCGATCTCGCCCAGGCTGGTGGCCGCCGTGCGGCCGAGGACGGTGCCGCCGCGGCGGTTGACCAGGTGGACCGGCCGCCGGTCGGGGGCGCGCAGTGCCTGTGCGGCGACCGAGTGGCCGTATTTCGCCGGATCGTCGCTGGCGCCGACGACGGCGACGGACTTGGGGTCGAAGAGTGCGCTCAGATCACGGGCCATGTCACTTCTCCAGGCGAAGGGCTGCGTTGGGACAGGCCTCGGCGCAGACGCGGGCGGCGTCTTCGCGGCCGGAGGGCACTGGGACGGCGATGACGGCCGCGTAGCCCCATTCGTCGAGCTCGACGAGATCGGCGGCCTCTTCCTGGCAGAGCCCGTAGCCCTGGCAGAGCGTGGAGTCGAGGAGGAGTTTCACGGGGTTCCTTTCAGCGCGGGCGCGGGCGCGGCGGGGGAGGGGGCGATCTCCGGTACGGGCACCGAGAGACCACGGCCGCGAGGGGCGGCGGCGCAGGACGGGCAGGGGGAGTCGAGATGGGCCCGTGTGATGTCGGGGAAGGCGCGCAGGAGGCTGCCCGCGGTGCCGGCGGACGCGTCGAGAAGGCCGCAGGCTCCGCGTCCCGGCAGTCCCTTCGACCAGCGGAGCAGTTTGGCGAGAGCGTCGGGAGCGGCCGTACCGAGGTGCAGGGTGTGCACGGTGTCGCGGATCGAGCCGGTACCGGCCACGCAGACGCCGCACTGCCGGGCGCTCTGTGTCGCGAGATGGCCCACGGCTTCGCAGGCGACGGACACCGGGCACTCACCGGCGCCGAGGAAGCGGATCGCGCCGCAGCCCGCTGCGGTCCGCGCGGCGGCGAGTGCTGAGGGATCCAATGGCAGATCGAGCGACACTGCGCCGATGAGCCCGCCGAACAGTCCGCCCATCAGTGCCCCCGCCGGGTCGTGCGTGCCCTGGAGGGTGGCGAGGTTGCGGAGCGTGACGCCGTAGGAGACCTCGGCGAGCACGGCGTCGCCGTCGCCGCCGGAGAGCGTCACGAGCGCGGAGCCTGCCGTGCGCCGTCGTACGTGGGGCCGGGAGGCGATGAGCGCGATCCGGGCGAGGGTCTCCACGTTGGAGACCAGGGTGGGCCGGTCGTCGACACCCTGCTCGAAGGGGCGCGGAGGCTTCGCCGTGGGCAGGGCGGGGCCGCCGTTGATCCTGCGGACGACCGCGCTCTCCTCACCCGCGACGTAGGTGTGCGGGGTCTCGACGATCTCGATGGGCAGGGGCTGCTCGCGTTCGGCGAGGGCACGTCGGACGGCGGCTCCTGCGGCGGGGTCGGAGAGGTAGACGCAGCCGCGGGTGGCCCCGGTGATGGCGGCGGCGTGGGCCAGGCCGTCGAGGACGAGGTGGGGCCGGGCGCGCAGCAGCCAGCGGTCCTTGGCCGAGCCGGGTTCGCCTTCCTCGCCGTTGGCGACGACGACCGGTGGGGCGCCGCCGTCCCGGACGGCGCGGAGCTTCACCGCGGCCGGAAACCCGGCGCCGCCGCGGCCCCCGAGACCGGCCTCGGCGATGTGCTCCAACAGCCGGTCCGGGTGGGGGAGCTCCTGGTAGCCGCCGGCGGACAGATAGGTGTGGACGTTCTCGGCGGTGCGGGGCGCGGCCCCGAGCACGGTGCCCGAGGGCTCCGCCATCAGGGAGATGATCGTCGTCGCGCTCATGCGCGTCCCTTCACTGTGCGGTGTCCGTTCTCCGCGCCGGCGTGGGCGCCGGGCGCCGGTGCGCCGGTGCCGCTGTCGGTGCCGCCACTGGCGTTGGCGCCGCTCGCGGGCGTGCTGCTCCTCAGAGCTCGTACCGCTTCCTCCAGCGCATTGCGGTCGGCCGCCGTGCTGTCGTAGCCGGGACCGGGGAGACCGATGAGCATGCGGTGGTGGTCGAGCACGACCTCACCCGCGAGCAGGGCCGCACGCCGGTCGCCGGGCCGGGAACCGTCGGCGACGGCGGTCACCAGATGGGTGACCTCGGCCAGGTAGCGCAGCCAGCCGCGGCGGGTGCCGCGCAGGATCAGGCGCTGCACCCGGCGGTGTTCGGCGTCCGCCAGCTCCGGCGGTACGGCGGCCGTGCCGCGCCGGGGAGCGCGCAGAGCAGCCACGCTGCGGGGCAGTTCCCGTTCGGGTTCGGGAGTGAGCCCGAGCCAGACCAGACTCCGACGACCGCTCATGCGTGCCTCCGGGGGAGAGGGAAGGGAAGCCGGCCCGGTGTGACCGGGTGGCGGGGAGCCTCGGGGACGAGGTGCTGTCCGTGGGGCTCGGTGCAGGGCGAGAACGCCGTGCGACTCCGGTGGTAGGGGGCCCGATGGGAGACCGGGCGGTCGCTGCGAAGGTGCGGTGACAGACCGGACCCGGCGACATCCACTAAACTAACTAATCAATTAGTCAGTCCGCAAGCCTTGACTTTGCGGAAACCCGCCAGCAACCTGACTGACCAATTAGTTAGTGCGGTTCCGGCGTCCCCCGCCCCGGCCCACTGACCGCTTGTGGGCCGCCTCAACACCGATCGCCGCACCCGCGGCATGGAGGAGACAGCCGATGCAGCCCGATATTCCCGTCACCACGACACCGCCGACCCACCGGACCCAGGAAAGCCCGGGTCAGGCGCTTTCCGCCCGTTACTACACCGATCCCGACACGGCAGCCGCCGAGACCCGGAACATCTTCGCCAGGTCGTGGCAGCTCGCGTGTCATGAATCCGATCTGCCCGGCCCGGGCGCGCGTCTCGCCGCGACCGTCGCCGGACGCGAAGTCCTCGTGGTGAGGACCGAGGACGGCTCTCTCGCCGCTCATCTCAACGTCTGCCGCCACCGCGGAACACGGCTGGTCACGGCTCCCGAGCCCAGTGGCAAGGCCATCCGCTGCCCGTACCACGGGTGGACCTACAAGCTCGACGGACGCCTCGTCGGAGCGCCCGAGGCACGGCAGATCCCGTGCCTGGACAAGCCGAAGCTCGGCCTCCACTCCGTGGCTGTCGAGTCCTTCCTGGGCTTCGTGTTCGTCAACCTCGACCAGGACGCCGTGCCGCTGGCCAAACAGTGCGCCGGCCTCGCCGAAGCGGTCGGCCACTACGCCGGCACCGACCTGGTGCCCGTGGGCCGCAGCCGCATCCATGACCTGGAAGGCGCCGAGGTCCAGAACGCCAACTGGAAGGTGGCCGTCGACAACTACCTGGAGGGCTATCACGTACCCGTGGCCCACCCGGGTCTGATGCGCCTCCTCGACTACCAGGGCTACACCTGCGAGATCGAGGAGTCGTACGCACTCTTCGCCTCACCGCTGCGCGACAAGCCGTCCTCGAACTGGGCGGAACGTCTCTACCAGCGGATCGCCGCCCCGATGCCCGGTCTCGCCGCGGCCGACCGCAGGGTGTGGCGGTACGCCGTGATCTACCCCAACACACTCATCGACTTCTACCCCGACCATGTGCTTGCCTGGACCGCGATCCCCACGGCGGTGGACCAGGTGGCCGTGCCCGGCGCCTTCTACACACGCCGGGGCACCGGACTGCGCACCCGCCTCGCCCGGCGGCTCAACATCCACATCGGCTGGATCACCAACGACGAGGACGCCGAGCTGGTGGCCAGGGTGCAGAAGGGACTGACCACGCCGGGCTTCGAGCCGGGACCGCTGTCCCGCCGCGAGGCGGCGGTCGGCTGGTTCGCCGGACGCGTCCGCGAAGACCTCGGCGGCGCCGCCGGTACACGATTCGGCGGCGCCGGCGAGCGGCTCGACGGCTTCGCCGCCGGCCGGCTCGCAGCAGGTCCCGACGACCGGGTCGACGGCGCCGCCGGTCCGGACACTCCTCGCAGCGTTCCGAGGCCCTGAGAGGGCACCGGCGGCCAGGCAGGAGAAACCGGAACCGCGGCGGCGGTGCACCCCACACCGTCCGGCGGTTCCCAGGTCGAGCACGGAGTCAGGCATCCGTGCGTCCGTGACCGCGCCCTGAGCACTGTTCGTCCGTCCACGGACCCCCACGGAGAGGACCGTCGATGTCCCCCGAGGTACTCCCACCGTCCCGCCGCTCCTTCCTCCGCACGAGTACCGGCGCGGCTCTCGGCCTGGGACTCGGTGCAGCGACAGCCGGCTGCGGCTTCCTGCCCGAGGATCCGAACGCCCACGGCGATCCCGACGACCCGATCGATGTGCGTGTCGACGGGAACCTGATCTACTTCAACTGGGCCGACTTCGTCGATCCGGCCGTCTTCAAAGGGTTCGAGAAGGAGTACGGCGTCAAGGTCATCCAGTCGAACTTCGACTCGATGGAGGGCATGGCCGCCAAGCTCAACGCGGGAAACCGCTACGACCTGATCTTCCCGACGGCCAAGTGGGCCGAGCGGCTGACCGCGGGGCGCCGGCTGCGCCGGATCGACCACACCCGGCTGAAGAACGCCGAGTCCGTCTTCGGCGCGTACGACTACTTCGCCGACCCCTGGTACGACCCCCGCTCCGCCCACACCGTCCCGTTCACCATGTACAAGACCGGGATCGGCTGGCGGAAGGACCGGGTCGGCGACCTCACGGGCTCGTGGGACGACCTGTGGAACCGGCGCGCCAAAGGCAAGGTCTTCGTGCTGGACGACCGCGACGAGGTCCTCGGCCTGGGCGCGCTCAAGCTCGGCCTCGACGTCAGCACCGCCGACGAGGGCGATCTGGACCGCGTCACCGACACCCTTCGGTCGCTGCGGCCCCATCTGCGGGGCTTCTCCAGCGACAGCTACAACAACCTGCTCAACGGCAACGCGGTGATGACCCAGGCCTGGAGCGGGGACATGGCGGCCATGCTCGGGCAGGCCAAGGACCCGTCCGTGCTGGGCTTCGAGATCGCGAAGGAAGGCGCTCCCGTCAACTCCGACTGCTACGCCATCCCCTCCGACGCACGGCACCCCGGCACAGCGATGCTCTTCATCGATTACATGCTCCGCCCGGAGAACGTGAAGAGAAACATCGAGTACATCGGCTACCCGATGCCGGTCGGCGGCAGCGAGGACACCTACGCCGCTCTCGTGGAGCCCTTCCCGCAGTGCCTGGTCAGCGCAGACGACCTCAAGGACGAACTCTTCTTCCGCAACGGCAGCTCGAAGGGCGAACGCGCCCGCGACACCGCCTGGACCCATGTGAAGGCCGGCTGACATGGCACTACGCACCCGTCCCGACGGCGGGAAACCCCTAAATCCCTCCGACCGCGGGAAGTCCTCGTCCCCCACCGACGGCGCGAAGCCCCGGTCCCGTCCCCACCGCGGGAAGTCCCGCCCGGGTCCGTCCGCCGCCGGCACGCGGCTGTGGACCTGGCTCATGATTCCCGGCACCCTCTGGATGACCGCGTTCCTCATCGCCTCGCTCGTACTGGTCGCCGCGCTCGCGTTCGGCACCACGGATCCGCTCGGCAACCCGCAGTTCGGACTCAACTTCGACAACATCGCGGCGATGGCCGAGCCTGTCTACCGTGCCGTGCTGCTCCGATCCCTCGGCTACGCACTGCTCACCTGCGCGATCTGCCTCCTGGTGGCCTACCCCGTCGCCTACGCCATCGCCCTGCACGGCGGCCGCTACAAGAACCTGCTGATCGCGGCCATCGTCGTGCCGTTCTTCGCCAACTACCTGGTGCGGATGTACGGCTGGTCCGTCGTCCTGTCCGACGACGGACCGCTGCTGCGAACACTGCGCGCCACGGGCCTTGCGGACGGGGACGCCAAGATCCTCCAGACAGGCCCCGGAGTCGTCGCCGGGCTCGTCTACGGATTCATCGTGTTCATGATCATCCCGCTGTACGCGGCGCTGGAACGCATGGACGTCTCCCTCATCGAAGCGGGACGCGACCTGTACGGCGGCCCGTTGCGGACCTTCTTCTTCGTCACCCTGCCCGCCACCCGGCAAGGGGCGGCGGCCGGCTGCGTCCTTGTCTTCCTGCCCGCCATGGGCGACTTCGTGAGCGCCCAACTGATGGGAGGGCCCGACCAGATCATGATCGGCAACCTGATCCAGGACAAGTTCTTCCAGGGCCAGAACTGGCCGCTCGGATCGGCACTCACCATGCTGATGATGGCCGTCCTGTTCGTCGGGATGATCGGCTATCTGCGCCGCACCCGCAAGGACGAGGCGGAGGCGGTCCGATGACCCTGCGTCCCGCCCTGCACCCGGTGCGCCGGCAGCCCCGCCCCGCGAGCGACACCCCGCCGCGCGGCGGCAGACCCGCCTCCCGTCCCGGCCACCCCTCCCGTATCCGACACCGACGGGGCACCGACCGCAGGCCCCGCTTCGCGATCGCCGTCACAGCGCTGTTCTTCCTCCTCCTCTACCTCCCCATCGGCGTCGTCGTCCTCTTTTCCTTCAACTCCCAGAAGTCCCTCACCGTCTTCGAGGACTTCAGCCTCCGCTGGTACTCGATGTTCTTCCGGGACGACGTCCTGCTGTCGTCGCTCGGGATGAGCCTTCAGGTGGCCCTGGTCGCGACGGTGGGATCGCTGATCCTCGGCGTCGCCCTGGCCCTCGGCCTGGTCCGCTGCCGCAGCCGGCTCGGCTCCCTCGCCGGACTGGTCATGCTCGTCCCGCTGATCACCCCGGAGATCGTCACCGGTGTGGCGGCCATGCTGCTCTTCAAGGGCATGGGCATCACCCTTTCCACCGGCACCGTGATGCTCGCGGAGATCACCTTCTCCATCTCCTATGTGACGGTGATCCTCCGCTCCCGGATCGCGGCACTCAACCCGGAGGTGGAAGAAGCCGCGATGGACCTCGGAGCCACCCGCTGGCAGTCGCTCCGGCTGGTCACGCTGCCCGCCCTGCTCCCCAGCATCCTGGCCTCGGCGGTCCTCATCTTCGCCCTCGTCTTCGACGACTTCGTCCTCGCCTACTTCACCACCGGCGTGGAGCCCCAGCCGCTGTCCGTACGCATCTACTCGGCGATCCGGTTCGGTGTGCAGCCCACCATCAACGCCGTCGGGACCCTGATGCTGGCCGGTTCCGTCGGCCTCATCGTCCTGGCGCTGACGATCCCGCGCCTGTTCGGCCGCCGCGGCGGCCTCGATCTGCTCTCCGGGAAGTGACAGCCGTGACATCCACGACCTCCGCGGACACCTCGCCCGCAGTCCGCCTCGACGGCGTCAGCAAGAGCTACGCAGGCTCCTTCGCCGTGCACGAACTCTCCCTCGACATCGGGGCGGGCGAGTTCTTCTCGCTCCTCGGCCCCTCCGGCTGCGGCAAGACCACCTCGCTGCGGATGATCGGCGGCTTCACCGATCCCACCGACGGCACCATCCTGCTCGGCGGCGAGGACGTCACCTGCCTCCCGCCCAACCAGCGCAACGTCAACACCGTCTTCCAGAGCTACGCGCTCTTCGACCATCTCTCGGTCGCCGACAACGTGGCCTTCGGCCTCAAGCGCAAGGGCGTCGGCCGGGCCGAGATCCGCGAGCGCGTCGGCAACATGCTCGACCGTGTGCAGCTGGGCTCTCTCGCCGACCGCAAACCCCGCACCCTCTCCGGCGGCCAGCGCCAGCGCGTCGCCCTGGCCCGTGCTCTCGTCAACCGCCCCCAGGTCCTGCTGCTCGACGAGCCGCTGGCGGCCCTCGACCTCAGACTCCGCCGCCGGATGCAGGTCGAGCTCAAGCAGATCCAGCGCGAGATAGGCATCACCTTCGTCTTCGTCACCCATGACCAGGACGAGGCGCTGACCATGTCCGACCGGGTGGCCGTGATGAACGAGGGCCACGTCGAGCAGTGCGGCACCCCCGAGGACGTCTACGAACACCCGGCGAGCACCTTCGTCGCCTCCTTCATGGGGACGTCCAACCTGGTGCCCGGCACGTACCGGTCCGGCTCCGTGGTCGTCGACAAGGGCCCCTCGCTGCCCGTCGGCAGCCGCAGCGGAGTCACCGAGGGCAGCAACGTCAGCCTCTCCATCCGGCCCGAGAAGATCTGGCTGTCCGACTTCACCCCCGACATGGCCATGGTGAACGGCGTCATCCGGGAAACCGTGTACTCCGGCCCCACCACCACCTACCTCATCGAACTCGCCCCCGGCGTCACCGTCTCCGTCCTGGAGCAGAACACCGACCGCTCCCGTATGGAGGACCGCTGGAGCGGCGGCGAGAGCGTCGAGATCGGCTGGAAGCCCGAGCACTGCCTCGTGCTGGACGGGCACGCCGGACGCGAGAACTCCGCCCCGAGGGAGCGCGTATGAACCACGACGTCATCGTCCTGGGCGCGGGACTGTCCGGACTCGCCGCGGCCCGCGACCTCGCCGCCGGCGGAGCGGACGTCCTCGTCGTCGAGGCACGCGACCGCGTCGGCGGCCGGGTGGAACAGACCCGCCTGCCCGACGGCCGGCTCGTCCAGCTCGGCGGCGAAGTGGTCGGCCGCGCCCACACCGCGTACCTCGCCCTCGCCGCGGAACTCGGTCTCACCCTGATCCCCAGCTACGTCGCCGAGCCGGGCGCGATGACGCGGGCCACGCCGGAAGGCATCTCCGCGGGCGACCCGCCGCACTGGTTCACCGGCGAAGACGACACCTGCCACCGCCGGGTCACCACCGCCTTCACCGCCCTCGCCCGGACCGTCGACCCCGACGACCCGTGGTCCCACCCCGAAGCGGCCGCGCTGGACCGGCTGTCCGTCGCGGACTGGCTGCGCGGCGAAGGGGCGTCCCCCGCAGTCGTACGGCTGTGGGAGATCGGCCAACTCGCCCTCGCGAGCGGCTCCTACGAACGCACTTCGCTGCTCGCCGCTCTGCGCAAGAACGCCGCGGTTCCCGGCAGCGGGGACGGCGACCACTACGACTACGAGGACTGGGAAGGACTGCGTGTCGCCGAAGGGTCGGCGACGGTGGCCCTGCGCATGGCGGAGGCGCTGGGGGAGCGGATACGGCTCGGCGCACCGGTCGCGTCCGTCACCGTGGAACCGGGCAGGGCCGAGGTCGCTCTCGCCGGCGGGGAAACCCTCACCGCCGGGGCCGTCGTCAGTGCCCTCCCCGTCGGCCCCCTGCGATCGGTCACCGTCTCGGGTGTCTCCGACGACCGCCTGGCCTCGCTCCATCGCCAGCGCCAAGCGGTCGCGGCCAAGTTCACCGCCGCGTACGACAAACCCTTCTGGCGCAGCCGCCATCTCAACGGGCTGTCCGAGTGCGAAGGAGTCCTCGGCAGCACCTGGCCGCAGAGCGACGGAATCCTCTCCGCGCTGATCCCCCCGGAGCGTTACGGCGTCCTGCTCGGCATGCCCTCGCACACCCGCGAGCGCGAACTGCTCGGCGACATCGCCCGTCTCTACGGCGACGAGGCCCACCAACCGGTCTCCACGTACCTGCGCCTGTGGGGAACCGACCCCTGGACGCAGGGCTATGTCACGCAATGGACGCCCGGCGATGTCACGGGCGTCGGTCCCCTGCACGCGACCCACGAACCGCCGTTCTACGTCTGCGGTTCCGACCAGTGGGTCGCCGGATACATGGAAGGCGCGGTCCGCACCGGCCGTGCGGCGGCGAAGGAGGCACTCCGGCGTGGCTGAGACCCAGAAGGACTCCGTGATCCTCAACCACATCGGAGGCGCCGACCTGCCGGCCGTGTCCGGCGAGGTGACCCGTCTCGTCGACCCCGCCGGCGGCGAGACACATCGCAGTGCCCCGCGCTCCGGACCGGCCGACGTCCAGGCGGCCTGCGCCGCGGCGGCAGCGGCGTACGAGAGCTGGTCCCTGACCACCCCGGGCGAACGGCAGCGCGCCCTGTTGCACATCGCCGACGCCATGGAGGCACACGCGGACGACCTGGTGGCGGCCGAAGTGGGGGACACGGGCAAGCCCGCCGAGCTGTTCCGCGACGACGAACTCCCGGCGGTCGTCGACGCGTTCCGCTTCTTCGCGGGAGCCGCGCGTGCTCTGCCCGGTGCCGCGGCGGGGGAGTACACCGAGGGCCGTACCTCCCTGCTGCGCCGCGAACCGATCGGTGTCTGCGCCCAGATCACCCCGTGGAACTATCCCCTGATGATGGCCGCGTGGAAGATCGCCCCCGCTCTGGCGGTGGGCAACACCACCGTGCTCAAGCCTGCCGACACCACACCGTCGTCCGTCGCCCTGCTGGCCCGGATCGCCGCCGACCACCTGCCGCCGGGCGTCCTGAACGTCCTGTGCGGCGACCGGGACACCGGCCGGGCCCTCATCTCCCACCCCGACGTCCGGATGATCGCCGTCACGGGCAGTGTCCGAGCGGGCCGGGAGATCGCCGCGGCCGCTGCCGACGATCTCAAACGCGTCCACCTGGAGCTCGGCGGCAACGCGCCGGTCATCGTGCACGACGACGTCGACATCGAGGCCACGGCCGCGGAACTGGCCACGGTCGCGTACTACAACGCGGGCCAGGACTGCACGGCACCGACACGGCTCCTGGTGCACGCCCGGGTGTACGACGCGTTCGTGGCCGCCCTCGCGGCCCACGCCGCGAAACAGCGCCCGGGAACCGACTTCGGACCGCTCAACAACGCCGGTCAACTCGCCTCCGTGGAACGGCTGCTGAACGGGCTCCCCGCCCATGCCGAGATCGTCGCTGGCGGCTCACGCCTCCGGCGCCCCGGCAACTTCCTCGAAGCCACCGTGATCGCCGGAGTCCGCCAGAGCGACGAGATCGTGCAGGAGGAGATCTTCGGGCCCGTCGTCACCGTGCAGCGCTTCACCGACGAGGACGAGGCACTCCGCCTGGCCAACGACGTACGGTTCGGACTCGCCGCCAGTGTGTGGACCGCCGACCACGAGCGCGCCATGCGAGCCACGCGGGCCCTGCACACGGGGATCGTCTGGGTGAACACCCACGGCACGACCGTGTCCGAGATGCCCCACGGCGGAGTCAAGCACTCGGGGTACGGCAGCGACCTGTCGATGTCCGGACTGCTGGACTACACGCAGGTCAAGCACGTGATGCTGTGACGGCGCTCGGACCGGGGCACTCAGCACGTGCTCCGGCCTGTGCCGAGCGGAAACCGACGTACGGTCAGGCCCGGCCGAAGAACTCCTCGAGCACGACGGCGACCCCGTCGTCCGCGTTCGACGCCGTGTGCCGTCCCACGGCCGCCAGCACCGCCGGGTGGGCATTGGCCATGGCGTAGCCGGTGCCCGCCCACTGGAGGATCGCCAGGTCGTTCGGCATGTCACCGAAGGCGATGACCTCGCTCGCGTCGATGCCACGGACGGCACACAGCGCGGACAGCGTGCTCGCCTTGCTCACGCCGGGCGCGCTGATCTCCAGCAGACCGCGGCCGCCCGAGTGCGTGAACTGCGCGACCCCGCCCGCCGACTCCTCCGCCGCGGCCAGCAGGAAGTCCGCGTCCAGCTGTGCCGACCAGGCGAGCAGTTTGGTGACGGGCACCTCGGTCAGCCACAGGTCCACCAGGGACGCCACCGCCACCTCGAATTCCGCAGCCCCGTCGAAGCGCAGCCCGAACCCCGGCTCGTACAGCATCTGGTGTCCGGTCTCCAGGGCGAAGCCGAGCCCGGGAGCGGCCGCCGCCAGAGCCGTGGCCACCTGGCGGGCGATGGGCAGCGCCAGGGCCCGCGTCTCCAGGACGATCCGTGAGGCGACGTCGTAGACGAGGGCTCCGTTGCTGCACACCGCCGTGCCGACCAGGCCGGTCGCGGCGGTGAGCATGTCGACGAAGCGGGGCGGCCGGGCCGTGACGAAGACGACCTCCGTACCGGCGGAAACGGCGGCCCGCAGGGCGTTGAGCGTGCGCGGCGACAGGACGCCGCCGGGGCCCAGCAGCGTGCCGTCGAGGTCGGTGGCGATCAGCCGAGGACGGTTCATCGCCCGATGCTACCGAGCAGCCCGTCCGGCTCACCCCCTTGCACTCCGTGACCGGTCACCTCTGCGGGCAGGGGAACTCCTTGCCCTTCGGGCCCCACGTCCGGCGTTCGTCGCCGCGCGTCACCGTGCCGCACAACAGCTCGGTCGCCGGCTGACCGTTGCTGCCCCGCAACACCGCGAGCAGCTTGTTCTCCGTCACCCGACCGCCGCCCGCCGCGCCGTGGGCGTCTATCCGGCCGGTCGCGCCGTCGAAACCGCCCCCGCCCAGACCCTGGTAGAGCACCCCTTGCAGCAGTCCGCGGTCGAGGCGGTCGTCGTGACTGCCGGTGGTGCGCCACGCCTGGTCGATGCCTTCGGCGAGATACCGCAGCGCGTCCCAGGCGAGCGCGACATGGCCGTCCTCGCGCATCGCCTTGGTGCTGGGCGTGCGGTCGGTGCTGTAGGCGCGGTCGTACGCGGCGAGGAAGGCCGCGGCCTCCGGGCTCTGTTTCGCCAGTGTGGGCGCGTAGCCGTGCGAAGCGTAGAAGAGGGTGAGGCCCTTGAAGTCGTCCCAGGGGCGCTGCTGTTCGGTCAGGGCATTGGTGACGTCGTCACCGCCGAGCACGCTGATCTTCGGGCAGTCGCCGGAGAACCGGGAGATCTCCGCGAGGAACAGCTGGAACTGACTGGCGCGCGCCGACCACACCACCGCCGTCCGCGGTTCCTTCTGGACCGCGCGGCAGACCTCACGGGCCAGGTCCTCCACGGTGGGCACCGGCCGGCCGCTGACCGCACCCGGCACGGGCTCCGGTTCCGGGGCGTCGTTCGGGGTGTAGAGGAGCACGTCGGTGCGGGCCGGGCCGTAGGAGGAACGGAAGGAGGCGGCAAGGCTGTTGCTGTAGGCGTCGGTCGCGTCCGCGACGAGGCTGACCCGCACGGCCGTCCGTCCGCCTGTCATGGCCGCGCTCTTGGCGAACACGGCCATCAGTTCAGCCGCCCGGGAATCGGTGGGTGCCGTCTGGTAGTAGTGCTCGCCCTGGCGCAGGAGTTCGTCGGCCGTGCCCGAGGTGCCGACCATCGGGATGCCGGCCTTGTCGAGAACGCGTATCGCGTCGTAGGTCTTGCGACGGCTCTGCCCGAAGCCGACGACACCCGCGATGGAGGGGTCCCGCGCCGCGAGTTCCGCGATCCGCTCGGCGACGGCGGGTGCGTCCTTGAACCGGTCGCCGGCATTGGCGGCCAGCACCCGCAGCGGTACGCGTTCGCCCGACCGCAACGCCTGGGCGTTGATGTGCTGCTGTGCCAGCGCGATTCCGCGCAGCTCGGCCAGGGTGCCGCCGCGCACCGGATCCTCGGCGTCCTTGCCGCCGGTGAGCGGACCGAAGTAGACGACGGTACGGCGGCCGGGGCGGCGGTCGTCGGCGCGCCTGCCCGCGAGCGCGGTGTCGACCTCGCCGTTCTGCCGCTCGATCTGCTGAAGGACGGCCCGTACGGCTTGTTCGCTGGGCCCGCTTCCGAAGCCCGCCGCTCCCTCGGCGACACCCACGCACTGTCCGTCCGTGCCGAGGAATGTGGAGCCCTGGCACGGATCGTCGTTGTCGCCGCCCCGGACATCCGGTACGAGGACCAGAGCGGCCGCGACCGCGAGTGCCAGGGTGCCGACGCCGAGAACACCGGCCACCTCCGCTCCCGGGCCCCAGCGCGGTGAGGGCGTGACCAGCGTCGGCCAGCGGCCCAGCCAGTAGACCGCCGCCTGATCGTCCTCGGGGACCTCCGTCACCGGGACGACGATGCCCGTCGGCTGCCCCGGTGTCATCCCGCGGCGCTCGATGTTGATCAGCTCCGCGCCGGCATGCGCGAGACCGGTGGCGTCGATGTCGGGGATGCGCGAGGCGAGCGAGCGCACGCCGCCCGCGACGGCGAACACCGAGGTGCAGCGCAGGTCCTCCATCGCGGAGCGCAACTCCCGCAGGAAACGCTGGACGCGCGAGTCGGCGGGACCCGCCTCGTCGAAGAGCAGCACGAAACGGGTGGTGCGCCGGCGCCGCCAGGGGTTGAACATCCGGGAACGGCACGCCTGGTCGAGATCGGCGAGCAGGGCGTGCATCAGTACCCGGTCCATCCGCTCAGGCTCCGTCGCCGGTTCACCGTGCACGAGATCGAGGGCGGAGCGGAAGAAGTCGGTGGGCGGGCTGCCGTGCTGGCGCCGTACCCACTCCGCGTACCAGCTGCGGCTGCGGGCCCGGCCGAGCATGCGGCGGTTGGCGCGCCAGCTGTAGAGGGCGCGCGGCAGCCGCTGGAAGAGCGGGCCGGCGATGAAGTTCCACAGCAGTTCGAGGAGGGTGCCGCCGCTCGCCTGGTCACGGCCGCCGAGCCACCACAGGGTCTGCGCGGTGCGGGACCAGTTGCGATGCTCCGCGTAGCAGTGGTTGCGCAGTTCGGCGTGGCGCCGCTCCATCAGGCCCTCGATGGCCGGGGCGGTCACGACGGAACGGAGTAACCGGTAGCTGTGCAGCCGCAGTTCGCCGGTGCCGGGCGGCATCGTCTCGGCGAGCTGAAGGGTCAGATGCTCGAAGAGTTCGAGCGGCGGCGGATCCGCCCCGTCCGGGATCTGCGGAATGTACGCGTGCGGTGCGAGGACTTCGCTGCGGCCCCGCATCCGGGACCGCAGCCCGGCGACGATCCGTCGCCCGGCGCTTCCTTCTCCCGGCTCGCTGAGCAGGACGACCGGCACTCTGCTGCGGCTGCGCCGCGGCTGCACCACCAGCTTGTCGAAGGCGTCGATGAAGCGTTCGACGCCCGGATAGGCCGGAATGCGGTTCTGTGGATCCCCCGTCGACATGAGCAGGCCCCTCTCCCGTTCCCCCGAGGAACATGAGTCTTTCCCGCTGACTGCCGTATGAAAGCACGGAGTTGGATCACGGAGTGGGACAACTCCGAGCCAAGTCCGACCCAACTGCGCGTCACGGCAGAGAGGTGCGCCTCAGAGCGTCTCGGCCAGGGAGTCCGCCAGTCGCCGGCGCGCCGCCCTGGTGGCAGGAAGCGCCGCTGCGGCGACGGCACCCAGCACCGCCCCGGCGGCCACCGAGGCGAGCAGCAGCGCGGGCGGGGCATGGGCGATGCCCGCGCCCATACCGCTGGAGCGGCCCTGGATGTCGACCAGCCAGCTGCCCGACAGCACGCCGAGCCCGGTGCCCAGCGCGGCGGCCAGTAGCGCCGTGAACCCGGCGGCCGTCACGATAGCCGCGCTGATCTGGCGCGGCGTGAGCCCGATCGCCTTGAGCGCCAGCAGATCGCGGCCGCGGTCGCGTACACCTGTGCCGATGACCGTCAGCAGCTCGGTGAGCCCGATCAGGGCCAGCACACCGATCAGCGTCGCGATCACGCCCCGGGCCGGCTCCAGCCGGTCCGCCGGATTCGGTGTCTCGCGGATCTCCAGGGCACCGCCGGCCGCCGCGGCGAGCGAGTCGCTCACGGCACGCGGGTCGGCGCCGGGGCGCAACACGAGATGGTAGAAGTCGGGCCGCACCGCGGGGTCGCGTTCGGCCAGGGTGTCCACCGTCGTCGAGATCACCCGGCCGCCCGCCTCGGGTTCGATGCTCCGCCCGACGATGTGCAGAATCTGCGGCCGCCCCTCGACGGTCATGCGTACCCAGTCACCGACCCGGACGTCCAGCAGGTCGAGCAGCCCCTGTCCGGCGACGGCTTCGTCGGGCCCGTCTGCCGCCCGTCCCTCGACCACCGTGAAGGGGTAGGGGGAGCGGGCGGTGCCGAGACCGCGCAGGGTGATGGTGCCGGTCTGCCCCGGTACGAGGGCGGCGACCTCCACTCCGGGATGGACGGCGGCGACGGCCGGCGGCGCGGCGAGTGCGCGGTCCAGCTGCTGCCCGGACGGGCTGCCGGACTGTTCGGCCCGTACGGTCAGCGCCGCGGGTACGCCCATGTCGGCGGGCCGGCTGCGGAACACGTCCAGCGTGGTCCAGGCGACCAGGGCCACCGTGATCAGCAGCAGCGGGAGCGCGAGACGGGCCACCGTCAGCAGGGTGCGTGCGCGCCGGGGGAACGCGGCCCGCCACCCGAGCACCAGAGCGGGCGGCACCCGCAGGCCGAGAGCCCGTCGGCCGAGACCCGTCATGGGCGAGGCCGACGGAAGCGCGGACCGTGCCATCGGTACCGGCGGCACCCGTCCCGCCCGCCAGGCGGCGAGCGTGGTGGCGGCGGCGATCAACAGGACCGCGCCGCTCGGGACCCCGATCATCAGGGCCGTGTGCCCCGGCAGGTCCTGCCAGACTCCGGCCGCCTCACCGATCCGGCCGGGTATCCGGGAGCCCAGCAGGGCGATCGCGGCGGTGCCCAGAGCGACACCGAGCAGGGCGAACGCGAGGTGCTGGAGCAGGAAGCCGCGGACCACCTGGCCCGGGGTGAAACCGATCGCCTTGAGGATGGAGATGTCCCGCAGCTGACTCCGGATCCGTGCGCCGATCGCCCCGGACGCGGCGAGAGCGGCGGCCAGCAGAGCACCCAGTCCGAACACCGCGAACAGCTGCCCGAGCAGCCGGTCGTCGCTGCCTGCCTCGGCCCGCGCCTGCTGCCACTTCGTCACTTCGGCGACCCGGTCGGCGCCGAGCAGCGTCACGGCCTGCTGGACGGTGAAGTCGAGATCGGCGGGGTCGTGCAGCCGCAGTCCCACGCTCTGCGAGGTGCTGCGCGGGGCGACCTGGTCGAGCGTGCCGGGCAGCACCCAGCCGACGCCGGGTTCGCCCCCGGGCCGGTAGCGAGGTTCCGCGGCCTCGGCCACCCCGGCGACCCGCAGCGTGTGCGAGGCGCCGTCCGGCCCCTTCACGGTCAGGCTGTCACCCGGCTCCGCCCACAGGACACGGGCGACGGAACTCTCCAGCACCACACCGCCCGCCCCGGCCTTGAGCCAGTGGCCTCCGGTGACCAGCGGCCGGGCGACATCGGGAGGCCGGGGCCCGGTCGCGCGCAGGGACACACTCGCCCGTACACCTCGGGACTCCAGCGTCGCCTTCCCGGTGCGATACGGGCCCGAGACCCCGGCGACGCCTTCGAGGTCGGACAGTCCGGACAGGGCGTCGGTGTCCGCCGCGGCCCGGGTGTGGAGCCAGACATGGGCACCGTCGGACTGGGTGAAGATCCGCTGCCAGGGGTTGGCCGCATAGCTGAACAGGGCCACGGCGAGCAGCAGCGAACCGATGATCCCGGCGCTGGCGAGCACGACGAAGACCGACTGCCCGCGATGGGCCCGCAGATCGGCGTGCGCCCAGCGAAGTGTGGCCCGCACGCTCACTCCTTGAGTTCGAGCACACCGGAGACTCCGGCTCCCGTGGCGCGGGACCCCGCCCCGAGTGCCGCGTCGTCGGCTATGCGCCCGTCGAAGAAGCTGATGACCCGGTCGGCCGCGCTGGCCATCCGGGCGTCATGCGTGACCAGCAGAATCGTCTGGCCACGCTGGTGGAAGCGCGAGAGGAGCCGTAGCACCTCGCGGGTGCCCTTGCTGTCCAGGCTGCCCGCCGGTTCGTCGGCGAGCAGCAGCGCCGGATGGTTCACCAGTGCCCGGGCGAGGGCCACTCGCTGCTGCTCACCGCCGGACAGTTCGCCGGGCATGGACCGTTCCCGGCCTTCGAGGCCGAGTTCGCCGAGCAGTTCCGCCCGGCTCTTGCGGGCGGCCCTGGGCGAGGCGCCCGCGAGCAGGGCGGGCAGTTCCACGTTGTCGGCGACCGTGAGGTCGGAGACCAGATTGAAGAACTGGAAGACGATGCCGATGCTGCGCCGGCGCAGCATCGCCCAGCGGGCTTCGCGGTAGCCGTCCACCTGGCGTCCGTCGAGCCAGAGACTTCCGCTGTCCGGCCGCTGAAGTCCGCCGATGAGATGGAGCAGGGTGGACTTGCCCGCGCCGGAGGGCCCGGTGACGGCGACGAACTCTCCGGGCTGGACCACGAGATCCACCCCGCGCACGGCCGGTACCGGGGCGCCTTCGCCGTGGTGGGTCTTGGTCAGGCCCTCGGCGCGCACGATCGGTACGACGCCCCGCTCGCCGGGCGTGCCCGGCTCGGCGGGAGTGGCGTCGTCGCTCATTCCAGCTCCTCCTGACAGCGTTCGAGCCAGTCGAGGTCGGCCTGCAGATGCAGCATCGCGCCTTCGATCAGCAGCTGGGAGACCCGGTTGTCCCGGTCCTCGGCCGCCGCGAGCTTCGACAGGTCCCGCATGGTGTTCAGATACTGCCGACGCTGTTTGTTGATCAGCACGATCGGGTCGGCCAGTCCGGACTCCGGGGCAAGGGCGATCTTCATGAAGAACTCGTCCCGGACCCTCGGCTCGTCGGTGGTCTCCTCGAACCAGGCCAGTACGGCCTCGTGTCCGGCATCGGTGAGCCGGTAGGTGCGCTTGTTGGGCCTGCCGGCCTGCTCGACGTCCTCGCCGGCGATCAGACCGGCCTTTTCCAGCCGCCCCAGGGTGACATAGATCTGGCCGACGTTCGGCTGAGGGTACGCGGCGCCAAGGAGCTTCTCAAGGTCCTGCTTGAGCTCGTAACCGTGCGCCGGGCCACGGGTGAGGAGAGCCAGGAGCGGCAGCCGCACGCGCTCCCTCCCTCCGAGGTCCGTAGTCTCTTGTTGCTCGGACGCGGGGTGTGGTTCGTGCCACCCGCCTTGTCTGCCTGGACGTCTAGTATCGCCCATGCCTAACGGGTATACATAGGCCACATTGGACGGCGTCGTGGCCGGATCGGTGTACCGGGAGGAACCTATGCGGTGGATGCATGCCGCGGGTAGGGGGCTCCTCGTACTCGCCGTGCTGCTCGCCGGTTACGCGGGTTTCGGCAGCCGGGCCGGCCCGGCGGGTGACGGCCGCGGTCCCATGACGCTGGTGACGGCGGGCGATCTGACCGAGTACCTCGGTCCGCTGCTCGACGACTGGAACAGCCGGCATCCGCGGGAGCGGGTGTCCCTGGTCGAGCTGCCGGACTCGGCGGACGAGACCCGGGCGCAGATGACCAGCGAACTGCGCTCCGGCAGCGACCGTTTCGACGTGCTCAACATCGATGTCGCGTGGACCTCGGAGTTCGCCGCCGCGGGATGGATCTCTCCGCTGGAGCGGGACGGGTTTCCGCTGGACAGCTTCCTTGCGCCGGTGGTCGACACGGCCACCTTCGATGGCCGCCTGTATGCGGTCCCGTATGTCACCAATGCCGGATTGCTGTACTACCGCAAGGACATCCTGGAGCAAGCGGGTGAACAGCCGCCCTGCACCTGGGCGGAGCTCGCCCGGCAGGCCAGGACTCTCGCCCCCCGGTACGGCCTGGACGGCTATGCGGGCCAGTTCCTTCCGTATGAGGGACTGACGGTGAACGCGACCGAAGCGGTCCACTCGGCGGGCGGTTCGATCCTCCGCGACGACGGCGCCCGGGTCACGGTGGACTCGGCGGCGGCCCGCGACGGGCTGGAGTTCCTGGCGAGCGGGGTGCGGGAGGGGTGGATCTCCCCCGAGGCCCGTCACTACAAGGAGGAGGAGTCCCGGCAGGCCTTCCAGGACGGCCGACTGCTCTTCCTGCGGAACTGGCCCTATGTCCATTCGGAGGCCAACGCCCCCGGGTCCCAAGTGGCGGGGAAGTTCGGCGCGGTACCGCTGCCCGGTCCGGACGGTCCCGGCACCAGTGTGCTCGGCGGCTCCAATCTCGCCGTGAGCAGTCACTCGCGCCATCCGGAGTCCGCCGCCGACCTGATCACCTATCTGACCAGTGAGCGCGTTCAGCGTCAGGTGCTCACGGAGGGCTCGCTGCCGCCGGTGCGCGCGGACCTGTACGAGGATCCCGCGCTGATCCGGGCGTACCCGTATCTGCCCACGCTGCGGCAGAGCGTGCTGGCGGCCGAGCCGCGTCCCAAGAGTCCGCGGTACGACCAGGTGAGCCTCGCGGTGCAGGCCGTCGTGCAGGACGTCATGGCGCTGCGGCAGACGCCCGGACAGGCCACGGTGCGACTGTCCCGCGAACTGGGTTCCATCGCCCGCGGACAGTAATCCCTCTCTGCCCCTCTGAACGGCTCACTACTTACATGTTATGTAACGAGCGTTCTTTGTAATGCGGAGATAGTCGGGCATAATCGGGCTGGTTTAGGCGACTTCGTTGACACCCTGCCGTCATCGCTACTTAACATGCAGGCATCACAGCGCACCCGATCCGGGGCGCACTCGCATCCAGCAGGAACAGGTCGACGCGAGATGCTCACCACCCTTCCGGCCGCCCCAGGCCGCACGTCCCGCACGACCGCCGCATGGTGGCGCGACGCGGTGATCTACCAGGTCTACGTCCGCAGCTTCCTCGACAGCACCGGGGACGGCATCGGCGACCTCGCCGGCGTCCGCGCCGGACTGCCGTACCTGCGCAAGCTCGGCGTCGACGGCATCTGGCTCAGCCCCTTCTACCCCTCGCCGCAGCACGACCACGGCTACGACGTCGCCGACTACCGTGACGTGGACCCGGTCTACGGCGACCTCGCCGAATTCGACCTGCTGATGGGCGACGCCCGGCGGCTCGGGCTCAAGCTCCTGCTCGACATCGTCCCCAACCACTGCTCCAGTGAGCACCCGTGGTTCCGCGAGGCCCTCACCGCCGGACCCGGCAGCCGCGCCCGCAGCCGCTTCCACTTCGCCGACGGACGCGGCCCGCGGGGCGAGGAGCCCCCCAACAACTGGCGCGCGATGTTCGGCGGTTCCGCCTGGAGCCGGATCACCGAGCCCGACGGCACCCCGGGACAGTGGTACCTGCATCTGTTCACCCCGCAGCAGCCGGATCTGAACTGGCGCAACCCCGAAGTCGGCGACTCCTTCGAGGACGTGCTCCGCTTCTGGCTCGACCGCGGCGTCGACGGCTTCCGTATCGACGTCGCCGCCGGCCTCTACAAGCACCCCGAACTCCCCGACTCCGGCGACCCCGAGGCGGACGAACGCTCCCGCGACTCGGTCAACCCGCTCGCCTGGAACCAGCCCGAGGTCCACCAGGTGTGGCGCCGCTGGCGATCGGTGTGCGAGGAGTACGCCGCCCGCGACGGCAACGAACGGCTGCTCGTCGGCGAGGTCTCCGTGCCGACGGCACGCGAACACGCCGAGTACGTGCGCCCCGACGAACTCCACCAGGCGTTCTTCTTCGACCTCCTCAGCGCACCGTGGGACGCCGGGGCCTTCCGCGAGACCATCACCGAGGCGATACGCGACATCGCCGGCACCGGCTCCACCGTCACCTGGGTCCTCAACAACCACGACCAGGTGCGCACGGTCACCCGGTACGCCGGTGAGCCCGGCGTCGAGGGCAGCGGACTCGGCGCCGCCCGCGCCCGCGCAGCCGCCCTGCTGATGCTGGCACTGCCCGGAGCCGCATACGTCTACCAGGGCGAGGAACTCGGCCTCCCCGAGGTCCTGGACCTGCCGGACGAAGTCCTCACCGACCCGATCTTCCACCGCACCGGCAGCCGGGCCCGCATCCGCGACGGCTGCCGCGTCCCGCTGCCCTGGTCCGGCCACGCCTCCCCGTTCGGCTTCAGCCAGGGCGAGGCCGGCGCCCGGCCGTGGCTGCCGCAGCCAGAGTGGTTCGCGGCGCACGCCACCGACCTGGCACTGGCCGACACCCGCTCCTTCTGGCACCTCTACCGCGAAGGACTCCAACTCCGGCGCGGCCTGCCCCAGTTGGGCGAAGGCTCGCTCCGCTGGATCGACGCGCCGCCGCAGGTGCTGGCCATGGTCCGCGGCGACGGACTGATCTGCGCCGTCAACTTCGGCACCGACCCGGTGCCCGCGCCGGTCCCCGGCACCCCGCTCCTGTCGAGCGGCCCCTGCCCCGACGGCATGCTCCCCGGAGCGACCGCCGCCTGGTGGACGGGCGACTGCCCCACTGCCTGACGTCCCTCTTCCTCACCCACCCTCGGAAGGAACCACCATGCGACGACCCTCGATCAACCGCCGTACAGCGGCAGCCGCTTCGGCCGCACTCACCCTCGCCGTCGGCGCCACGGCCTGCGGCGGCACGACAGGACCGGCGAGCGGCGGCAAGACCCTCGACGGCCAGACCGTGACCGTCGCCGGCGTGTGGACGGGCAGCGAGCAGAAGAACTTCCGCAAGGTGCTCGACGCCTTCACCGAGGAGACCGGCGCCAAGACGGTCTTCGTGCCCACCGGTGACAACGTCTCCACCTTCGTCGGCAGCAAGATCGAGGGCGGCAACGCCCCGGACGTCGCCATGGTCCCGCAGGTCGGCGTGCTCCAGCAGTTCGCGAAGGAGGGCTGGCTCGCTCCGCTGTCGAAGAAGGCGGCGACGACCGCCACCGCCAACCTCGCCTCGGTCTGGAAGGAGTACGGGACGGTCGACAAGACCTACTACGGCCTCTACTTCAAGGCCGCGCACAAGTCGACCGTCTGGTACAGCCCGAGCGCCTTCGAACAGGCCGGCGTCGCGGAGCCCAAGAGCTACGCCGAGATGGTGAAGACCGGCCGCACGATCGCCGACTCCGGCCTCCCGGGCTTCTCCGTCGCCGGCGAGGACGGCTGGACCCTCACCGACTGGTTCGAGAACATCTACCTCTCCCAGGCAGGACCCGAGAAGTACGACCAGCTCGCCGCCCACACCCTGCCCTGGACCGACCCCAGCGTCGTCAAGGCCCTCACCACGCTCGGCGAGGTGTTCAAGGACAAGCAGCTCGTCGCCGGAGGCGCGGCCGGAGCACTGCGCACCGACTTCCCCGGCTCCGTCGAGCAGGTCTTCGGCCCCGAGCCGAAGGCCGGCATGGTCTACGAGGGCGACTTCGTCGGCGGCATGGCCAAGGACGACTTCGGCAAGAAGCTCGGCGAGGACGCCAAGTTCTTCCCGTTTCCCGCCGTCGACAGTGGCAAAGCGCCCGTGGTCAGTGGCGGTGACGCCGCCGTCGTGCTCAAGGACGGCAAGAACCAGAAGGCGGCGCACCAGCTGCTGGAGTTCCTGGCGACTCCCGAAGCGGCTTCCGTGTGGGCCGGCGCCGGCGGCTTCCTGTCACCCAACAAGGACGTCGACTTCGCCTCGTACGGAGACGACACGACACGCGCCACCGCCAAGTCGCTTATCCAGGCCGGTGACTCGGTCCGCTTCGACATGTCCGACCAGGCCCCGGCCGCCTTCGGCGGGACCAAGGGCACAGGGGAGTGGAAGCTCCTCCAGGACTTCCTGCGCGACCCCTCCGACCCCAAGGCCACCGCGGCGCGGCTCGAAGCCGCGGCCGCCAAGGCGTACAAGGGCTGAGGCAGCGATCATGGCTGTCCTCGCATCCGCCCGCGCCGCGAACCCACGGCGCCGCGCCCAGCTCAAGAAGCGCAACATCGCTGTGGTGTTCGTCCTTCCCGCGCTGCTGCTGCTCGGTGCACTCGTCGTCTACCCGGTGCTGTTCTCCGCCGGCCGCAGCCTCTTCGACGCCAGTGGTGACCGCTTCGTCGGCGGTCAGAACTACGCCGAGATATTCAGCGACCCGGCCACCCTCAAGGCCATCCGCAACAGCACCATCTGGGTCGTCGTGGCCCCGGTGCTGCTGACCGGCCTCGGGCTCGTCCTCGCCGTGCTCACCGAGAAGGTGCGCTGGGCGACCGCCTTCAAGCTCGTCCTCTTCCTTCCCATGGCGGTCTCGTTCCTGGCGGCCGGCATCATCTTCCGCCTCGCCTACGAGGAGGACCCGAACAAGGGCGTACTCAACGCCGTCGCCGTCGGCGTCCACGACGCCTTCGACGACCGGTCCGCCTATCCGACGGCACGGGCCCGGCAAGGGTTCGGCCTCGCCGCCGACAAGGGCGGCTCGTACCGTACGGCCGACGCGGTCGCCCCCGGCACGTCCGTCACCCTGGGATTCGTCGGTGTCGCACCCGACAAGATGCCGGCCGAGGCGGAGCCCGCACGGTCCGCCGGCCCCGCGGCACCCGCCGCGGACGAACTCAGCGGCGTGGTCTACCACGACTTCACGCCCGGAGGCGGCGGCAGCCCGGGCAAGGTCGACCCCGCCGAGAAGGGCCTGCCGGGCATGTCGGTCGAGGCCGTACGGGACGGAAAGGTGGTCGCGCAGTCCACCACCGCCGCCGACGGATCCTTCACCTTCACGGGCCTGAAGGGCGGTTCGTACACCGTCCGTCTCCCCGCGGAGAACTTCGCCGCTCCCTACCAGGGCATCTCCTGGCTCGGACCCACACTGGTCACCCCGGCGATCATCGGCGCCTATCTGTGGATCTGGACCGGCTTCTCGATGGTGCTGATCGGCGCGGGACTCGCCGCGCTGCCACGGGACGCACTGGAGGCGGCCCGGATGGACGGCGCCAACGAGTGGCAGATCTTCCGCAGGATCACGGTCCCGCTGCTCGCTCCGGTCCTCACGGTCGTCTTCGTGACCCTGGTCATCAACGTGATGAAGGTCTTCGACCTCGTCTACATCATCGCGCCGGGACCCGTGCAGGAAGAGGCCAATGTGCTGGCGACCCGGATGTGGCTGGTCTCCTTCGGCGGCGGCAACAACCAGGGGCTCGGCAGCGCCATCAGCGTCCTCCTTCTGCTGCTTGTCGTCCCGGCCATGATCTTCAACGTCCGGCGCTTCCGAAGGAGCGGAGCATGAGCGGCCACAGCACCATCGAGCGCCGGCCGTCCCCGCCGCCGGCCAAGACCCCGGCCCCCGAGCCCACCCGGGCCGCAACCCCCCGCCGACGCAGCATCGGCAGGCTCACCGGCCTGCTGGGCAACGGAGTTGTCCAAGGCGTCCTGATCATCGTCGCTCTCATCTGGATCACCCCGCTGGCCGGGCTGTTCCTGTCGTCGATGCGATCCGACGGCGACAACGCGGCCAAGGGCTGGTGGACGGCTCTGACCGACCCCGGCCAGCTGTCCCTCGACAACTACACGGCCCTGTTCGCGGATTCCGGGATCACCCAGGCTTTCTGGAACACCGTGCTGATCTCGGTGCCGACCACCGCACTGGTCGTCATCGTCGCCGCACTGGCCGGATACGCCTTCGCCTGGCTGGAGTTCCCCGGCCGCAACGCGATCTTCCTGGTCGTCGTCGGACTCCTCGTGGTGCCGGTCCAGATCGGACTGCTGCCGGTCGCCAAGCTGTTCGGCGCGATCGGACTCTTCGGCACCATCCCGGGCGTGATCCTCTTCCACGTCGCCTACGGTCTCCCGTTCGCGATCTTCCTGCTGCGCAACTACTTTGCGGAGATCCCCCGCGAAATGCTGGAAGCGGCGCGGATGGACGGCGGCGGTGAATGGCGGATCTTCACCCGACTGATCCTGCCGCTCGGCCGGCCGGCCCTGGCCAGCCTGGCGATCTTCCAGTTCCTCTGGGTCTGGAACGACATGCTGGTCGCGCTGCTCTTCGCGGACAGCGAGTCCCAGCCGCTGACGGTCGCCCTCCAGTCCGAGATGAGGCAGTTCGGCAGCAACATCGGCGTCCTGGCGCCAGGAGCCTTCCTCTCGGTCGTGGTCCCGCTGGTGGTGTTCTTCGCCTTCCAGCGGCACTTCGTCCAGGGAGTGATGGCGGGATCGGTCAAATAGCAGAAAGCGGCCCCACCGGCAGGGGGGGGGCCGGTGGGGCCGAGGAGCCCGAGCGGCCAGGGGGGAGAGGCCGCGAGCTCGGGTCGACAGTCCGTCTGCCCCCTCTTCGGCACCTGATACCTCTCGGGCGGGATTATTCTCAGGAAGTTTTCGGGGGCCCGGGACCGGGGCCGCAGACTGGCCGGCAGGCTGTTGCTCGGCGCCCGCGCGGGAGCCGTCTGATTGACTCGTGGCATGCTGCGCATCGGATCGGTCGTGATGGGGGTCTCGGACGTACGCCGCGCCGCGACGTTCTGGACGAAGGCCCTGGACTACGTGCCGCGGGACGCGATGGAAGTCGACTGGGTGGTCCTGATCCCGGCGCGGGGGACCGGGCCCCAACTCTCGCTCGGCCGCAGCGAGACACCGGTCCAGGACCATCCGCGGATCCACCTGGATCTGTACGCGGGAGACGCGGCCGACCAGGCGGCGGAGGTGGAGCGGCTGGTGTCCCTCGGGGCGCGGCGGATCGAGTGGGACAGCTACCCCGCGAACGCGGACTTCGTGGTGCTGGCCGACCCCGACGGTAACCGCTTCTGCGTGATCGACACCGGCGGCGACGCCTGAGCCCTGAGCCACAGGGGCCGGCTCGCACCGATGGGATGCGCCTGGGCTCCCGGCAGAGCACCGAGCGCCACGCCGACAGCCACCGCACCGAGGCGGACCAGCCTCTCGGTCCTGCGGTCATGCGCCCGTCTCGGCGCAGAGATCCCCCCTGCCCGCCGACGTCGCGTTCGTGTGACCCGAGACGCCGACCATTCGATCTTTGTGGCTTCTGCCAGTACGGGCCCGCTGCCGCGTATGGAGAGACTGCCGGGTGTCCGGGCGAGGACACCACAACGGGAGGAGTACGCGATGAGTGCGCAGCAGACGTACGACGAGATCGGTGAGGCGTTCGAGGGCTTCAAGGCCCTGCCGCTGGCCCGGTACGTGGAAGCGCCCAGCTTCCTCGGCATGGTCGGCGAGGTCACCGGAAAGAAGGTGATCGACCTGGCCTGCGGTACCGGCTTCTACAGCCGTGAGCTGAAGCGGCGCGGCGCGGCCGACGTCCTCGGCGTCGACATCTCCGGCGAGATGATCCGTGCCGCGGAAGGGTTCGAGCAGGCCCAGCCGCTGGGTGTGCGCTACCAGGTCGGCGATGTGGCCGACCTGTCGCCGGCGGGGGAGCGGTTCGACCTGGCGACCGCGGTGATGTTGCTCAACTACGCGGACACCGTCGCCCAGTTCGAGCACCTGTGCCGCAAGGTCCACGAGAGCCTGAGGAGCGGCGGAGAGTTCCTCATGCTCCACCAGACGCCGGACTACGACTTCTCCGGCCCGTCGCCGCGCCCCTACGGGTTCCTCACGGAGCTGACCGGCGAAGAGTGCGGCATCGGACCCCGGGTGAGGACCACCGCGTTGCTGGAGGAGGCGCCGATCACCTTCACCTCGGGGCTGGCGCCTCGCGAGGTGTTCGAGACCTGCCTCGCGAAGGTCGGGTTCAGCGAGATCACATGGGTCCCGACCACGGTGTCGCCGGCCGGGATCGCCGCGTACGGCGACGCCTACTGGGCGGACTACCGGGCCAACCCGGCGTTCGAGATGCTGCGCTGCCGCGCCTGACAATCGGATCGGACATCCTGGCGGCCCGGCCTGTGGAATCCGCCCCTGATGGGGCCGGGCCGCCGGGAAGGCCAGGGCGTCAGAGTCGATCGCTCGCGCGCGGCGCGCCGCGCGTGAGGCAGGACGGGCCCCGGCGGTAACCAGATCAAGGCCGCGGCCTACGTGGCCGGTACGGCGTCGGTCGTCGGGGTGGGGAGGGAAGTCATGCGACGTGATCCAGCCCCGCTCCGCCCTGGGCTGCGTCGATTCCTCCGCGATCCGGCGTACGTACTGCTATCTCAGTCCTGGGAGGGGATGTCCAGTGCGGTCCCGTACAGGCGGGATACCCGGATCAGGATCACCACGCGCCGGTCGGGCAGCGGCTGCTCGCCGGGGGCCGCCTCGTCGGCCGGGTCCACTATCTCCGCCTCGCCCTCCGCCACGGCGAACGACCAGACGTCCGGACCGCTGACGTGCAGTGAGGTGTGCGGGTCGCGGCGCAGCTGGCGGACCTTGAGGCGGTCGGCGGTGGAGGAGACGCGCAGTACGCGCTCCTCGGCGTTCCAGTCGTAGAGGACGGTCGACAGGTGCGGGTGGCCGGTGCTCCTGACGCTCGCGAGTACGCCGAACTGCTGCTGCCGCAGCAGCTCGGAGAGCTCCTGATCGGTGAGCACCCGGGGGGACGGGCCGTCGTTCTCGGTGGTGCCGGTGGTGGTTTCGGTGGCGGTGTTCTCGCTCATGGGGATCAGCCTTTCCGTGGTGGTGATGGGTTGGAGGGCGGGTCAGGCGGCTGCGGCGTGGGCGGGAGCCTGTGTGTCGGCGGGCGGCTCCTCGGCGGCCTGGCGCTCGGGGCGGCGCAGCATCGTGAGGGCGACGGCGAAGGCGATGACGAGGAGCCCCGCGCCCACCGCGAAGGCGAGCCGGTAGCCGCCGGTCAGCGCCTCGGCCGCCGCGAGGCTCTCGGTGCGGGAGGCGGCCAGGGTGGACAGAACCGCGACGCCGAGGGCCATGCCGATCTGCTGGGTGGTGTTGAACAGGCCGGACGCGAGACCGGCGTCCTCCTCGTTCGCGCCGGACATACCGAGTGTGGTCAGCGCCGGCAGCGCGAGGCCGAAGCCCGCGGCGAGCAGCATGACCGGGAGGAGGTCGACGGCGTAACCGGCCTGCACAGGGACACGGGTGAGAAGGCCGAGGACGCCGATGAGGAGCACGATGCCCGCCAGCAGGACGTTGCGCTCACCGAAGCGGGCGTTGAGGCGGGCGGAGACTCCCAGGGAGACGGCACCGATGACTGCGGCTGCCGGGAGCATCGCGAGGCCGGTCTCGGCGGCGCCGTATCCGAGCACCTTCTGGAGGTACAGGGCGACGAGGATCTGGAAGGAGAAGAGCGCGGCGACCATAAGGATCTGGACCAGGTTGGCGGCGGAGACGCTGCGCGAGCGGAAGATCCGCAGCGGCATCAGGGGGTTCTTCGCGGTGGCCTGACGGACGAGGAACGCGGTGAGCAGTACGGCGGCGAGGGCGCCGAGGCCGAGGGTGCGGCCCGAGGTCCAGCCGTACTCCTCGACCTTGACGACGGTGTAGATGCTGAGCATGAGGCCTGCGGTGACCAGTACCGCGCCGCATACGTCCGCGCCCGCTTTGAGGCCCAAACCGACGTCACCGGGCAGGACGCGTACGGCGATCGCGAGGACGGCGATGCCGATCGGCAGGTTGATGAAGAAGATCCAGTGCCAGTTGAGAGCGTCGGTGAGTACGCCGCCGAGGACCTGGCCGATGGACGCGCCCGCCGCGCCGGTGAAACTGAAGACGGCGATGGCCCTGGCGCGCTCCCTGGGCTCGGTGAACAGCGTCACGAGGATGCCCAGGCTGACGGCGGAGGCCATCGCGCTGCCGATGCCCTGGAGGAAGCGGGCGGCGATCAGTACGGCGGGCGAGGTGGCCACGCCGGCCAGCAGCGAGGCGGCGGTGAAGACGGCGGTGCCGGCCAGGAACATGCGCCTGCGGCCGATCAGGTCGCCGAGCCGGCCGGCCAGCAGGAGCAGACTGCCGAATGCGATGAGGTAGGCATTGACGACCCAGCTGAGGCCGGCGGGGGTGAACCCCAAGTCGTTCTGGATGGCCGGCATCGCCACGGTGACGATGGAGCCGTCGAGGATGATCATCAGTATCCCGGTGGCGACGACTCCGAGGGCGAGCCGGCGTGAGCGCGGGGCGGCGGGTGATGGCGCGGAGCCGGATGCGGCAAACATGCGGTCTCTCCTGTCAGTTGGGGCAACAGGAGGGACCGTAGCAGATGGTTTTGTTGCAGACTATTTTTTTCGGTCTTACTTTTGTGCCTCGCTTCCCGCTTACCTTGACTGGCGCGCCCGGCGGGCGGTGCGCGGGGCCTCGACAGGGGTCGACAGGCCGTCGCCGACCAGACGCTTCAGAGCCCGCAGCAGGGCCGCCCTGTCCCCGCCGGGAAGCGTGGCCAGGGCGTCGCGATGCACGCGGTCGACGATCTTCTGACTCTGCCCGGCGACGCGGGCGCCCTCGTCGGTGACGGCGATGATCCGGGCCCGCCGGTCCGTACTGGAAGGGCGGCGCTCGGCCAGACCCGCCTCCTCCAGGGCGTCTACCGTCACCACCATCGTGGTCTTGTCCATGTCGCCGATCTCGGCGAGCTGGATCTGAGTGCGCTCCTCCTCCAGGGCGTGGACGAGCACGCAGTGCATTCGAGCGGTCAGGCCGATCTCGGCGAGGGCGGCGGACATCTTGCTCCGCAGGACGTGGCTGGTGTGGTCGAGGAGGAACGACAGGTCCGGTTCGGTGCGCGCGGGCGTCATGGCGGTCATGCCTGCCAGGCTAGAGCAATTCGATCCGAGACGGATTATCCAGAAGAGACCTTGATGGAGCCCGGGTAGACCGCATCGCCCAGGCGAGCGCTACCGGTGTCGAGGGCGCCCATACCGTGCGCGGCGCAGGGATGCTCCGCGCGGCAACCTCTGCGCATCGCGGGCACCCGAAGCAGCTGGCGCACGACCACTCGGGCGAAGGATGGCCCCGTGGCGAAGGCAACAGCGACGGTTGGTCTTCACCGCGCACAAGTGGAGTTGGGGCACCTGTCCAGCAGGATCGCCCCTGCTTCTTCCTGGAGCCGGCGGACAGAGGGACGGTGCGGCACCGGGGGCGCGAGCTTGATGACCGGGGCGGGCAGGATGGGCGATCGCGGGCGGCGCGCAGCAGCTGCTCGGTGACGACGGGTGGGCCGGCCGCCGACGCCGCCGCCGGCCCGGGCTGCGGCCAGGCCCTCGCTGGTGCCCCGCACGATCAGCTCCCGGATGAACTCCGCAACCGCGCGAAGACGTGGAAGATCAGCCGGCCGCCGGCCGCCGGCCGCCGGGGGTGAGGGTGTCGAGCCTCTCGTGCGGCGAGGTGAACCCGATCCCGCGCGTGCGCAGCTCGGCGACCATGTTCATCAGGTCCTGGAGGCTGCGCGCGGCCCGGGGCCTGTAGGGGGCCACTGATGTCCGGCCGATGCGTGGCCGGTCGGCGGGGGCGCGCGGGGTGCCCGGAATTTGTCACCGTCGTCATCCGTTGAGTGGGTGACTCACCAGGAGGCATGTGCTTCTCACCCCTCTCGCAGAGGGCGGAGCGACTGCCACGGAGTGCGGCGTGAAAACCGTGCTGAGGAGGCGTTGAGATGGATCAGGAACGCAAGCCTGTCGATGCGGCGCAGGTGCAGCGCAGCCTCCGGTTCTCGAAGCTGCCGGAGCCCATCCGGCTGGAAGACACGGTTGAAGAGCGACCGGCCGGCACGCACGACTCGGTCAGCGGTGCGTACAACTCCGACTGGTGGCTCATACGCATGGGCGGCATCTGAGTCGCGTACCCCCTGGCCGGCCGGGGCTCCACGCCGATGCCGTAGAGCCCCGTCCCGACCGACTTCCCTCAGAGAGGCCTGTGTGAAGCCACGGAAGATCCTTGTCCAACTGACGTCGATCGCTGCTGCCGGTGCGGTCGCGGTCGGGTGTTTTCTCCAGGTGTTCTAGCAGCGCACGTGAGCAGTGGTGGTCGCGCCGCCCTCGTCGAAGGAGGGGGCCGGCGTTCCCGCACGAATTCGTGGCGGAAGGCAGGGGACGTCCACTTGGGCTGACCGGGTACCGCCGAAAGCCCAGCCCAGCCCAGCCGCCCAGCCCGGATCCTGCCAGCCCCCGTTGCGATCGGGCTCTGTTGTCCACCTGGATCCGCCCCGCTAGAGCCAGCCCCGACGGGCGGCGTGCCACGCGAGCTGCATCCGCGTCCCGGCGCCGACGAGAGCCATCATGTGCTGGATCCGGCGCTGGACGGTGCGGCGGCTCAGCCCCATCTGGCTGGCGATCGCCTTGTCGGCGATGCCGGCCACCAGCAGGGAGAGCACCCTGCGGTCGGTCTCCCGCAGGACCTCACCGTCCTCGGGGTCGTCCGGCCCGACGATGGTGCCCGAGGCGCTGACGTGCAGCGGCACGGCGTCCTCCCAGTAGCGCTCGAAGAGTGCGGTGAGAGCTTCCACCAGACTGCTGTCACGCAGCAGTGCGGCCGTGGGTTCACCGGGACTGCCGTAGGGGCCACCCGGCACCAACGGGCAGATGGCCGTCTCGCGGTCGGCGACGGCGAGCCGCAGGGGGAGATGCGGCACGGAACGGGCGAGTTCTCCGGCGCGCACCCCGGAGATGACGTTGTCGACGGCCCCGTCGTCGTCGAAGAAGGCCCGTTCGTACAGGACCCGGTAGCGGACCCCGCGCGCCAGGGCGTCGAACTCCGCCCGATTGCTTCCCGAGGGCATGGCCACGTACTGCGCCTTGCAGAACCAGAGCATCTCGTGGCGCGCGTCGTTCTGCAGCCGGCGCAGATGCTGGCGCAGCGCCTCGGCTCCGGTGATGACCTCGATGACATGGCCGGCGTCCTGCCGCCGGGTGCTGCGATAGCTCTCCAAGAGGTCGGCGACGGCGGCCCGGCTCTGTTCGAGGGCGTCCGCACGGCGTTGCAGATGCGGCAGCAGTGCCACGTCCGGAGGCGCGGCGGTGAAATGGAGGGGGCTCCCGTCACCGGAAATGACGAGCCCTTTGGCGGTGAGCGCCGCGAGGACGCTCTCGACCTGTTCCCGCCCGAGTCCGGTCTGCGCGGCGATTTCCTCGGCCGACGCCTTGGGTGTGATCACCAGAAGCCGGTAGACGGTCTCCTCGACCGACGTGAGGCCAGCCGCCTCCAGCATGCCGGGTCTCCAGGGCTGAGGGGTTCGCACACGACCGAGGCGAACCGGCGGATGAGATTGAAAGTTGAACTATAACTGACTGAGGTGTCGCGCACCGATGGCGACGATGGTCCTTTCGCCTCCTCGCGGACGAGGCCGGCCGTGTGGCACGCAGCGCCGAGCGGCGGATGCCGGGGCCCCACACCCCGACATCCGCCGCGGTCCGCGGGAATGTGCCTAGTTCACCGTCACCGAGTAACGGGGTGCAGGTAGGCGCGGTCCACCGTCTGGCGGACGCTGTTGCCGGCCGCGTCCTTCGCGGTCACACGCATCGTGACGTACGCGTCGGAGTGCACCCGGTCCGGACGCTTCACGGTGGCCGTGAAGCCCTCGCCCTTGCGGGCAGTGGTGGCGGTGGTCCAGGTCCGGCCACCGTCGTAGGACGTCTCGACCTTCACCGACGTACCGCGCGGGGCCTGCATGCCGTCTTGCATCCGGACGGTGATCCCGAGGGCATGGGTACGGCCGGGAGTCACCGCGTTGAACAGGTCGGTCGCCACGGAGTAGTCGACCTGGAGCAGGGGCAGCCGCGTCACAGCCGCGGCCGTGTCCGAACGGAAGGTCCACGAGGTGCGTGTGCCCGTGCCGAAGCGCCAGTCGTCCGAGGTCCGGGCGGTCGTCAGGTCGAGGCGGTACTCGGCGTCACCCGCGGCAACCTCGATGTCGCCCCAGGCGCCGTTGTCGGACTCCTCGATCAGCTGCCCGTTGCGGTACAGGACCGCGTGTGTCGTGTCGGCGAGGTCATTGCCGGGACGTGCGCCGCCCACACCGCCGCCGGGGAAGGCCGGAGTCTCGGCGAACCCGTAGTGACCGGCGGTGGAATCGGTGAACTCCGGGATGAAGACGGACAGGGTGTCACCCGTGCGCACCGAGGCCCGGCCCGCTCCGCGGGGGATTGAGGGCCGGGTCGGAGCCCCGAACCAGCGCTCCGACAGCTTCTCGCCGGGCCGGTAGGTGCGCGGCATGTTCATCATTCCGGCGCCCAGCGGCCGGTCGGGGGAGTCGATGACGTTGTGATGGACGACCTGGTCCCACAGGGTGTCGCCGCCGCTCACGTACTCGACGCGCTCGCGGCCGACCGGCGTGAACCGGTTGGTGACGTCCCAGGCCGTGTTCTGGAACGGACGCCAGCCGAACCGCTGCTCGCTCGTCCAGGACGAGGCCCCGGTCTGTGTGTAGGCGCTGCGGATGACGGCGCTCTCCCGCTCGGAGACGGTGTGCACCAGCTTGTCGGGCACGCGTCCCTTGGCCACCTGCATGACGTCGTAGAGGTACGGGCTGTGCGTCGTGCCCGAGAATTCCACCGTCGCGCCTCTCTTCGCGCGCTCCAGCAGCTCCGCACCCTGCGTGAAGGAGATCCGCATGGTGGGCAGAGCCATCCGCTCGGTGTCGGGGCGCCAGCGCGTCCAGTGGGCTATCCCCTCGGGCCAGGCGACCATCAGCGCCTTGGCGCCGGCGGACTTGGCGGCACGTGCCAGTGCCCGGGTGTCGTCCGACGGCTCGACGCGGACAACAGCCAGCTTCCCCCGGGCATGGCGGAAGTCGGGTGCGGTCCCGGTGCCGGCGTTCACGGCACTCAGCCGCGCACCCCGGTCGCCGAAGACGGGCGAGTCCTGCTCATAGTACGGGGCGAGGGGCTGGGACATGCCGCGAACGCCGGCCACCAGCTGAGGCGCGGTCAGCTGCCAGCGGGAACTGAACTCGAACGCGCCCTCGGTGACCGGGGCGGTGCGGCTGACGTAGACGCGCTTGACGAAGTCGAACATCTGGTGGCCCCAGCTCCTCCTCTCACCCTCGAACTCGCGGTAGAACTGGGTGCTCAGGAAGCCGCGCTGCTCGGCGGGGCGCGGAGTGCGGATCGTCACCTCGGTGACGTCGGAGGCATCGAACGCCACCGTCGTGTCCTTGGTGACCTTGACCTCGGGAACGATGAGTTCGCCCACCTCACCGCCGATCTCGTTCTCCGAGGAGAAGCCGCCCTGGAGGAGGTACGTGCCCTCCTCCACCACGGCGACACCCTTCTCCAGGTCCGTGTAACTCACGTACCCGGCGGGGCTCCAGATGTTCGGAAGGCCTTCGCTGCCCGAGGGCCGGCCCTGGCGGTCGCGCGGGACCACGGTGAGCACGTGCTGCCGGCCGCCGACCTGGAGGGAGACAGTGGTGTGGGCCTGGACCGTGCCGTCCGAGGACTTCGCCGTGACGTAGCCGTAGTACTTCCCGCGGCTCACGCCGGCCGCGTCGAGGTGCAGCGGCACCTCGGCCTCGGCACCGGGGGCGAGCGTCAGCGAGGTCGAACCGAGGCGCACCGCGCCCGCGGCGGGGGACTGACCGCCATCGGTGGCCAGGCTGACGCCGAGGTCGAGCGTGAGGGGGCGGCTGCTGGTGTTGGCGTAGCGCACGGCGACCGTCTGGGTCTGCCCCTTCCTGTCGCCGGCCCGGACCGGGGCGAAGGCGAGGGAACCGGAGGCCGTGAGCGGCCCCGTGGCCGTCGCGAGGTCGATGCGGCCGCCGCCCTGCTGGGTCACCTTGGTGCCGGGCACGGTCTTCGAGGTGCTGATGAGAGCGTCCTTGAGCTGCTGGGCACTCCAGCCCGGATGCTGCTGCGCCAGGATCGCCGCGGCTCCGGCGACGTGCGGTGTGGCCATCGATGTGCCGGACGCCGCCACGTAGTTGGCGTTGACCGGCGAGCCCATGGTGGTACCGGCCGCGCGGGCGGCCACGATGCCGACGCCGGGCGCGGTGACGTCGGGTTTGACCGCCCCGTCGCCGAGCCGGGGTCCGCGGCTGGAGAAGCCGGCGAGGGAGTCGTCGCGGTCGACGGCTCCCACCGTCAGCGCGGCGTCGGCGGTACCCGGGGAGCCGATCGTCGACTGGCCGTTGCCTCCGTCGTTGCCCGCGGCGATGACGAACAGTGAGTCCGTCGACGCCGTCAGCGCGTTGACGGCCTGGCTCATGGGGTCGGTGCCGTCGGTCGGCCCGCCCCCCAGGCTCATGTTGATGACCTTGGCATCCTGGGCGGCCGCCCATTCCATACCCTCGATGACCGAGGACTCGGTCCCGTACCCGTTGTCGTCGAGCACCTTCCCGACGATCAGTTCGGCCTCCGCCGCGACACCGCGCATGGACCCGCCGGACGCGGCACCCGTACCGCCGACGGTCGCGGCGACGTGTGTGCCGTGGCCGAAGCGGTCGCCGGTGCCGCCGCTGTTGGAGAAGTCCTTGGCCTGTGCGATACGTCCGGACAGGTCCGGGTGCGTGTCGTCGACGCCGGTGTCGAGGACCGCCACCTTGACGCCCTTGCCGTGGTAGCCGGCCCGCCACGCGGCGGGCGCGTTGATCTGCCCGGTGCTGCGGTCCAGTACGGCCCTGACCTTGCCGTCGAGCGAGACGCGCGGAGTGACGGCGGCGCGGGCGGCGCCGGAGCCGGCGGCGGATGCCAGTGTGCTCCAGAAGCGGCCGAGTTCGCCCGCCGCGACCCTCAGCGACCGGGCGTTGATGCTGTCCAGGTCGTAGGCCGGCGTCTTGGTGGCCCGGAAGGCCATCAGCCGGTCGGCCGCGACCGCGGTGGCCTGTGCCCGTCGCGCGTCCTTCGCCGCGGCCGGTGACGACTCGGAGGAGACGATCAGCGGGAGCGAGGAGGAGTGCTTCTCGTCGAGGCCCGCCGCGATCAGCGCCGTGACGTCGAACAGCCGGCGGTCCAGTGTGCCGGCGGTCACCAACGACTGTGCGTCGGAGGGGATGACGGTCAGAGCCTTGTCGCCGCCCTCCTCCGTACGGAAGGAGACGCGCTCGCGTCCCGGTCCGGGCCGGACCGACGCGACCTGTCTGCCTCCCGGCACCGTCGTCACGGTCACCCGGTCACCGGTGATCAGCCGCACGGTGGCGGAGACCTCGCGGTCGGCGGTGGGCGAGGGACCGTCCGACGGCGTTCCGGCGGAGGCGGTCGTCACGCCTCCGACGGTGACCATCAGTACGGTCGATATCGCCGCTGATCGACGAATCCATCTCATCAGGCAAACACCTTTCGAGCGGGTGGTGGTCGGGTGATGAACGACAGAATCCGCCGAGGTCACTGGGCATGTCACTGGCATCACGTGGCACAGATGCGACATGTCACAAAGGCGACGGTCGCGTGCCGCTCCGCTGTTGCCGCCCCTTCGGAACGCTCGCCGTGGTCGTCCGGTCGGCCTGCTTCCGCTTTCGCCGCGCCGCGCCGGCGCCCAGGGAGCCGCGAGCTCCGTGCAGCGCCACGGCTTTCGAGGCGGGTCCGCCAAGATCGCCCGGACCGGAGCTGAGGTTCCTATGCTTCCGGAATGGAACAGAGCGAGGTCCTCAAGCGTGTGATCGGCATCCTGACCCAGATGACCGACTGGCGGCGCATTCTCGAGGAGGACGAGGAGCACGACATCGGGAGCGACCCGAGTGTCATCACCGCACTGCTCAGCGAAACGCTGCCCAGGATCCGCATCCCGGAGGACGCGACGCACGAGGAGATCGCGAACCTCGTGGCCGAGAAGGTCGGCGGAGCGATCCACCAACTCGTCGGGGCCTTCACCCTGGCCTTCGTGGAACTGGCCCAAGTACACGATTCCGGACGGGACAACATCACGACCAACGATGTCCTGCGCGAACTGGCGCTCCGCGCGGAGCACCTCAACTCCAACGGGAACTCCGATGCCGACGGAGACTCAGGCGGGGACGACGACGGGGACTCCGACTCCGATCGGGATGTCTAGGGACGTGACCCCGGTGCGCGATCTGGGTCCGCCGTCGCTGCGCGAAGTGGAACATACGTTCCTCCGGACAGAGGGAAATGCTGCACAATGCAACCTCATGAGGGGGAGCAGCGAGCCCGAACCGCCGCCGTACGGCGACAGCAGCAGACCCTCGCCCGAAGGCGACGAGCGGCCGCGCTGGCGGCTGGTGCTGATGACCGCGGTGCTGGTACCGGCCGTTGGCGCTGCGGGAGGAGCCGCGGGGCCGCTGTTCCAGAGCAGCGCACCCGCGTTTCAATGGCTGCCGCTCCTCATGGTGGCCTGTGTCTTCGTCGTTCCGTTCATCCTGCTGGCACTCGGGTTCATCTGGGCGGCCAACAAGTTCTCCGATGCGCTGTACCGAGCCAGAGAACGGCGCTTCGACCGCCTCGCGTCGTCCGACAAAGCGGCCCGCGAGCGGTTCCGGTAACCGGCGCCTTCGGACCCGACGCGTGAGTCTGTGGCGGCCGAACGGGCGCGGGGCTGCAGTGGATTCGGTCCCCGGCTTCACCCGCGTCCCTTCGGCCCGCTCTGCTCGGTTCAGTCGTCTTCCGGCACGGGAGCCGGCCGGGCGTCCTTCATCCGTTCCGGCCTCCGCCAGTCCCGTACTTCGTCCACCCGGTCCGCCTCGCTCGGGTGCCGGAGCACCTCGCTGCGGGTGCTCCCGGAGTCCCGCTCGGTGCCGGGGGCGGGGTCTCGGTGGCGGAGCGCCACGCGGTCGCCGCCGCGGCCACGCCGGCGGGCCCCGGTGATTCAGCCCGGCGTACGCCGGCGCAAGCTAGGTGGGCACGTGCGCTCCTCGACCCGGGCCATCGATCCCGTCCTCGTACCTGTCGCCGGTCAGGCCCTCGTACGGGCGTACGCTCCGGCCCGGCCGGGTCGATTTGAGCCGTCCGGCCCCACCCCGCCCGGTTCCGTTCCTCCCCACCGGGGACCCGTCCGCCGGCCCGACGGCACCCGTCCGGCAGACTGAAGCCCTATGGTCGACCACCCCGCGATCCAGCACCCCGTTCCGTACCACGCCCAGTGGGCGTCACCCGACCTGGTGCCCGGCATCATTTCCGGGGCGGTGGCCGCCGCCGACGATCCGCTGTGGCCCAAGTACGGAGCGGAGAGCCCCGAGGAGTACGCCTGGTGGTCCTGGCGGCTGTGCGGAATGGCCTGCCTGCGTATGGCACTCGAATTCTGGCAGGGCACCGCGCCCACTCCGATGGCCCTCGCCGCGGAATGTGTCGAAGCGGGGGCGTACGTCCGGCGCGACGACGGCCTGGACGGGCTGATCTACGCACCCTTCGCCGCCTACGCCGAACGCCGGTGGGGCCTCTTCGCGGAGTCCCGCCCCGACCTGCCCGCCACCGACATCCCTGAGCTGGTTGCCGCCGGACGGCTGCTGATGCTGTCCGTGCACCCGTCGATCCGCGAGCTGGACGCGTTGCCCCCGCGCCGCGGCGGCCATCTGGTACTCGCCGTCGGTGTCACCGACGAGCACCTCCTCATCCACAATCCGTCCGGCTTCCCCGGCCGGTCCCAGCAGTTCGCCCGGGTGCCGTGGGCGTTGCTGGACCGGTACTACGCCGGACGTGGCGTGGTGCTGGGTCGCGAACCCTGATCGGGCGGGGTAGAGGACTCCCAGAACCCCGCTGTCCGCCGACTCGCCGGTCCCCCCTGAGCCGTCTGCCCGTCCGTAGATAGGATTCGCAGTGCGGATATACGGGGCGATAGCGGGAGGTTGCGGTGTCGGAGAGCGAGCGGACCGGGAGCGTGCGGGAGTGGCTGCGCGGTCTGGAGGTCTTTGCCGGACCACTGCCGGAGTTCGACCCCGCGAACGCGCCGGGCGAGCCGGTGGAACTGTTCCTGTGGTGGCTGGCGGAGGCGGTCGAGGCCGGCGTACCGGAGCCTCACGCCATGACCCTGTCCACCGTCGACGCGCTCGGTGAGCCCAACGCCCGGACGCTCATCCTGAAGAACGTGGACGCGGTGGAGGGGTGGCAGTTCGCCGCTCATGCCGGGAGCCCCAAGGGGCGGCAGCTGGCGGACCGTCCCTCCGCGGCGCTGACGTTCTACTGGCCGAGGCAAGGGCGCCAGGTCCGGGTGCGGGGTGCGGTCGCGCCCGAGTCGGCCGAGCGCAGCGCCGCCGACTATCTCGCCCGGTCGGACACGGCGCGGGCGGAGGCCCTGCTCGGCTGCCAGAGCAGGCATCTCAGCAGTCTCGAAGAGCGTGACCTGGGGGTGAAGGAGTCCCTGGCCCGTATCGAGAGGGAACCGGGGCTGGTCGCCGAGTCCTGGACCCTGTACACGCTCGTGCCCACCGAGATCGAGTTCTGGCAGGCCGACGCGAGCCGGATCCATACGCGTGTGCGCTACGAACGGGACGAGCCGGACAGCATCTGGCAGCAGCATCTGCTCTGGCCGTAGCAGGGACCGACAGATCGCCGCAGCCGCAACTGTCGCAGTGACCTCACCTGTCGTAGCAGGACCCGTCGAGCCGTCGCAGGGGTGCGCCGTGCCTGTGCGCTGAGCCGCGCCGCGTCGTCCGGGGTGCCGCCGGCCGCGCGTAATGGGTGAGGGGCCGGAGCGAGGAGTGACCCGTCACCTCACCGGGTGAGGGCCCTCCCGGCACTCCGCCGAGCCGCGACCGGTCGTTCGGCACCAGCCGGGCAGCCGAACGGCCCTGGCGGCCCTAGTGGGCGGACGCCGCCGATCGCCGCCTGGCGTTCCGGCGCTTGAGCGCCCGGCGTTCGTCCTCACCGAGTCCGCCCCACACTCCGGAGTCCTGGCCGTGTTCCATGGCCCACTCCAGGCACTGCTGCTGGACCGGGCACCGGTTGCAGACCGCCTTGGCCTCGGCGACCTGGAGCAGGGCCGGGCCGGTGTTGCCGACGGGAAAGAACAGGTCGGGGTCTTCGTCGAGGCATGCGGCTGTCTCACGCCAGTTCTCGTACTCCACGGAGAGTGCCTCCTCCATTCGCAGACGTTGTGTTGCCGGGCTCCCCTTCGGGTCACCGGCGATCGGCCGCTGAAACTACCGATGCGCCTGCGATTCAGGCCGATGCCCATCTGCCCCTGCCCGATGTCGGGGCGGTCGCCATCATGGGCCGACAAGCGGAGGCCGACCAACCACCTGTCGGACAAGGGCACTTGTGTGATCGAACTCTTCCCATGCGGGTCCGAGATCTGACATGTTTCGTTCACCTTTCCCGACCCGCCCGGTCGGCGCCACCAGCGTCCCGGGCCCACGGAGGATGTCTTGCTTACCCTCATATCCAGCCGCCTGAGACGCTCGGTCGTAGCCGTGGCCGCTCTCGGTGCGACCGCGGTGTTCGTGCACCCCGCCGGCGCGGCTCCCGCACCCGCGACCGCGCCGGGAAGCCCTGCGGCACTCTCGGCCCCGGCCTCGACGGCCGCATGGGCCGCCGGCACCCGGGCGTACCTGGTCATCGGCGCGCCGGGCGACACCTCGGCGCTGCGGACCGCGGTCACGAACAACGGCGGCACGGTCTTCGCGCACTACGACGCGATCGGTGTGGTCGTGGCGCACTCGACGTCCACTTCCTTCGCCGCCACCATGCGCGGCGTGAGCGGCGTCCAGCAGGTGGGCGCCACTCGGACCTCGGACGTACCCGCCGACGCGTACAGCCCCGCGCTGCCCCCCACTCCGGCCCAGACCCCGACCACGCTGACCGAGTCGAACCGCTGGGACATGACCCAGATCAAGGCCGACAAGGCCTGGGCCGTCAGCACCGGTTCCGCAGGCGTCAAGGTCGGCGTCCTCGACACGGGCGTCGACGACCTGCACCAGGACATCGCGCCCAACTTCAACGCCGCCGACTCCGTCTCCTGCGCCTACGGCAAGGCGGACACCCGGACCGGCGCATGGCGCGACGTCGGCACGCACGGCACGCACGTGGCGGGCACGATCGCGGCCGCGAAGAACGGCAAGGGCGTCATCGGCGTGGCCCCCGGCGTGAAGATCTCGTCCGTCCGGATCGCCGAGCCGAGCACCAGCCTGTTCTTCGCCGAGAACACCATCTGCGGCTTCGTGTGGGCCGGTGACCACGGCTTCAAGGTCACCAACAACAGCTACTACACCGATCCGTGGATGTTCAACTGCCCGGACAACGCCGACCAGGCGGCGATCATCGAGGGCGTCAGGCGCGCCCAGGAGTACGCGGAGACCAAGGGCTCACTTCAGGTCGCGGCCGCGGGCAACTCCAACTACGACCTCGCCAACAAGCGGACCGACACGTCGAGCCCGAACGACTCGACCCCGGTCACCCGCACCATCACCAACGCCTGCATCGACATCCCCACCGAACTGCCCGGTGTGGTGACGGTGGCGGCCATGGGCAACGGCAGCGTCAAGGCGTCGTACTCCAACCTCGGCCGGAACATTGTCGATGTCGCGGCCCCCGGCGGCGACGGCGCCTCCGGCGTCTACTCGACGCTGCCCGGCGGCAAGTACGGCAACATGAACGGCACGTCGATGGCCTCGCCCCATGTGGCGGGCGTCGCCGCGCTGCTGGCGAGCTCCGCCCCCGGCTCCACCCCGGCGGACCTGCGGGCCAAGCTGGCCACCCAGGCGACGGACATCGCCTGCCCGTCCGACAGTCGCTGCACGGGCACGACCGCCAACAACGCCTTCTTCGGCGAGGGCCAGGTCGACGCCCTGAAGGCCGTCGGCGGCACGCCGCCGCCCGGGAAGTACTTCGAGACCACCGCGGACGTCGCCATCGCCGACAACGGCACGGTGGACTCCTCGCTGGCGGTGACCGGCATCAGCGGGAACGCCCCCGCCACGCTCCAAGTGGGCGTGGACATCAAGCACACCTACCGCGGCGACCTCGTGCTGTCCCTCGTGGCGCCCGACGGCACGGTCTACACGCTGGAGGACTTCCCGAACAGCGACAGCGCCGACAACGTCGTGAAGACCTACACGGTGAACGCGTCGTCGGAGCCGGCCGCCGGCACCTGGAAGCTGCGCGTGCGCGATGTGGCCTCGCAGGACACCGGAAAGATCGACGCCTGGAACCTGACCTTCTAGGACAGGGACGCGTCCCTTCAACGCAACAGGTCCCGGGCACAGGCTGTTCGCCTCTGCCCGGGACCCACGGCAAAGCCGGCCCGGTGGTACGCACGGGGGGAACGGACCACCGGGCCGGACATCATCAGTATAGCGTTCAACTAGCACTGCTCGCACACTGCGCTTCGACCGCTCGGTCACCCGTGATCCACCGCAGAACCGTGCTGAAGGCCGAGTCCTCCAGAGCGCACAGCGCGTCGATGGCGGCGAGGTCGCCGGGGCAGGGTGCGACCCCCGCCCTGGTGAGAGCCGTCTGCACGTCCAACCGGCGCTGGTCGCCGACCGGCAGCGCGTACGGGACGCGCTCCCTCGGGTCCGGAGCCGGCAGGAGATAGTCACCGGCCGAGTCCGTGAGCGTGTCCACCGTGCGCCCACCGAGGTACCAGGCACCGGGGAAGCGGTACGGGTCGATCTCCAGCGACGTCTGCGGCGCTGTCGTCTCCGTGGTGTGCCGGCTGTGCATGAGAGCCTCCTGTGAAGTGCGTGTCACTGAGTGTCAGGAGGCGTAACTCCCGCGGTGGGTTGCAGGGCCCCGGCTTTATCAGCCGGACGCCCTAATCGGCATCTCTTCATAGGTCAGGGCCGTTTGTGTGACCCCGAGGCATGTGGAAGTGAAACATTCCGCACCGCCGACCGCGTCTTCCCCAATAGGAGCCACATGTCCCTCATGTGCTCAGCATTCTCTGAGGGGGAGAGTTGCACAGAAGACACAGCAGACCGAGCACCGTCGTCGCGGCCGTGGCGCTCGCGTGTGTCGCCGGGCTGGTCACCGCCGCACCGGCCGCCGCCGCTCCGGCCTACAGTCCGGCGGCGCCGGGCAGTTCGGGTGCCCGCGCGGACACCGCCGTGGCACGGTGGATCACCTTGGTCACAGGCGACTCGGTGGGCGTCGACGCGTCCGGCGAACCCGTACGGATCGTGCCCGGCAAGGGGCGGGACGACATACCGATCAGAATCGAACGCACGAAGGGGCGCACCCTTGTTCTGCCGCAGGACGCACGGCAGTTGATCCGTACGGGGCGCGTCGACGAGCGGCTCTTCGACATCGGCGAACTCAACAGGTCCCAGTACCGGGGGAACAAGCGGTCCGGGCTGCCGCTGATCGTCACCTACGGTGGCCAGGGCACCGCGTCAGGGGCTCGCACCGCCCAGGGGCTGAAGAGCGCGCTGCGCAAGGACGGCACGGCCACGGTCAGGCGCACCTTCCCGCGGATCGACGCGGACGCGGTCACTTTCCCCGCGACGTCCGCGGGCAGCGTGTGGAAGACCCTGACCCGGGCTTCCACGACCGGTGCCGGGCAGCGCAGCGCGGCGCCCGGCCTGGAACGGATCTGGCTCGACGGCGTCCGGAAGGCGAACCTGGACCGGAGCGTTCCGCAGATCGGCGCGCCCGCCGCCTGGGCAGCCGGCTACGACGGTGAGGGCGTCCGGATAGCCGTCCTGGACAGCGGAGTCGACGAAACGCATCCCGATCTCCAGGGCCGGCAGGCGGCCGAGGCGAACTTCTCCTGGGCCGCGGACACCACGGACCGCCTCGGACACGGCACCCATGTGGCCTCCATCGCCACCGGCACGGGCGCCAGGTCCGCGGAGAAGTTCCGGGGCGTGGCACCAGGTGCACGCATCCTCGACGCCAAGGTGCTCGACGACGACGGGTACGGCACCGACTCCGCCGTCATCGCCGGTATGGAATGGGCCGCCTCCCAAAACGCCGACATCGTGAACCTCAGCCTCGGCGGACCCGACCGCCCCGGCGTCGACCCTGTGGAGGAGACCGTCAACCGGCTCTCCGCGGAACGCGGCATCCTTTTCGTGGCCGCCGCGGGCAACTCCGGCCCGGGCGCGGGCACTCTGGAATCCCCGGGCAGTGCGGACGCCGCGCTCGCCGTGGGTTCGGTCGACGCGAGCGATGTGATCGCGCCGTCGTCCGGACGTGGGCCGCGCGCCGGCGGCGGAGCCGTCAAGCCCGACGTCGCCGCGCCCGGAGTGGGAATCACCGCGGCCTCCGCGCCAAACAGCAGGATCGCGGGTGAGGTGGGGGAGCAGCCGCCCGGTTACGTGACCATCTCGGGGACGTCCATGGCCACCCCGCACGTCGCGGGCGCCGCCGCGCTCCTCAAGCAGCAGCATCCGCAGTGGACGAACACGGAACTCAAGGCCGCGCTGGTCGCCGGCGCGCGGCCCGGCGGCGCGGGGGTCTTCGCGGAGGGCAGCGGCCGTGTCGACGTGGCGGCCGCCATGAAGGTGTCGGTCGTCGCAGAGCCCGCATCCGTCGGCTTCGCCCGCCAGGCCTACCCGCATGCCGACGACAAGCCGGAGACCAGAAAGCTCACCTACCGCAACCTGGACGACGAGCCGATGACGCTCGACCTCTCGGTGACCGCCTCAGGGCCCGACGGGAAGCCGGGACCTGCGGGCATGTTCACTCTCGGCGCGAAGCGGCTGACCGTGCCGGCGGGCGGCACGGTCGCGGTCGACCTGACGGCCGACACCCGTCCGGGCGGCGACGTGAACGGCATGTACAGCGCGATGGTGACGGCCCGGGGAGCGGGTGGGACCGTACGCACCGCGGCCGCGGTTGAGCGCGAGGTGGAGACCTACGAAGTGACGGTCCGCCACCTCGACCGCGCGGGGGAGCCGGCGAAGGACTACTGGCCCTCTTTGAACCGGCTCTCCGGGCTCGGTGCTCCGGGTCAGGACTACGCGACCGCGGGCGCCGGCGACGGCACCTACACGGCGCGGCTGCCGAAGGGCGTCTACTACCTCGACGCGCTGATCTTCGAGGAGGACGAGAGCAGGAGCCAGATCTCGGCACCCCACTTCGAGGTCGGCAAGGACACCACGGTGACCCTGGACGCCCGGACGGCGAAGCCGATCAGCATCACCGGTCCGGACCCTGCTGCCGAGCGGGTGTTCGCCGAGACGTTCATCGAACTCGACACTCCTGACTTCGGATTCTCGGCCGGTATGACCGGAGCCTCGTTCGCGACCATGCGGACGGCACAGCTGGGACCGGACTTCTCGACGGACGGCACGCTGTTCCAGCAGTTCAACGCTTTCGACCGGCGCGGCACGAACGAGTACCGCCTCGCGTACGGCGACAAGGTGACACGGCTGGCCACCGGCTTCGAACGGCATGCCGAGCGGGCGGAGCTCGCCAGGGTCGGCCTGCGGCTCGGTGCCACGGTCGGCGGCAAGCAGGGAGCCCTCGTGGCGATGCCGTTCATCGAGGGCAGCTTCGGCTCGATCTTCAGCCCGTCCGTGACCCGGCCGCTTCCGGGCGCGGCCACGTTGTTCCTCACCGCCGCGGCCGGCACCACCTGGTCGATCTGGCTGGACCAGTTGGATAACACCGGTTCCTTCGCGGAGATCTCGCACGGGACGGGGATAAAGCGGTACGAGGCAGGACGGGCATACCGCAACGACCTCGGCATCGGCGTGTTCGGCCCCGGGCTCGGCATCTCGCACGGGGTGGTCCGCGACGGTGACACCGTCACGGGCTGCCTGGACCTGCTCCAGGACGGCGGGGGCAACTGGAGCTTCACGGACACCGACACCCTCTCGACGGCGCTGTATCGCAACGGCGTCGAGGTCGACGGTTCCGGGAACATGCTGAACTGCGGGCAGGGTGTCGCCGTCCCCGCGGAAACGGGCACGTTCCGGCTGACCGCATCGGCCGTACGAGGTGGCGCTTCCACCGCCGCGACCGAGGTGAGCGCCGCATGGACGTTCACTTCCGGGCACACGGACTCCGCGCAGTCCCTGCCGATCTCCGTCGTCCGTTTCACGCCGCGCATCGCGGTGGACTCCACCGCGAGGGCGGGAGCCCTGATGCGGGTGCCGGTGAGCGTCCAGGGCGCTGCCGCGGGCAAGAACCTCGCCTCGCTCGTCGTGCACGTCAGTCACGACGGCAAGACCTGGAAGAAGACCCCGGTCGTGGGCGGCGGGGTGGTCGTGCGCAACCCGCAGGCGGGACAGGCGATTTCGTTCCGGGCGACTGTCGCCGACAAGCAGGGCAACACGCTCACCCAGACGATCCGGAACGCCTACCGGGGAAAGTAGCCACGATCTCGCCGGGGGAAGCAGCCGCCATCGGCGCATTCCCCGGCACGGGGCGCAGTCCGACCTCACGATTGGGCGGGCGAACACAGAGGAGAGCGGCCCGGCGGATGTCCGCCGGGCCGCTCTCCTCTGTGCGGGACGCGCCCGTGACAGGCGTCAGGCCTGCGAAGAAAGCCGGCCGGGGAGCGCCTCGTCCTCCTCCAGTGGAGGAAGTTCGATGAGGTACTGCGGCTCACGGAACAGATCCGTGTAACCCGTGGCAGCTGTGGTGCTGCGCGTCGGCTCGTCGCCGTCGCGCCGGGGCGCATCAGTGGTCATGCAGGCCTTCCGAGGATGAGGTGCGACGCGGCGTGCTCGTTCCGCCGACGCTTGTGGGGTGCCGGCCCGCACCACCACCGCCGCGACAGGGCGCTGTGGGTACGAAGCCCGACGAATCATATGCCCGTTCGACAGGAGGAATTGACGCGCAACGCGTGCACCGCAGCAGGATCTTGTGCCCCTGTGCGGCCCCCGTGGCCGATCGGTCTGGCGGAGCCTGTCACGGATGTCAGCCGGATGTCTTCTCCAGAAGAGCGATGATGTCACGAGTGGTCCCGGTCTCGCCGAGGAGCGGGAAGATGCGCTCGACGCTGTTGCGGTGCGCGTCGGCGTCGGTGTCGGACATGGCGTCCGTGGCGAGGGTGACGTGGTAGCCGTGCTCGTAGGCGGCGCGCGCGGTGGTCTCCACGCCGATGCTGGTCGAGATGCCCGCCAGCACGATCTGTGTGACGCCGCGGCGGCGCAGCTGCACGTCGAGGTCGGTGCCGTGGAAGGCACCCCAGTTGTGTTTGGTGACGGCGATGTGGCTGCCGCGCGCGAGTTCGTCCACGATCACGTCCCACCCCTCGGGCATGGCGCCGCGCGGCCCGGCTTCGGTGCGGCCGGGCGGGGCGTCCGCCCCGTCGGCGGCGAAGCTGACACGGACCAGGACCACGGGGGAGCGGTGGGCGCGGAAGGCGTCCGCGAGCTGCGCGGCGCGCGCCACGACGTCGGCACCGGAGTGCGGGGTGACGGGCCTGCTGACGATGCTCTGTTGCAGGTCGATCACCACCAGCGCGGTGGTGGGGTCCAGGGTGGTGAGAGCCATGGGCGTGCTCTTTTCCGCTCGTGTGGGGGCGTTCCCGGTGCAGGCGACAAGGCCGGGCGTCGGCCCGGCGGCCGTCAGGCGGCGAATTCCGTGAGGTCGATGGCGTAGACGGTCAGCGCGTGGCCGTACACCGGGTGGGTCGTCTCGCGTTCCGGTGTCATGCCGAGCTTGCGCATCACGTTCTCCGACGCGTCGTTCCCGAGCCGGGCGATGCTGATGACACGGTCCAGACCGCGGTCCTGAAGGGCGAACTCCAAAGTGGCCTGGGCGGCTTCGGACGCGTATCCCTGCCCCCAGAACTGCTGGCCGAGCCGCCAGCCGATCTCCACGGCAGGCAGCACCTCCGGCAGGAACTGGGGCACGGACAGACCGACGAAGCCGATCAGCTCGCCCGAAGCCAACAGTTCGACGGCGAAGAGACCGAAGCCCTCCTCGTCCCACTCCTCCTCCCACCGCTCGATGTCGTCCGCGGTTTCCTCCAGATCACGGACCGAACCGTCGCGGATCCAGTGCATGACGCGTGGATCCGCGTTGATGTCCGCCATGGGTACGAGGTCGTCGTCGTGCCAGCGGCGGAGGATGAGGCGGGGGGTGCGGATCTCGGTCATGGGGACCATCCTGGCCGAAGCAGTGCGTTCAGTGGTAACCGGTATACGTCCGGCACGCCTGCCACCCGGTGTTCGACGGACCGGAGGCGTCACAGCGTCGTGATCAGACCGCCGTCGATCGTGAAGTCGGCGCCGGTGACATTGCCCGTACGGTCACTGGCCAGCAGCAGCACCAGATCGGCCACTTCCTGTGGGCGGGTGAAGCGCCCGGTGGCCGACTGCGCCGCCGCGTGCTGTGTCACGTCGTCGGGCGTTGCGCCGCTGGACTGTGCGACCGTCGCCGCGACCCCGTCCTCGCCGAGCCACAGCGCCGTCTCGACCGGACCGGGACTGACCGTGTTGACGCGAACCCCGCGGGAAGCGACTTCCTTGGACAGGGCTTTGCAGAAGTTCGACAGGGCCGCCTTGCTCGCGCTGTAGTCGACGATGGACGGATCCGGCAGGTAGGCATTGACCGAACCGATGGTCACGACGGAACCGCCACCGCGGTCGAACAGGTGCGGCAGAGCCGCCCGCGTGGTGCGCACCGCGCTCAGGAAGTTGATCGTCAGCGACTCCCACCAGTCCTCGTCGGTCACGGAGGCGAGGCCGCCGGATCGCGGGCGCACCGCACCGACGTTGTTGACGACGATGTCCACCCCACCGAAGTGGTCGACCGCCTCGCCCACCAGACCACCGGGTCCCTCTACCGCCGTGAGATCCACCAGTACCGGCCGGACTCGGGGGCCTGCAGCGAGTTCGGCGAGGGAGTCCGTGAGGGTACGGGCGCCCGCGACCACGTTCGCGCCCTCGGTCACGAGCCCCTGGGTCACCGCCAGTCCGATGCCCTTGCTCGCGCCGGTGACCACGGCGACCTTGCCTGCCAGATGCAGTTCCATGGGGACTCCCTGGATCGCGGGTGCCGGGCAGACCGGGGAGCGGGTGTCCGGTATCACCGATTTTCCCCCATCCGCGGGCCGTCGGCAGATGCGCAGGTCCGCGATGTTCGAGGGGAGTCAGCCCGTGGGGCCGCAGCGGCCTCGCCGCCTGGGCTCCGGCAGTGCTCCTGTGGCAAGTGCCGACACTCGACTCTCCGGGCAGGTAATCTGATCTTGTAAATGTCGAGACGGCGGCTGAGAAATGCTGTGCGTTCTCCACCCCATGTCCATTGTTCGGGCTCGCCTCCGTTCCCACCCAGGAGGGCGTCGTATGGGGCGCGCCGAGAATCCCATCGCGCCGTGCACCAAATCGCTGCACGCTCTTGCCAGCTGGCTGCGACAGCGCCGGGCCGACGCGCAGGTGAGCTACACGGAACTGGCCCAGCGCACGCACTTCAGCAAGGCCACTCTCAGCCGGGCCGTGTCGGGCCGTACGGTGCCCCGGCTGGTGGTCGTCAAAGCGCTCGCCGAAGTCTGCGGGGGAGACCCGGCGGAGGCGGAACGTTTGTGGAAGGGCGCGCGCTACGACGCCCGCAACACCTGGCCCTGCCATGGCGCGAGCCGGCTGAGGATCGACTACGTCACCACCTTCGCCGGACTGCATCTCGCCCTGCTGGAGCTGTACCGCAGGGACGGCAGCCGCCCCTACCGGGAGCTGGAGAGACAGGCCGGCGGCCACGGGCAGCTGCCGCACGCCACGATCGGCCGGGTCCTCAGCCAACGGGCCCACCCGCGACGCGAGTTCGTCCTGGCCTTCATTCAGACCTGCGGCGTCACGGACGAGGACGACCTGGAGGTGTGGGGGCGGGCGTGGGACCGGGCGCAGGCCGCGCACATCCTGTCGTCCCCGCCCCCTCGGCGGAAGAGCAGGCCGGGCCACCGGCCGGCCCGGGACCAGCGCAACGCCTGCCGCCATCCCTGATGGGCGAGTGCTGACGAGTCCACCGCCCACCGCGCCCACGGCCGCCGCGCCCCATCACCCCCACGGTCGCTGAGTTCCCGTCCGATCCGGACGGCGCCTCCCGGACGTCGAGTAGCCCGACCCGGACGACGTCTCCTAGACGTCGATGCCCGTCACCGCCGCCGGGCCGAGCGGTGCGTCGTCCTCGGTGAAGCCCGCGCGGCTGAGCGCGGCCGCGGCGGCCTCCTTGGCCCGAGCCTCCGCGCTGCCGCTGTCGTCGGCCTCCACCTCCAGACGGATGCTGAACGTTCCGTTCTCGTTGATCGTCAGAATGTCGAGATCCTCCCGACGCCCCAGCGACGTCTGCTGCGGATCGCCGGGACGCAGCGTCTCCTCGACCTCGGCCCTGGCCCCGTCGCTCAGCTCGCGCAGGAATGTGCCCGGGATGGTGATGACGTACGTGGTCATGCAATCCTCCTCGCTCGAACGGACTGGCGTACCCACACGATGTGCTCTGCGGCCTTGCACAAGGACCTGCCCTCGATCCGGATCTTCGAACGCGGTGCGGGAGATCCGCGGGCACCGGCTCAGTGACCCGCGAGGAGCTTCACGCACACGACTCCCAGCCCGATCGCCGTGTCCAGGAGCCCCGAGACGAGGGCGCTCAGCGGGCCGTTGCCCATCCGCAGCCCCGTCCGCCAGCCCCACAGGAACAGGGTCGCGATCTCCACGCCGGCGCTGATCAGCAGCGCGGTGTCCAGCTCCATGACGCTCAAGGCCGACGTGCCGATCAGTACCAGCGGTCCCACCGCGCACAGCAGTAGCGGGCTGGAGATGTGCAGCGCCGTCCGGACCTCGGTCCAGGTCGCCCCTCGCCCGCTCATGGCGCGGTGCGACTGCTCGTCGGCGACCAGGGTGGCCAGCCAGATCCCGAGCGCGGTCACGGTGACGGTGATCGCGGACTCGCTGTGGCCCGGTGTTTCCGCCTCGACGAGGGTCACGATTACGGCAGCCAGGGTGATGGCGGCGTAGATCCGTTCCTTGAGCCGTGCGGCCGCGGGGTCGCCCGCGCGGGCGGCGGTGATGCCGGTGGCGCCGGTGACGGGATCGCCCGCGGACGGGTGCGGGGGGTCGCTGGACATGCGGTCGCCCTTCCGTGGTCGTCCCTGGGTGCCCGTTTCGGGCGGGTACGCACCAGAAGGTAGCCGACCGGACATACGGAACCGGGCATGCGGAACGGGGAAGCGTGCTGCGGACTGTCGTGGACGGCCCTCAGGACGTCGTGATCTGGTACGCCTTGCGCAGCGTCTCGTGCACGGTCCACGTGGTCCGGTCACCTTCGCGCAGGACGCAGGCGTCGCCCGGCCCCACGTCGAACGTCGGTCCGTCCTGGACGGCGATGGTGGCGCGGCCGCTGACGACCACGAACAGTTCGTCCGCCTCGGTGTCCGTGACGACGCCGGGCGTGATCTGCCAGATCCCCCGGATGTTCCTGCCGTCCTGCGACTCCCACAGAACCTTTCCCGACACCTCGGGCGTGCCCCGCACGATCTGCGCGGGATCCAGGGGGTCCGGCTCCAGGTCGGCGTCGGGGATGTGCACGGCGAAACTGCTGAACGTCGTCATGGAGATGACGCTAGGCAGGACGAGATGCCGTGCGGCAGAGACACACTGCCGCACGCTCCGACCGGCGGAGAGACAGTCTGACGAGGCGCCGGTCAGAAATGGGCGGCGAGGCTCGGGGGCGAACGACGAGAATGGACGGCCAAGGACGCTCGATCAACGGGAGGACCGCGTCGGATGCCGGGGCACCCGGAGGACATGAGGAGATTCCGACTGGCCGTCGTCGAGTGCGCGGCCGGGGGCGAGCGGGCCGCGGAGGCCGAAGCGGTCGCCCAGCGGCTCGCCGTCGGTGTGCGGACCGTCGTCCTGGTCGAGGGGGACAGCGACCGGATCGCGCTCGAAGTGCTGGCCGCGAGGTACGGCAGGAGGCTCGACGCCGAGGGGATCTCCGTCGTGCCGCTCGGCGGTGCCACCAGTATCGGGCGGTTCCTGAAGATGTTCGGACCGCGGGGGATCGACGTCCGGCTGGCCGGTCTGTGCGACGCCGGCGAGGAGGACTTCTTCCAGCAGCGGCTGGAGGCGGCGGGCGTCGGCACCGCACGCAGTCGCGACGAGATGGAGCAACTCGGCTTCTACGTCTGCGTGGCCGACTTGGAAGACGAGCTGATCCGCGCCCTCGGAGCGGACGAGGTGCAGGAAGTGGTCGAGGCCCAGGGCGAGTTGCGCTCGTTTCGCATCTTCCAGAAGCAACCCGCGCAGCGTGAGCGGACCGTGGAGCGGCAACTGCTGCGGTTCATGGGCACGCACGCCGGCCGCAAGGCGCAGTACGCGCGCTCGCTCGTCGAGGTCCTCGAACCCGAGCAGGTGCCGCGGCCCCTGGGCCGGCTCCTGGCAGCCATCTGAACCCGCCCGGCGCGTCGCCGAGCACGGTGGGCCCGTCGGGCGGCTCAGCCCTCCTGGGCCGTGACCCGCTTGCTCTTGATCGCGTCGAGAAGTGCCTGGTGGTCGCGTTCGTTCTGGTCCGCGTAGGCCTCGGCGAAGACCGCCAGTGAGCGGTCGAAGATGTCGCTGCTGCCCAGGTAGGCCGCGATGGCGATCCGGTCGCCCGACCGCGCGTGCGCGCGGGCCAGGGTCGCACCGCACAGCTCGGCGAAGAGAGTCATGCCCCGGGGCACCATCAACGACGGCTCGAAAACGCCCTTCCAGTCCCGCAGCTGGCGAACGTAGAAGTCCCGCTCCCAGCCGTCGATCCCGTGCACACGCTCCCAGCCGAGGAAGATGTCGCTCGCCGCCTGCATCAGACGCTGGCCGGCGACCACCCGCTCTCCCTCCGTGGCGAGCCTGTTGCTGCCGAGGTGCGGAGCCAGCGCGGACGTATCGGCCTCCTTGGCCTGGAGGATCAGCGGGTCCTGCCCGTCCCGTCCGAGCAGCAGCACGATCCAGCAGCGGGTACCGACACTGCCGACTCCCACGACCTTGCGTGCCACATCCACCGGCGTGAACGCTTCCAGCAGGTGGCGGCGGTCCGACTGAAGACTCTTCGCGTAGTGGTTGATCAGGCCGGCGAGCTTTTCTTCCAGGTCGATCCGTTCCACGTCCGGCATGAGGTGGGAGGCGGGAGTGACGACCGGCGGATCCGCGACGATCCTCCGCTCGCCGTCGATGATCCGCGTGAGCTTGTCGAAGGCCTGGAGGCTGTCGCGGCCTCTGGCCTTCGCCAGTGCCCGGGTCACCTGCCTGCGACCCCGCTTGTGCAGCCGGCCCGATGCCAGGACCGCCATCTGGTCGGCGTCGGACTTGGCGTACCAGACATCGAGGGTGCGCATGCCCGCGTAGCCCTGCATGTGCTCGCGGTAGGACCGCGCCGCGGCCCGGACGATCGTGGCGCGCTCCGCGTCCGAGAATCCGTTCTCCCGGCCCGCGATCGCGAGACTGGCGCCGAGACGCTTCACGTCCCACTCCCACGGTCCGGGCAGGGTCTCGTCGAAGTCGTTGATGTCGAACAGCAGATTGCGTTCGGGAGAGGCGAGCAGACGGAAGTTCATCATGTGGGCGTCGCCGCACAGCTGGGCGCGCAGACCCGAGTCGATGGTCGTCGCCAGATCGCCCGCCATGACCGCGGCGGCACCCCGGTAGAAGCGGAACGGCGATTCCGACATCCGTCCGTAGCGGATCGGGACGAGTTCCGGCACGCGCCGTGCGGACTGCTTGTCGATGACGTCGATCGGGTCGGGACGATGCCGCGACGGCATGAACTCGGCGTGGGCGGATCGGGGGGCGCGCGCCCGTGCGGCGCGCCCGCGGGCCGCTCGCTCGCCGGGCGACAGCTGTAGGTCCTGCAAGGCCGTCAACGTCTTCCGCTTCATCGCGCAACCTCCTGAACAGGGCACGCACACGGCACAGCCTTCTGTGGGCGGGCTCCGCGCCGTGCCCGGGCGCAAACCCTGCGTGCGGCCCGCGCACACGGAGCGACGGCCCACGGCCGGCGGGGCACCTCTCCAGCAAACCGCACATCGGCGCCAAGGGCACCTGGGCCCGTGGAGCCGCGCACCGGCCCGGAAAACATCGCTACCGACCGCCGGGCAGCACTCGTGACCGCCCGCCCGGGCACCCGTCCGGCCCAACCCGGCGCGCGCCCCGCGTCACCGGCGACGAGGGTGAGCTCATGGCAGACACACGTGAGCGGCGTACGAAGCCGTCGTCCGCGGCCGGCTCCTCCAAGGGCCGGTCGGTACGAGGCGCGGAGGACGCCGCCCGGAGCGCCTGCCGGACGCTGACCGGGCTGATCGACCATCCCTCGGAAGGTGTGTCGGCCGTGAGCCGCACCGACGACGGCTGGATGGTCAACGTCGACGTGCTGGAGGTGGCGCGGATCCCCGACACCACCAGCCTGCTCGCCACCTACGAGGTGGAACTCGACGACGAGGGCGGACTGATCCAGTACCGCCGCATCAGCCGGTACCGCAGGGGATCGGCCGACAGCTGACCTTCGGCTGCCCGGATCACCCGAGAGGATCGCCCGTCCATGACCACTTACAGCGACGAGGTCGTGTGCGCACCGCGCGCCGGCACGCTCTACGACGTCCTGGAACTCATCCTCGACCGAGGCATGGTCATCGACGTCTTCGTCCGCGTCTCCCTGGTCGGCATCGAGATCCTCAAGATCGACGCCCGGATCGTGGTGGCGAGCGTCGACACCTATCTGAGGTTCGCCGAAGCCTGCAACCGCCTGGACCTGGAGCACGACTCCCGCAGCACGACGGTGCCCGAGCTGTTCGGCGGGGGCGTGGCAAGCCGGGTCGGCAAGGCCGGTGCGAAGCGGACCGCGCGGTCTCTCGGCGAGAAGGTCAAGGGCGCCCTCGGTCACGGCGACGACGATGACGACGGCGATGACGACAGGTATGAACAGGAAGAGGAGCGCGAGTCGCGCACACCGCGCCGGCGTTCCTCCTCGCGTACGCGTGAGAGCGGCTCCCGCGAACACAGCACTTCGTCCCGCACCCGGCGCCGTACCGAGGAGGACTGATCGTGGCCGTCGACCCCCGACCGGAGCACGGCATCTACGTGTACGCCTTCGTACGGGACGGCATGCCGTCCCCCGTGGCCGACGGCGTGGGCGGAGCGGCTGTGCGACTCGTACCGGCGGGCGACCTCGCCGCCGCCGTCTCCGACGCGCCCGCCGGTCTGCGCGCCCGGCGCCGCGACCTGATGGCCCACCAGAACGTTTTGGCCGAGCTGGCAGCAGCCGGCCCGGTCCTGCCGATGAGGTTCGGCGTGATCGCTGCCGACGAACCCGCCGTCCACGAAGGGCTCATGACCCGGCACGCGGAGTGCGCCGGGCAACTGGCCGCACTCGAAGGCCGGACGGAGATGAACGTGAAGGGCAGTGTGGTGCCCGACTCGTTCGACGATCTCGTCCGCAGCGACACCCGCCTCCGCGCCCTGGCCCTCAAGGCGCGGCACAGCCCCGACTACCAGACGAACGTGGAGCTCGGCGAGGCCATCGCGGCCGGTGTGCGGCGGCGGGCGGAGCGGGCGGCCGCGGACGTACTCGCGCGGCTCGCCACCCTGGCCGAGCGGACAGCCGGCGCGGAGCCGGCCGGCGACACGGTCCTCAACATGTCGTACCTGATTCCGGCCGACTCCGTCCCGGAGTTCACCGCGGCGGTCACCGAAGCGGTGCGGCGACACCGGGGCCATCTCGCGCTCAGCCTCACCGGTCCGCTGCCCTGCTACAGCTTCGTGACCGACGACGCCGTCCCGGCGAGGGCCTGACGTATGGGACTGCTGACCGAAGTACTGCTGCTGCCCCTGGCACCCGTACGCGGAGTGCTGTGGGTGGCACAGTGCGTCTCGGACGAGGCCGAGCGCCAGCTCCACTCGCCCGACGCCGTTCGCCGGCAGCTCGCCGAGCTCAACCGCGCCCTGACCGACGGCGAGATCGACGAGGCGACCTTCGACCGCGAGGAGGAACGCCTCCTCGACCTCCTGGAGCGACGCGAGGCCCATCGTCCCGTGAGCCCCGACCACCCGACGACGCACCCCCTGGCTTTCGGCCATCCACCGTCCGCCGCCCAGCACAGCCCGGGAGCGAGCCGATGAACGAGAGCAGCGCGCGTACGACGACGACGCCCGCCGGCCGAGGGGGCGCGTGATGGCGACAGGCATGGAGACCTGGGACGCGGCCCCGCGGTCCGTCCAACAGGGCACGACCACCACCAACCTCGCCGACCTCCTGGAGAGGGTGCTCGACAAGGGCATCGTCATCGCGGGAGACATCAAGATCGATCTGCTGGACATCGAACTCCTGACGATCCGCCTGCGGCTCTTCGTCGCCTCCGTCGAGACAGCGAAGAAGGCCGGCATCGACTGGTGGGAGACGGACCCCGCGCTCTCCTCCAAAGCAGCCAAGAACGCGCTGGCCGAGGAGAACGAACAACTGCGGGCGCGACTGCGGGAGCTGGAGCCGGCCGACGACGCCGACGAGCGTCCTGCACTGCGGAGGACGGACCGGTGAGCGGAATGTCAGGCTCGGACACCGCGCCGGCGCCCCGACTCGGCGCTGACGGACCGGTTGCGGAGACCGGGGAGGCGACGTACGTCTTCGCGATGTGCCGGCCGGCCGAGGGAGACGTCCTCGCCGCCCGCGGTCACGCCGAGGGCGGGCCCCTGCGGACCCTGCGCCTCGGGCGGCTCGCACTCCTCGTCCAGAGCGTGCCGGCGGACGCCTTCTCCGAGGACGAACTGCGCCGCCGCCTCGGTGACCGCGCGGAGCTGGAACGCTGTGCCCGGGACCATCACGCTGCTGTCGAGGCGGCCCGCGCGTCGGGCCCGGTCATTCCGTTCCCCCTCGCGACGCTCTACCGCAGCGACCACAGGGCGCTCGAAGCGCTCCGTGCCGGCGAACCCCGTTTCAGCGCGCTGCTCGACCGCCTCACCGGGCACGTCGAGTGGGCGGTGAAGGTCCACCTCGCGCGGCCCGCCGCCCACCCGGAGCCCGCCGAAGCGACAGCCCGGCCGGCCCCGGGGCAGGGATCATCGCGTCAGGGACCGCCGGCTCGGGGATCGGCGGGTCAGGGAGCCGGCCGTGCTTACCTCAGTCGCGTCAGCGGACGCCAGAGGCAGGCGGACCAGGAACGCCAGGCCGCGTTCCGCGCGGCCGAACAGGTCGACGAAGCCGTTCGGCGCCATGCCACGGCCGCCGTACGCCACCGCCTGCACAGCGCCGAACTCACCGGCAGCAGCAAGGCGCAGGTACTCAACGCCGCCTACCTGATTGCCGAAGAGGCCTACCCTGCCTTCGTACGGACGGTGACGGAGCTGCGCGGGACGCCCGCCTTGGCGGGTATCGAGATCGACGTGACAGGCCCGTGGGCCCCCTACTCCTTCGCCGAACTCGGGGACTGTGCGCCGGGGCAGCCGGGCGCGGGGGACCGGGACCGGGCCGAACGCGCTTCCGCGCCGCGACCGGAGGGGAACGCCCGATGACGGAACGAGTCCTGCCGACCGTCGGCTACGCCGACGAGCCGCACCCCGTCCCCTGGGAAGGCCCGGAGACGCTCAGCCCCCTCGGCGTCCCGCTGGTCGACCTTCTCGATCGCGTGCTGGCCACCGGCGTCGTCGTGAGCGGCGACCTCGTCCTCGCTCTCGCCGACGTGCCGCTGGTCCGAATCTCGCTCCACGCCCTGCTCTCCTCGGTCAGCGACCGTGTGCCGGCGCCCTGGCCCGACAGCGGTCCCCTGTGACGGCGGAGCGAGGGTCCGAAGCCCGGACAGCACGGGGGCAGGAACCGCGGCTCGACCTCGATCCCGAGCACGCAGCACGCGACCTGGCAGGCCTCGTCCTCACCGTGGTCGAACTCCTGCGCCAGCTCATGGAGCGCCAGGCCGTCCGCCGCTTCGACGACCAGAGCCTCACGCCGGAGCAGGAGGAACGCATGGGTACCGCGCTGATGCTGCTCGACGAACGCATGGACGACCTGTGCGCGCGCCACGGCCTCAAGCGATCGGACCTCAACCTCGACCTCGGCCCGCTCGGGTCTCTGCTGCCCGACGCGGGTCACCCGTAAGGCGACCGAGGCGGCTGCGTCGACTGCCCGGGGTGGATCACAGCCAGTGGCCCTTTTGCATCACATCCCGGCCCGGCAGTTCGTTGACCTCTCGCCATGCCTGTACCCGGAGGGGTTCGATACGGAAGTACTGGTAGGGCGTGGCCAGTTCCCTGGGGTCGAACCCGGTCTTCGTGGCGAACGCGTCACCGAGATCACCGCCCGGCGTCCCCGCCTGCTCGCCGACCTCGATCGGTACGGCGGAGCCTTCGACGAGCACCACGTCGCGTGTGCCACCCAACGCGAGCCGCACCTTGCCACCTGCCAGCAGGTTGCGGCTGGTCGGGGAGGTGCGGACGGTGGAGATGACAAAGGCGGTGCCGTCCCAGAGGAACGACAGGGGCACCAGATAGGGGTTGCCGTCCCCGTCCGCGTTCGACACCCAGGCATCGACATCGGCTTCGAATCGTGTGCGCACGTCGTGTCGGCGCTCGGCGAGGCTGCGTGGCGGCGGGAGGGTCATGAGAGCAGACTCCTTCGGTAATCGGTTTCGTCGGTCGGCGAGCTTCGTGGGTGGGGCCCAGAAGCGGTTCGGGGACGAGCGGCCGACGATGAGATCGTCGTACGGATCAACAGACTGTGCCACGCCGCGAGTTGGCCCTGTCGGCCAGGCCCCGGAGCATCGCGGTGCTGAGGGTCAGTCGCTGCCTCCTCCACCGCCTCCGCACGAGTGGTGCCCGCCCGCATGACCACCGCCTCCCGTGCCGTGGTCAGCGTCCGGTCCGCTGTCGTCAACGGCCTTGGCCATCCGGACCAGCCGCTTGCCGAGCCCTGAAGGCACGGTTGATGCTTCCCCGACCGCCTGTCGCACCCGTCTGTCCGGTAGGGCGGCGGGCCCTTCGAACACGTAGTGGGGGAGCACTCCCTCTTGACGTGCCTTCTCCAGGCTCCGCCGTCCCGTCGCGGTGGGGCGACGTCCCGACCGCGCGACCAGGCCGTAGGCAACGAGTCGCGAACCGATCTCCTCCACCTCGGGGGCGGCTCTCAGCGCGGCGAACACGGCTGCGGTGCTCCTGCCGCGGGGGCAGAGAGCAAGCAGCGCACGCTCGACCCGGTGCCCGCGCGCCTGCTGGTCGACGGCACGCACGCGCGTTGCCCGCAGGGTCACGGCGCCTCGTTCGCTCAGTGTCACGAGCGCGACCTCGACCACTCGCCGCGGCCCGCCGGCCAGGTGGGCGATGTCGTACACATCGAGTGTCTGCGGCGCCGTCGTGGCGGCGGGTCGCCGAAAGAGAGTCCTCATGGCCGTTCCCCCAGTCCTGCCCGGAAGCTTCTTCCGTTTTCTGCTGTGATGTCCCGCGGGGCATCGGCCAACCCCTAAGGGCACAGGTTCAGAGGAAGACTTGAGCTCTCCTCCGGGCGCGGGGCCGCGCGTCGGCGACGACGGTTTCCCCGCCGCGGAGCGCCTTCCGTCACTGTGCGAGGGTCCGCCACCGTTCGGCCGGCAGACCGAACAGGAGGTCGTCGGTCCACTCGCCCCTGATCCAGGTGTACTCCGGCCGCCGTCCCTCCAACTGGAAGCCGAGGCGTTCGAGCAGCCGTGCGGAAGGGGTGTTCCGGGCGTCGCATTCGGCCGACACCCTCCGCAGCCCCTGGGTGAACAGATCGTCCAGGACGGCTCGTAGGGCTTCGGTGGCGTAGCCCCTTCCCTGGCGCTCCGCAGCGAGGGTGTACCCCAGTTCCGCCTGCATCCGGTTGTCGTGCAGGAGGACGCCGACATCGCCCACCAGCGCGCCGTCCGCCTTGAGTTCGCCGGCGTACTGGAACCATCCGGGCTCGGCGGGGTCGCCGTTCGCGAACTCTCGCACCAAGGTGGAGGCCGACTCCCGTGACCACGGGTGCCTCCCAGACCTTGAACCTGGCGACCGCCGGGTCCGAACGGTAGGCCGCGAGAGCCGGGGCGTCGTCTGGGCGGAAACGGCGGAGTCGCAGCCGGGGAGTGTCGAGCAGCATGTGCGGAGCCTGCCAGGGCCCCGCCGGCGGTCGCAGTCCATATACGTCCCACCGGTGCGCATCGGCGCCGAAGAGCACCCGGCTCCGGGGCAGTTGTCAGACCCTCGCGCTACGTTGGCCCCATGGCTGACTTCGTACTGGTGGCGGGCGCATGGCTCGGATCGTGGGCGTGGGACGACGTGGTACCGGAGCTGCGTACGGCGGGGCATGGCGCCCACCCGTTGACGCTCTCCGGAGTCGCCGAGAAGCGGGGGGTGCGGGCGGGGCAGCAGACCCATGTCCACGACATCGTCGAGGAGGTGGAGCGCCTGGATCTGCGCGATGTGATCCTTGCGGGCCACAGTTACTCGGGCATTCCGGTCGGCCAGGCGGCCGAGCGCATCGGTGACCGGCTGAGGCGTGTGGTCTTCGTCGACTCGAACGTTCCGGCCGACGGCGGATCCTTCGCCTCCAGCTGGTGGCAGGGGCAAGAGGCCTTCGAAGCGTCGATCGCCGAGCATGAAGGCTTCTGGGCGCCGCTGACCGCGGCCGACTGCGAAGGCCAAGGGCTCACGGACGAACAGATCGCCCGGCTCGTGGACGGCGCGACACCGCACCCGGGCGCCACGCTGACCGAGCCCGCGGTACTGACGCGTCCGCTCGGTGAGCTCCCGGCGACCTACATCAAGTGCCTGCTCGACGGTCCCGAGCCGAGCGAGGACGTGGTCAAGCTGCTCACCGGCGAGCGGTGGCGCCTGGTCGAGATGAACACCGGCCACTGGCCGATGTTCTCCCAACCGCACGAGCTGGCGGAGATCCTGCTCGGCGCGGCCGAAGAGTCCTGAGACGGGTGCGGCCCATCGGTTGAGCCCCGCCCGCTCTCTATCACGCTACGGTCGGCCGTTCCGGCGGAACAGCGCCGTCCAGAGGAAGGGTTCGCCGAAGTACGGGGACTGCGCCGGCTCGTCGTGCATCCGGCGCAGTTCGACCTCCTCCAGGTCGGAGAAGACCCACCGGAGAGACTCAGGCGTATAGGCGAGACCGCCGTGGAGGCGGGCCTGGCGGTAGAAGTCCTGATCGCCGAGTTCGGACCCCATCCCACTCGCTGCGAAACAGGTCAGGGCGAGATGTCCGCCGGGGGCCAGGCAGCGATCCAGGAGGGCGAGGTAGCTGATGCGCCGGTGCGGTGGCAGATGGTGGAAACAGCCTGAGTCGTGGATCAGGTCGTAGGGACCGTTCAGGGCGGTGCCGGTGAGGGCGAAGGCGTCACCGCAGTGGAACCGGATCCCCGCTCCCGCCTCGCCGGCGCGGTCCTCGGCCCAGGCGATGGCCGTGGGCGAGAGGTCCACGGCATCCACCTCGAAGCCCATCGAGGCGAGATGCAGCGCATTGCGCCCCGGCCCGCACCCAAGATCGAGGGCGCGCCCCGGAGTGATCAGACCGCGGTCGAGGTACGAGACCAGGTTCTCGTCCGGCTTGTCCACGAAGAACGGCACCGGCTTGGAGCGGTCGGCGTAGAAGCCGTCCCACCACGACCCGGCGCCGGCCGTCCACCGGTCGGCGTCCGGCGCGAACAGGCTGTCAAGAAGCCTGAGTACGTCCTCGGTCGTGCGGATGCTCCGGTCCATCCGGCCCCCTTTGCTCCGTCGGAAATCGTAGGCTCCGGAGGAGGAAGCTCCCAAGCCCAGGTGGCGCGCGCGGATGCCGCCGCCGGTTCCGTGCGGGGCTCTCGGCGGTACGAGCAGGGCGGCACCCACGAGGGGTGTCGCTCCGACGCCCAGGGCTCCGTCGACCGCCGCGCAGGGCCCTTGCCGGGCGCCCGCGGCCAGGGTTTCCGAGCGGACGTCACTGCGGGCTTGTGGTCGGTGCGGGTGGCTACGGGCCCGGGATTGGTAGGCGTCGTTGACCGTGTAGTTGGTGTTCGGCTGCCAGCTGTCGTCGGTGGGGCGAATGTCACTGGCTGTGGTCGCGTCCGTCCCGTGGAGCGAAGGCTGTTAGGGCGTCGGCGTCGGTCGCGCGAGCGTGCAGGAAGTAGTCGGCCCATTCGGTGATGTCGGGGTAGGACGAGTCCTGGCCGAGCCGGGTGGCTGCGGCTTGGAGGTCGAAGTGCGTGGTACGGAGTTCGACGCCCGGGCCCAGGAGGGCCCAGTGTGCTAGGGCATGCCGATGCTGCCGGGGTTGATCACGAGTCGGCCGTGGGCGAGGCGGACGAACGGCATGTGGGTGTGGCCGCAGACCACGGTGCGAATGTCGGCATCGAGTCCGTCGAAGACTTCCTCCCAGCGGTCGAGGCGGGAGTCGACCAGGACGACCTCCTCGTCGTCGCGAGGGGTGGCATGGCAGAACAGCACCTTTTCCAGACCATTGACGGACAGGGAGAGTGATCGTGGAAGCGAGCTGAGAAGGTCGAGATGGTCTTCGCGGAGTTGTTCGGCCGCCCAGGGGGCGATCGGATCGGGGATCGTTTCGCGTTGGCCCCGGCGGTATTCGAGGAGTTCGCGGTCGGCGTTGCCGCTGATCCAGATGACACGGTCGCCGAGGCTGGTCAACAGGTCGAGAACCTGGGCCGGTTGCGGGCCGGCGGTGATGTCACCGGTGAGCACGATGTGATCGGCGGTACTGACGTCTCGTTCGGCGAGTACTGCCTCCAGGGCCGGCAGGACTCCGTGAATGTCGGACAGGACGGCTACTCGGTTCAGCATGGTCACCACGGTGGGGCGAAGGCAGCTGAGCGGTGTGGCCTTTCGCCCGGCGCGTAGTTCAAGGGGCGCCGTTCAGCGTGTGTGGTCGCCGGGTGCGTAGTTCTTCCAGGGGGCTCCGGCCTCGGTGGCGATGCGTGTGGTGCTCTTGTGGTGATAGCCAAGTGCCTGGGCGATGACGGGCGGCGGTGCCTGGAGGACGAGTTGGCGGATGGCGGAGGTGCGGCCCTTCTCGGCCGGGACGCCGAGTGGAGGCCTGATCCCGCCCGGCTCCGCGCCACGCGTCCCCGGGGCCTGCGGTGCGGCGCCGGCGAAGGGCCGTCGCAACCCGGGTGAACGATTGCGGACGCCCCTCAGGTGTGTTCACCAGTGACCGGGTAGACGGCAGGAATGACCTTCCAGCACCCTTCTGACCGGGACGGCGACCGTCGAGGCTGGTTCTCCCGCCTCGCGGAGAACGCCTCGAACTTCACGAGTTCTCCGGCGTTCTTCGGCTTCTGCCTGGTCCTCGTGGCCGTGGTCATCACCACCCATGCCCTCAAGCTGCCGATCGAATGGCTGATGCTCACCGGCGAGACGATGACCGCCGTCACGCTGCTCCTCCTCGCTCTGCTCAAGAACTCCGAACGCCGGGCCGAGCACGCGATCCAGCGGAAGCTGGACGCCATCGCGGCGGCGCTGCTGGAGGTTCAGGAGCGCGAGCCGGGCGAAGCGGTACGGAGTCTCCAGGAGGCCATACGGATGGAGGAGGAGACCTGAGGGGAGCGGTCGTCGGCACAGGGGCACCATGAGCTGCCCGGCCGGGGGCCAGGGATCAGGCTCCCGGGGCGGTCTCCAGCGACCGTGCCAGCCTCTGATGCGCGCGCGTCAGCACGGCGGCCGTGACCACGAGGATGATGTCGAGGATCGCCAGCGAGGCGAGCGGGGGCAGCCAGACCGCCGCGATACCGGCCACGATGCAGGCGGCGCACGCGAGAAGGCGTTCGGTCCACGCCCCGTGCGCCGTGGTGCGGAAGAACCAGCCGGTCGCGGCCAGGTAGAGCGCGGGTCCGCCGAAGAGGAGCAGAGCCAGCGAGACGGAACCGTGCCCGAGGGGGTGGGCGATGACCAGTTCACTGCCCACCGCCAGCGCGACCAGCCCGCCGAGGACGACGTACGCGCTGTTCACGCCCAGCCGGACCGAACGGACAGGATCGGTCGTGGTGGCGACGGTGGTCCGGAAGATGTCCTCGCCGCCGCCGAAGTAGGCGGCCCACAGGCACACCAGGGCGGTGAAGACGCCCGCGGTCGCCAGCACGCTGGGGAGGCCGAACGGTGCGTCGGCCATCACGCGTCCCGCGGTCAGAACGGTCTCGCCGAGCAGGATGATGAAGAACAGCCGCAGACGCTCGATCATGTGCTCGGCGTCGAACGCGAGTTGCCGGCCGCTGAGAGTGCGGCCGGGCAGCGGGTGAGCGAGCCAGGTGCCGGTGAGGTCGACGAGGGCGGCGGCAGCCCTCTACCACAGGCGGGGACCGGAGCCGACCGCGGCGCCGACGATCCACAGCGGGGCGGAGACCACCATCCAGATGAGGGTGCGGCGGAAGTGCTCGCGCAGCGCGTCGGTACGGCCGGCGACGGCGGTCACCGTGCCCGCGAGGAACAGGATGAGCAGCAGCGGCACGACGAAGGCCCAGGCCCGGTCGCCGAAGGCGTGGGCGATCGCGGCGTTCATGAAGAGCCCGAGGCCCATGACGACGACTACCATCCACCGGGTGACGTTGCGTTGGATGTCGAGCAGCGTGGCCTCGTAACTGGTGTAGGCCCACGTGCCGAAGACGGCGACCAGCAGTACCGCGGTCTCCGCCGCGCCCCGCCAGGTGAGGTGTTCCAGGAGATGGTGGGAGAGCTGGGAAACCGCGAAGACGAAGACGAGGTCGTAGAACAGCTCCAGCGGGGAGATCCCCCGCCGCAGTCTCAGCGACTCGGGCACGCTCATCAGGGACTCTCTTCGAGATCGTGTGCGGCGGCCGCACGCATGCGCGTCCGGCCGCCACAATCGTCCAACGGGTTGCTCAGCCCTGCTCGGCGGGCTTGGCGGCGAGGTGCTCCCTGAAGAACGGTGTGGCCACGGCGACGGCGCGGTCCACGTACTTCGGCACGTTATAGAAGTCCATGTGCGTGCCGCCCTCGACGACCTGGAGCTGCTTGGGACTGCGGACCCGGCCGTGCAGTTCGGTGGACATCCACAGCGACCCGGCCTCGCTGCCGGCCACGACCAGGATCGGCTGGGTGAGCAGGTCCTCGACCATGTGGAAGGCGTCGAAGGTGAAGATCCGCGAGACGCTCTTGGTGAACAGGAACTTGTTCTTGGCGTTGGGGTGCTGGGCGCGCGGGGTGAGGTAGTAGTCGTTCGCCTCGACCAGGTCACGCGGGGTGTTGTCGTCCGGCTCGGCCGGAACATACGGCAGATACGTGGGCTCGGCACCCTGAGCGGCTTCGGCGGTCCGCTGCTGGGCGAGAGCCTGCAGGGTGGGCACCGCGGCGGCGTCGGACTCCGTGCCGTACCAGCCGCGGCGGAAGGAGGTGCCGATGTTGACCGCGCTGACGGTCGTGAGGGCCTTGATCCGGTAGTCGGTCATCGCGGCGTTGACGCTGTAGCCACCACCCGCGCAGACGCCCAGTGTGCCGATGCGCTCGGCGTCGACGTAGTCCAGGGACTGCATGTGGTCGACGGCCGCGCGGACGTCCTCGACGCGGGCATACGGGTCCTCGGCGGGGCTGGAACCCGGCCAGGTGGGCCTGGCCGACACCGGTAACCAGCGGAAGGTCGCGGGCCTGCGCCGCGAGGAGGTCGCGGAGCTGGCCTCGATCAGCACCGACTACTACACCCGGGTCGAACAGGGGCGCATGCAGGCCTCCGTGCCCGTCCTGGAGGCAGTCGCCCACGCACTGCGCCTCACCGGCGACCAGCGCACCTACCTCTTCGAGCTCGCCGGTCGCGCACCGGCGGAACCGCCCGCCCGGCCGGAGCGGGCTGTCGGCGCCCACACCCGCCGCCTCCTCGACCAGCTGACCGCATCACCCGCGCTGGTGCTGTCCGACGCCATGGACGTCCTGGCCTGGAACCGGCTCGCCGCGGCCCTCCTCACCGACTTCGAACAGGTCCCGGAGACCGACCGCAACTACGTCTGGCTGCTGTTCAACGACCCCACGCTGCGCGCCTTGTACGACGACTGGGAATCCGGAGCCCAACCTGCGTCGCGTATCTGCGCATGCACACCGCCCGCCGCCCGGACGACCCCGGTCTTCGCGCACTCCTGGCCCGGATGGCCGCTCATACGGACTTCCAGCGCTGGTGGGAGGCGCGCGAGGTCGCTGTCCAGGGCACGGGGAACAAGGTGTTCCACCATCCCGTGGCCGGCACTCTCACCCTGGACTGGGACACGCTGACCAGCTCCACCGCCTCCGACCAGCATGTGGTGATCTGGACGGCAGAGCCCGGCAGCGCATCGGACGAGGGACTTCGCCGGCTGGCGGCGGTGGCGGAGGAGGGCGACCGCGTGTCCCACGCTCCGACCCGGCAGCCGTGACGGCCCTCTTGGCATCTCCTCTGCCACAAGGGCTGTTGCCGCGCTGCGGGGTCAACTCACTGTCGGGGTCAGCGGATCCGGGCGGGACATCGCTTCGGACAGGGAAAGCCCATCCCGCGCGGCAACGATCCGACGTACCCACACCTCGGCGCGTGTTTGGGGGCGGTACTTGGGCTCCTTCCCGCATCCACAGGGTTCTCGTCCTTCGTAGCGCAGCCCTTCGCTCAAGACCACGGCCACCACAGACCATGCACGGACACCACGCCTGCGAGGCGGCGCGAAATCATGACCGGCACAGACAAGGGGCCGTGCGCAATTGGGGCACAACTGCTCCCGCTGCGGGTACGCATGCTGCTTGTAGCTGACACGACAGGACAGACACGCGTATTGCAGCTTGTAGGCGGTCGGCGTAACGGCACATGGGGGTGACGTTACTGACCCGATGATCAAGGGGGCGAGGTGTTTGTTGGGCGTCCCCGCGCCGAGGCCACAGGGCCCGAGCGAGTCGGTGTCGTGTCGCGCACCCGAATCCGCGATGCTGCGGCATCCGAGTGCTGCCCCGGGTTCCGCAGCGTCTGTTGTTCCTCCTTTCCCCTCACGAGCGGGCTCGGGGCGGCCCCACTGTCCACACCAGGGTCCTGGTGGAGCAGAGTGCGTCCGTGAGTTCGACGGAACGCGGCGTCAGCCGGGTGACGCCCGTCTCCAGCAAGATTTCGATGCCACGCTTGCGCAGCGAGCGAATCGCCTTGTCGCCGAGATGCGCGCCGATCTCCGGGAGGTGCCGGCTGAGCTGCGAGGGATCGAGTCGCGGGAACCTCGCACCGCCGCCCGGGTGAGCAGGTGTAGGGCGGCGGCCAGGCTCGCCTTCTCCCGCTCTCTCCGCACGGCCATTCGCGGAAAATTGGTGGGCGAACGTCTGTGAGTCATCCGGCAGACGTTTGAGGCGATTGGCATACTCCGTTTTCATAAGGTCGCAAATGCCGCATTTGCGCGGTGACGCCTACCGGATGGATGAAGACGGAACTATGGACACTGAGGCGCCATCGAGCCGGGGGCGTGCCCATCGTGGAGAGAGGCTCGCCGACTGGGCCGACGGGCGGGTCGGTTTTTTCGGCCTCGCGAAGGCCAACATGCGCAAGATCTTTCCCGACCACTGGTCCTTCATGCTCGGGGAGATCTGCCTCTACAGCTTCGTCGTCATCATCCTGACCGGGATCTACCTGACGCTGTTCTTCCACCCGTCGATGAACGAGGTGGAGTACCACGGCAGCTACATCCCCATGCAGGGCATCCTGATGAGCGAGGCGTACGCCTCCACGCTGGCCATCAGCTTCGACGTGCGCGGTGGTCTGCTCATCCGTCAGATCCACCACTGGGCCGCAGTCATCTTCATCGCCGGCATGTTCGTGCACATGATGCGCGTCTTCTTCAACGGTGCGTTCCGTAAACCGCGCGAGATCAACTGGCTGCTCGGCTTCCTGCTGCTCGTCCTCGGAATGTTCACCGGCTTCACCGGCTACTCGCTCCCGGACGACCTGCTCTCGGGCACCGGCGTGCGCCTCACCCAAGGCCTGATCCTGGCAGTCCCACTGGTCGGCACGTACCTGTCGATGTTCCTCTTCGGTGGTGAATACCCCGGGACCGACATCGTGGCGAGGTTCTACTCCATTCACATCCTGCTGCTGCCCGGCATCATGGTGGGCCTGGTGGTGGGGCACCTGATCCTGCTCTTCTTGCACAAGCACACGCAGTACGCGGGGCCCGGCAGGAAGAACGAGAACATCGTGGGCATGCCGTTCTTCCCGATCTATCTGGCCAAAGCAGGGGGCTTCTTCTTCCTGGTCTTCGGTGTCATCGCGATGCTCGCCGCCATCGCGACCATCAACCCGATCTGGACCATCGGCCCGTACCGGCCGGACCAGGTGTCGGCCGGTGCTCAGCCCGACTGGTACATGGGTTTCGCCGAGGGGCTCGTGCGGGCGATGCCCGGCTGGGAGATCGATTTCTGGGGCCACACGCTGGCGCTGGGAGTCCTCGTCCCGCTGATCGCGTTCGCTCTGTACCTCGGCGTGATCGCGGTGTACCCGTTCATCGAATCCTGGATCACCGGTGACGATCGCGAGCACCACATCCTCGACCGGCCGCGCAACGCCCCGACCCGCACCGCTCTCGGCGTGGCCTGGTCCGTCGGCTACATCGTGATGCTCATCGGCGGGGGCAACGACATCGTCGCGACCCATTTCGATCTGTCTCTCAACCACGTCACCTGGTTCGTCCGCATCGCCCTGTTCGCGGGCCCCGTCGTCGCCTTCATCGTCACCAAGCGGATCTGCCTGGCCCTGCAACGACGTGACAGGTCCAAGGTGCTGCACGGACGGGAAACAGGCGTCATCACCCGGCTGCCCCACGGCGAGTTCGTCGAGATCCACGAGCCGCTTCCCCAGAGCCAGTTGTACCTGCTCACCGCGCATGAGCAGTACGAGCCCGGGAAGGCCGCGCCGGCCGTCGAAAAGGGCCAGGAGGAACGCGAACTCACGCGTGCCGAGAAATTGCGGACCAAGCTCAGAAAGAGCTACTTCAGCAAGGACAACCAGGTCCCGAAGCCGACCGCCGAGGAGTTCGAGGACCGCGGCCGTACCCACTCCTGAGGGCTGTCCCGATAACGGGACGGCCCCTGGAGTGGAGGAGTTGCAGGCCCGCCCGCGGAAGCGCTTCCTGGAGAGGGGCCCGAAGCGGGGAGGACCGGAGAGGTGGAGAGATGAAGATCGCCGTCATCGGAGGAACCGGCCTGATCGGGTCGCAGGTCGTGGAGAACCTGAATGCCCAAGGCCACGAGGCGACACCGTTCTCCCTGTCGACGGGAGTCGACATCATCACCGGTGAGGGTCTGGACGAGGCCGTCACCGGCAGCGATGTGGTCGTGAACCTGGCGAACTCTCCCACGTTCGACGCCGCCTCGCTCGACTTCTTCCGTACGTCCATGGGCAACCTCCTCGCGGCAAGCGACAAGGCGCACGTCCGGCACTTCGTCGTCCTCTCGATCGTCGGCGTCGACCAAGTGCCGGACATGGACTACTACCGGGCCAAGGTGCTTCAGGAAGAGCTGCTCAAGGACGGGCCCATTCCGTACTCCATCGTGCGGGCGACACAGTTCATGGAATTCATGGACACGGTCATCTCTGCCTCGACCGAGGGTGACACCGTCCGCCTTTCCCGTACGCCTGTCCAGCCCATCGCGGCCGCGGACGTGGCCGCGGCCGTCAGCGAGGTCGCTGTCGGTGACCCTCTCAACGGGGTTCTCAAGATCGCAGGACCCGACATCTACGCCCTCGACGAACTGGGCCGCCTCACCCTCTCCACCAAGGGCGACGCGCGCTCGGTCGTCACCGACGACGGCGCGGGCATGTTCGTCGCTGTCCCCGGAGATGTCCTGACCGATCGCAGCGCCCGCCTCGCACCCACGCACTACACCGACTGGCTCGCCTGACCAGGTACTCGGCCTCACGCACGTCCTGGGCTGCCCCTCCCTGCTGTGGGCCGGTTCCAGGAGAGGAGCTTGTCCGGGTTGACAATCACCCATGCCTGGATGACACGCGAGCCGGCGATGTCGAGGCTGATCACGGCCGAGACCCGATGGTCGTAGCGCGCGACGATCCCGGTGCGGCCGTTGACGGAGTGGGTGTGGAGTGCGGTGCCCGGGCGTGGAGCGAGCAGGGTAAGGAGGCTGTGGGCGACTTCCGGGCTGCCGTGCACGGGCTCGGTCAGCGCGCGGACCTTGCCGCCGCCGTCGAAGACCGCTGTGACGTCGCGTGCCAGCTGGGAGGCCAGAAGAGGTGCGTCCCCGGTGGCACAGGCCAGGCGAACGGTACGGACCACGGCGTCGTGCTGCCGCGGTGCGGCGGGACGCGAGCGCCGCGCCCGCAGACTGCGGCGTGCGTGGTCGGCGAGTTCGGTGCAGTCCGGATACGTCTGTCCCCCGACGCCCAGGACCGCGACGGGAGCCGTCCGGAACGGGTCGTGGAGCACGAACGCCGACGGCTCGGCCGAGCAGATACGGCCCACGAGCTCCGCGAGCCAGGACCGCGGGGTGCTGATCCGTGCCCGCGCCGGATCGGGCAGTTCGTACCACTGCCGGTAGGTCTCGGCGACAACACTCTCCGCCTCCGTGCCGGTGCCCAGAATGGAGCAGGCGACATCGAGAAGGTGCCGCCGCTCGTCGAGCAGCTCTGCGACCGACACCGGTTCACTGGTCGTGTCCATACGGCGTCCTCCCACTCATACGGCACCGCTCAGAACGGACGATCGCCTCGATCGTCCTGCGCCCTTGCCCATGAAGACCGGACAGACGCAGTTGTTGTGACACGGGGCAGTGTCGATTTCGCAGCAGTCACCGGGTGACCATCTCACCGGCCGGCGACCGCGGGCGCGGACCCGCGGTCGCCGGCCCCGAAAGCGCAGGGCGACGGCCGGCGGGTCACTCCACGAGCTTTCCCTCGCTGGAGACCTCCGCCATGTACGCGGAGATCTCTTCTGGAAGCGGGGCGATGCTCTCGTGGGTGATTCCCGTGGTCGGCGACCAGACGAGATTGACCTGCAAGGACTGATCCATGTTCGGATAGTCGCTGCGGTTGTGACAGCCGCGGGTCTCCCGGCGCTCGATCGCCGCTTCCAGCGTTGCTCGGGCGGCGAGGGCGGCGGATTTGAGGTCGAAGGCGTGCGCCAGGTCCTGGAAGCCGGCGATGTCGGGGTGGACCCCGACGTTCTCCATGCGTTTTTCGATCCCGGCGAGCTCCGCCAGACCGGCGCGCAGTCCTTCCTCGTCGCGGACGACGCCCGCGTGCTCGGTCATGGTGTTGCGGATGGCGCGCTGCAGGGCACGGACGTTCTCCGGGCCGTCCGCAGCGAGCAGGTCGTCGATCTCGCGCCGGGCCTCGGCCACCGCTGCCGCCGAACGCGGCTGTGCGGTCAGGCCCTGGGAGTAGGCGGCTGCGGCCTGTCCCGCGATGCGTCCGAAGACGAGCAGCTCGATGAGGCTGTTGCCGCCGAGGCGGTTGGCGCCGTGCAGGCCGCTGGAGGCCTCGCCGATGGCGTAGAGGCCGCGCACGTCGGTGCTGTGGTCCTCCGGCCTGACCCACACCCCGCCCATCGAGTAGTGCGCGGTCGGCGCAATCTCGATCGGATCGCGGGTGATGTCCAGCATCTGGAGATCCAGCAGCGTCTGGTAGACCCGTGGCAGACGGTTCATGATCGTCTGTCGTGGCAGATGAGACACGTCGAGCCACACACCACCCTTGGGTGTGCCGCGGCCCTCCTTGATCTCCGTGTAGGAGGCGAGGGCCACGCGGTCGCGCGTGGACAGTTCCATGCGCTCGGGGTCGTAGCGGGACATGAACCGTTCCCCGAGGGCGTTGCGCAGGATGCCGCCCTCACCGCGGGCCGCCTCGCTGACCAGCGTGCCGGCCGCGTTCTCGGGCTCGATGATTCCCGACGGGTGGAACTGCACCAGCTCCGCGTCGCGCAGCCGCGCGCCGGCCTCCACCGCCAGTCGGAACGAGTCTCCGGTGTTCTCGTCGCGCCGTGAAGAGGTGCGTCGCCAGATACGGGTGTGGCCGCCCGCTGCCAGAATGACGGCATCGGCGTGGATGAGGCAGCGCGTCCCGTCGTTGAGGTCGAAGCCGTAGGCCCCGAACACCGCACCGTCGTGCACCAGGATGCGGGTGATATAGACACTGTCGAGCACGGGTATGTCCAACTGGTCGGCACGCCTGACGAGCGTCCGCTGTATCTCCAGGCCGGTGTAGTCACCGGCGAAGGCGGTACGCCGGAATTTGTGCGCGCCGAAGAAGCGCTGGGAGATGCGGCCGTCGTCCTCCCTGGCGAAGGCCATGCCGAACCGCTCCAGATCGTCGATGCCACGAGCGGCGCCCTGAGTGACGATCTCGACGGTGTGAGGATCGGCGAGCAGATAACTCTCCTTGAGAGTGTCCGCCGCGTGCTGTTGCCAGCTGTCCTCGGGGTCCATGGTGGCGAGGGCCGCATTGATACCCCCCGCGGCCAGGGCCGTGTGCGCGTCGTCCTTGGGACGTTTTCCGACGGCGAGGACGTCCATGCCTGCTTCGGCCAGCTCGATCGCCGCCCGTAGTCCCGCTCCGCCCGTTCCGATCACCAACACCGTGGTCGCACGGCGTTGTTCGGTGATAGCCACGTTCGCTCCGATCATCGGGTTCGTCATTGAGTACGACCGGTTGGCCCCGCTGTTTGTGACACCGGGGGCCGATGACTCAGTGCTTCAGTGCGCCCCTGAGCACGCGGGGGGCTTGTGCTCGCGGCCGGACCGCGCGGTGTGTCGACACGGACAGCGCACACGGCCCACCCCACGTCTACTGCTGCTGGGCGGCCCAGTCGGCGAAGCGGATCTCGCCGATGCGGGCGTCGGCGCCGGGGAGCAGCATGGTCTCCTGCAGCTGCGCGCCGAAGTACGGGGCCCGGGGGTCCGACACGACCGTGCGGGGATCGTTCGTGGCCGCCAGACGGGTACGGATCAGCTCGTCCAGCTGGAACGTTTCGGGGCCGGCCACCTCGACGACACCGTTGAGCGGGTCGTCGACCGCGGAGCGCCCCACGGCGGCCGCGACGTCGTCGGAGCCGATGGGCTGGATCTTGACCGGGGCCAGATGGACGGTGTCGTCGTTCTTGGTGGCCGCAGCCGTGATGCCCTTCATGAACTCGAAGAACTGCGTCGCATGGACGATGGAGTAGGGAACTCCGGAATCCTTGATCAGCTCCTCCTGCACCTGCTTCGCACGGAAGTAGCCGCTCTCCTGGAGACGGTCGGTGCCGACGACGGACAGCGCGACATGGTGACCGACGCCGGCCTCCTTCTCGGCCGCGAGGAGGTTCGAGGTGGAGGTACGGAAGAACGTCATCACGTCGTCGTCCGCGAAGGACGGGGAATTGGAGACGTCCACCACGACGTCGGCACCTTCGAGGACTTCCGCCACGCCCTCACCCGTGAGGGTGTTCACACCACTGTCGGGGGAGGCCGGTACCGCCTCGTGGCCGTGTTCGGCGAGCCCGCTCACCACTTTCGAACCGATGAGACCGGTTCCTCCTACGACGACAACCTTCATGATGGGGATCCTTTCGGAGTCTCGCGACGGTGCAGCGTGGCTGAGCGCGAGCGCTGCGCCGGTCGACGGTGTCTGTACTCACAAGGACAGGACGGTGTCGGAATGTGTGACGCGCAGCGCCGGATTCCGTCCCCTCGGACGGGGTGGCCAGGTCTCTCGCGATGTGCGACCGCACGGCGACCTCCCGGGCGCGGGTCGACTTCGTCCTGTCAGGGCAGCAGGCTGTCCAAAGGCCTGTCGGGATCGGTGAGGGCGGCGTCGTCGAAGTCGGCCCGGGACCGGATCAGGTCACCGATCGGGACGATGACGTCCCACACGTTGACCGCCATACCGGCGAGCATCTGCCGGCCTGGCATCCAGAAGGCGATGAACTTCCGGTTCTCCTTGTTGCCGCGGAAGACCACCCGGTCGTAGCCGCCCCGGTGGAAGTGGCCGGTGTCCATGCCCAGGTCGTACTGCTCGGTGTCGAGGTACGGCAGCCGCTCGTACGCGACGCTCTCGCCGAGCAGACAGTCCTTGGACGGCGGTGGCCGGACGGAGGGCCGCTCGCCCTCGGATCCGACGACGGGGCCGTCGCGGCCGTGCTCGCGCAGGGCGGCCGAATTGCCGGCGGCCGGACCGCCCCCGACGATCACACAACCCCTCGCAGGAGAATCGATGTTCCTCGCCTTTCGATCGGGGTTCAGGCGGCGAGCGAGGTGACGTAGGGGGCCAGCTTGGCTGGACTCATCACCCACATGATCCGCTCGACGCCGCGGGCCGACACGTCGATGGACAGCAGGGCGACGGGGCTGCCGCCGGAGGTCACCAGGACGGCGGGGTGCCCGTTGGCCTCGACCCAGCTGGTGTCCGACCCGGGCCAGAAACGCGGGGCGAATGCCGTGAGGTACTTGGAGACATGCTCGCGTCCCACGACCGGGATCTTCGACGCGCCTCGCAGACCGCCTCCGTCGGAGTAGCTGACGACGTCCTCGGAGAGGATGTGCTCGAGCGTGGCCAGATCGCCTTTCTGCGCCGCGGTGAGGAACCCTTCCAGCAGGCGGCGGTGTTCGGCGGGGTCGACCGGCTCCTTGCGTTCGGCGGCCAGGTGCTTGCGTGACCGGCTCACCAACTGACGGGCGTTGGCGTCACTGGTGTCAAGGATCTCCGCGATCTGCGGGTAGGGGTAATCGAACGCTTCCCGCAGGACATAGGCGGTCCGCTCCACCGGGTTCAGTTTCTCGAGGATGAGGAGGACGGCCATTTCGACCGCCTCGGCACGTTCGGCGCCCACGGTCGGGTCCTGGCTGGTGTCGACCGGCTCGGGGAGCCACGGGCCGATGTACGCTTCGCGGCGCACTCGGGCGGACTGGGCCAGGTTGATCGCGAGCCGGGCGGTGACGGTGGTCAGGAAGGCCTTGGGTTCGACGATGTCCCGACGGTCGGTGTTCTGCCACCGCAGCCAGGCCTCCTGGAGGATGTCCTCGGCCTCCACGGAACTGCCCAGCACGCGGTAGGCGACACCGAACAGTTGCGGACGCACCTCCATGAACTCCCGGGTCGCTCTCTCGAGCGAATCGGTGTCGTCTTCCCGGTGCATGGCGGCCCCTTCCCGCAGGGCAATCCTACAACCGTTGTGGGCAGCACGCTTCTCGGCCCGCGGTCACTCACACTGCCTCTGACCTGGGTCTATCCCTGCTTTGGGTCGCTGACGCGGGGGAGATGTCGACGTGGCTGGGCGGGTGGGCGCAGCGACCCGAATCGTCATGGATCCCGGTGGGCAGCTCGAGGGACGCACGTCACATCGTGGGGTTGTCACAGTGGGCGGGTGTGCCCGGTCAGTTCTGTGTAACTGCCTCTGCATCGAAGGGATCCCACTATGGAATCGCGCGTCAACTACTTCGGTAACGCTCTTGCGGGCAAGGTCATGAAGCACCTCAACTCCGCCAACAAGGTGGTGGCCGACTCGACCCTGCCGGTCGCCACCCAGGAACTGGTGAAGATCCGCGCCAGTCAGATCAATGGCTGCGGTTTCTGCACGGACATGCACACCAAGGACGCCATCGCCGCCGGTGAGACGCAGCAGCGTCTGAACCTGGTGGCGGCCTGGCGCGAGGCCAAGGTCTTCACCGACGCCGAGCGCGCCGCTCTGGAGATCGCTGAGCAGGGCACCCGCATCGCGGACGCTGCCGGCGGTGTACCGGACGAGGTCTGGGAGAAGGCGGCCAAGCACTTCGACGAGGACGAGCTCGCCGCGCTGATCTCACTGGTCGCGCTCATCAACGCCTACAACCGGATCAACGTCATCAACCAGCAGCCTGCCGGGGACTACAAGCCCGGCATGTTCGGCTGAGGCGATCCGGCCGCGCCGGACCCCATCGCCCGTCTCCCCCGTGCAACGGGGAGACGGGCGATGGGGTCCGGCGAGCTATGCCCGGGGCTCGTCGAAAAGGGCGTCGACAGCGGGAGCGAGCAACTGCATCAGTTCCTCGAAGTGGAGTGAGGCGAGTGGTTGCATCGGGCAGACGTAGCGCAGCATGACGAGGCCGGCCAGATGCGCGGACACCAGGGACGGGAACTCCGGTGTCCGCTCCGTCTTTTCGGGGGCGATCCGGCCCAGGCACGCTGCGAGTGCCCTCTCGATGCGGTCACCGAACTCCGTGGCGATCGGCTCGTCCGCCAGGGCGGTGCGGAAGACGGCGACGAGCGCCGGGCGGGTCGACGCATTCTCCCAGTGGGAGAGGAAGGTCCGGGCGATCCACTCGCCCGGGTTCGTCAGCCCGGCCGCCTCTTTGTCCGTCAGGGGGTCGAAGAGGGTGGACGGGTCGATGCGCGAGGAAACGGCGTGCTGGAAGAGGCCGCCCTTGTCGTCGAAGAAGTGGTGGATCAACGCCGGGTCCACGTCCGCCTGTTGGGCGATCCCGCGCAGTGTGGCGCCCGAGTAACCCTTGGCCGCGAAGAGTTCGAGCGCGGCCGTGAGGATCTGGGCCCTGGTGTCGCTGTGGCCCGGGCGGCGGCCCCCGCCCCGGCGCGCTGCGCCGGGCACTCCCGCCGAAGGGCTCATGACGACGAGTGCTCGATGGCCGCGCTCGCGCCGTCGCGGGCACGGATGATCGCGATCACGGTGTCGGCCGTGCGGTCGAGGTGGCTGCGGCCGTCGGGCAACCGGGCCGTTGTGCTGATGTAGCTGCGCGGCCCGACGTGCGTGGCGGGGTCGAGACGGTGCAGGGTGATCTTCCCGGCGCGGCGGGCCCGGTTCCATGCGCTCCAACCGAACAAGGGCCAGCGCTGCGGAAAGATCCACGTACCGACCCGCGTGATCCGGTCGCTCGCACTGTCGAGCAGATGGAGGTGCTCGGCATCGGTGAGGTCGTTGGCGCCGTTGTGGAAGCCGCCGAGCGTGATCAGCAGGAGCGGGCAGCGCAGCCGGCGGTGCAGTTCCTCGACCGCCCCGCCGGCGACCTGGGCGCCGCCGCTGTAACTGAGCAGCACCACGGGGACACCGCTGTCGGGCTGGTAGCCGGCGAGCGTGAGCTGCGTGGCGATCTGGCAGCCTACGGCGCGGTTGTACAGGGGCCGATAGCGCTGATCGGCAGCGACGAAGATCTGCATGACGTTGTGCAGGAACAGCAGCAGTTCGATCCGGCGGCGCAGCCACGCCCACACCGGTCGGTCGGCGAGCGGGTCGGCCAGGGGCGAGTAGGGCTGTACCTGCCCCAGAATCCGCAGTTCCGGTGCTCCTGCGAGCAGAGCCTTGACCAGCTGACCGCCGTCCCGGCTGTCGCGTACGCGGCGTTTGCCGATGCCGTCGAGGTAGACGAGATAGGCGCGCGGGGGAGTGTCGGGGGCCGCCCCGCGGGCGTACGGCATGCCTTCGGGGAGCTCGGTTATGGGGGCCCGCCAGCCGGCGCTGTAGGCCAGCACCTCGTACCGGGCCAGCAGCGCTTCGGCGAGGAGCGCGGGACCGATCGCGAAGACCCAGAGCAGGAAGCCGTTCATGCGATCGACTCCCGTGCCTCGGCGGCGCTGATCCTCACGACCAGACGCCGGACGGCCTCCACGGCGATGCCGAGCCCGGCGCCGGCCATGGCCACGCAACCGGCTGCGCCCCACCAGCCCAGGTCGGTCGCCGCGGTGAGCGGGCCGACGAGACCGGATCCGACTCCTACGAAGAGCAACAGGTGCAGGAGGGGCCCGAGCAAGGGGAACGCGAGGACGGCGGAGAGCATCAGCGGGGCGATTAGTTGCGGTGTCCAGCCCAGCCCGGTGCCTGTCGTCGGGGACGACAGCACCAGCTCGGCCAGGGTCCATGTGGTCAGCGGCCACAACGCGAACACGGCGCCCTCGACGAGTCCGCCCGCGCAGACAAGCCCGGCCGCCCGGGGCCGCGACATGCCCGGACGGCGTACCGCCAAAGGCAGGATGCGCCCGGCGGCCTCCGACAGTCCGGCAAGCAGCAACAGGACAGCGAGTGTCATGGCTCAGCCTCTCTGCGACAGCTCGGCGGGATCCGGGTGACCGGCCGCGCGCAGATAGCCCTCGCACTCGTCGGCGGCGCGCCGGTATCCACCCGCCTGGTGCTGGGCGGCCCGCAGGGTCGCCGCGGCCGCCCGGAACCGGGGGGCGTGGAGCAGACGCTCGGCGAGGGCGCGTACGGAGTCCTCGGTCACGTTCTCGGTACGGATCGACAGGCCGGCGCCGAGTTCCTCGACACGACGGGCCACCATCGGCTGGTCGGCGCCCTGGGGGACCACCAGCATCGGCACCCCGGCGTACATGGCCTCGTTGACGCTGTTCATCCCGCCGTGGGTGACGAACACCGCCGTATCGGCCAGTACCTCCGGCTGCGGTACGAAGTGGCGGGCGAGCACGTTGCCTGGCAGCGGACCCAGCGCGGTGGGGTCGGTCTGCCCGGTGGAGACGACGACACTGCCGCCCAGTGAGGCGAGTCCGGTGGCGAAACTGCGCAGCAGCCGCGGGTCTGCGTTGAACACCGTGCCGAGCGATGCGTACAGCACCGGTTTCCGCAGCCGGTCGGCCGGGAACGACGGGTCGGCCGGACGGGCGCCGATGCTCGGGCCCACGAACCGGTAGGACTGGTCGAATTCCTCGGCGGCAGGCTGGAACGCCCGCGAGGTGTAGACGAGGTTGAGCGGTTGGCGGATGTTTCCCATGTCGAGCAGCGGCAGCCCACTCGTGTCGAAGCCGCGGTGCAGCGCCCGGCGCGACCGAGCGTAGCCCTGGAGGCTTCCCGGTTGCTTCGTCGCGGCGGCCATCATCGACCACGAGGGGCCGGTCGGGCTGGGCACGTGCCGGTTGAAGGCGAAGGTGGTGAACGACGACGCCGCGGGCACCCTGAGCTCGCGGGCGGCGACCGCGCCCCACGGACAGGCACTGTCGTGCACGATCAGGTCGGGCCGGATGAGGCGCAGGTCGGCGAGCACCGAGGGCAGCAGGCGGGCGGCCGTGCCGGCGAGTCCCTCCATCAGCCTGATGGGCGTCGGCGGATCGGGGAGCGGCTGGTCGCCGGGGTACAGGTACACCGTCGCGCCGGCGGCCTCGATCGCCGCACGAAAGGCGGGCGAGGTGTGGTAGGTGACGTTGTGGCCGCGCCGGACGAGCTCGGCCACCACGGGCAGCGTCGGGTTGACGCGCCCGTGCATGGCGATGTTGAGGAACGCGATGGTACTCACAGGGCGACCCCCGATCGTGAGGATGTCGATGCCTGGTCCGTGCTTGCCGGCGCCGCCGGGTCGTCGGCCCGGTACAGGCCCGGCCCGCTGACGCGCAGCTCGTCGAGGAAGCGTCCCGCCGTCCGGGACGCGGTGCTGATCAGACGCTGGGAGTGTCCGAAGTCCCATGGCGCGGGCCAGGATTCGACCCCGGTCGGCAGTAGGACGGTCGGGATGTGCCGGGCCGCCTCGTGCAGATCCCGCTCGACCTGATGGCGCATCAACAGCAGCCCGGCCCGGGAGGCGATCGCACCGGCTCGCCGGCGCGGGATCACAGGGCTCAGGGGTGAGCTCTCCGGTCCGGTCGACACCACGACCACGCTGGCGGCCCCGGCCTGCAGGGCGGCCAGTACCGGGACGTACGCGATCACCCCACCGTCGACGAGCGTTCTTCCCTCCCGGTCGACCGGGGGGAGGAACCCGGGAACGGCGGCGCTGGCCAGCAGTGCGGACTCGAGGTCGCCGTGGTCGAGCAACGCCGGAGCGCCGGTGGCCAGGTCCATGGCCACCGCGGTGAACGGGACCGCCAGTTGCTCGATCCGGGACGGCAGCCCGGACCTCGCGATCAGTCGGCGCAGGCCGCGATCGGTGAAGATGCTGGCCCGTGAGGGAGGGCAGCCGAGGGGATACACCTCACGGCGGCAGAGCCGGGTCCACACATGATCGAGCCACGGTGCGGCCTTGTCGGGGTGAGCGGCCGCGATGGCCCCGTTGAGGGCACCCACCGACGTACCGACGATCATGTCCGGGACGAAGCCGCGCTGCTCCAGCGCGCCTCCGATACCGACATGCGCCGCTCCGAGCACGCCACCGGCGCCCACGGCCACGGCTACGGGGCGAGGGAGGGCGCGCAGGCCCACCGAGGTCGGGTCGTCGGGCGGCTCACTCGGCGACGGGGGATCGGACCCCTTGTCGGCGGAGACCGTCCAGCGCCTCTCGCGGCCACGGCCACTCGTCGTGTCGCCGCCTTGGAACTCCGGGCGAACGGGTGGGGCCGGTTTCCGGGCGCAAGCAACCTTCATGATCAACTTTCTCACCACCGTGCGGAATCGGATGTCGGTCTTTCAACCAGGTCCGGGCGGCAACCCGATTTGTGACACCCACCGCTGGGCGCGTCGGGTGAAGCCGCCCCTGAGCCTCGCGGCCATGCGTGGCGACCGTCGGCCGCGCGGTGCATGGGGCGTCGCGAGATCCGCGGGTGCGGTCGCCGGACCGCGTGGTGTCGAGGTGGCGGTCCCCGCTGCGGAGCGAACTCGGCGTGCGGAGTTCTCCGCGTCGACGATGGTGACCGTCCTGTCGAGCGGCGCCCGGCCGGTGCGGGGGTGGTCGACCGTCACGTCCTCGAACCCGATCGACATGCCACAGAAGAGAATGAGGTCGTCCGGGGGCGACAGGATCTCGGTGACGGTCGCGTGGAACTTCGCCCACGCCATCTGCGCACAACTGTGCAGCCCCTCGGCGCGGAGCAGCAGCATGACGGTCTGCAGATACATACCGACGTCGGCCCATTGGGGCCGGCCCAGATCACGGTCGATGTAGCAGAACAGGGCGGCGGGCGCGCCGAAACACTGCCAGTTCGCCGCCGCGGCCCGCTGTCGGGACTCCAGGTCGTCGCGTGGAACACCGAGTGCGCCGTAGCGCTGCTCACCGAAGGCGTACTGGCGTTCGCGGTACGGGGACTTGAGAGCGGGCGGGTACTGCTCGTACTCGGGCTCGTCCCAGGAGTCGCCCGCGGCCAGGCGCTCGCCGACGCGCTTCTTGAGCTCGGCCAGCGGCTCGCCGGTCAGTACGTAGGCGTGCCACGGCTGGAGGTTCGATGCCGACGGCGCCCAGGCCGCGGTGGAAAGCACGCGCTCGAGGACCTCTCTTGGGACCTGCCGGTCGGTGAATCCGCGTACCGCGCGTCGGCTCGTGACCGCTTCATAGACGTCCAACCCCGGTCGCCTCCGATCTGTGCATCGTCTCGGCTTCGTTGCACTCGCGATGGTATCATGCGAGACGATCACGAGTGCTACTACTTCAGATACGTACCCCGCGCCCCTGGCTCTGCCCGCCTCGGGCCGCTCTGTGGAGGAAACCCATGGCCACGCTGTTGCACATCGACTCGTCCGTGTTCCCCGGCAAGGCGTCCGCGTCTCGTTCCGTCGCGGACGCCTTCCGTACGGCATGGGAGGAGCAGCACCCCGAGGGCACGGTGATCTACCGTGACGTCGCCGCCAACCCCGTGCCCCACATCACCGCCGACGCACACACCGCCGGCTACGCCGATCCGTCCGAGCGCACTCCGGAGCAGTCCGCCGCGTTCGCGGCGCGCGTGCAGCTCATCGAGGAGCTGGAGCAGGCGGACGCCGTCCTGATCGGCGCCCCGATGTACAACTACTCGATCCCGTCGACCCTCAAGGCATGGCTGGACAACGTGATTCTGCTCGGTCGCACCTCGGGCGGCAGCCCCTCCGCCCAGGGCACCCCGGTCACCGTCGTCGCCAGCCGCGGCGGCTCCTACGCGCCGGGCACGCCCCGCGAAGGCTACGAGTTCGTGCAGAACTACCTGGAGGCCGTCCTCAGGGGCAGCCTCGGTCTGGAGCCCGAGTTCATCGTCGCCGAGCTCACCATGGCCCCGCGGAACCCGGCCATGTCCGACCTGATCCCGCTCTACCGCGCCTCTCGCGAGCGCGCCTTCGCGGACGCGACGACGAAGGCGAAGGAACTCGCGGAGCGCCTCGCCGTGTGATGGCAGGCGAGGGGCGCTGTGTGACGCTGCCGGCCCGGTGCGTCACGCGGCGCCCCTCGGTGCCTGGCGCGTGCGCTCTCAGACCGCGCCGTCGGCGGGATGGGCGAACCGGGTCAGCAGGTCCATCAGCTTCTCGGACTCGCCGGGATCCAGGTCGGCAACCAGGCGCTCGTTCAACGGCGTCGCCGCCTCATGGGCCGCGTCGAAAAGCTCGACGCCCTGCGGTGTGATCTCCACCGCCCGCGCCCGGCGGTCCCCGGGAACAGCCTTGCGTACCGCCAGGCCCATCCGCTCCAGGTCGTCCACCACCCGCATGATGCCCGCCTTGTCCGTCCCCGTCGCCTCCGCCAAGTCCCGCTGCACCGTCGCGCCGCGGTCGACCAGAACGATCAGTACGGCAAAATGGCGCAGCTCGATGCCGAGCGGGCGGAGCGCCTCCGTCATGGCCGCGGCCGCGCGCCAGTGCGCCCGGCGCAGCAGCAGGCCGAGCGCGAAGGGTGAGGTGTCCCCGGGGCGGTCCGTTGCGCGCGAGGCGGTGGCTGCGTGGGATGCATCGGCGGTCATGAGGACATTTTAGCAGGTATCGTTTCACTTGAGATATTTTCAAATGAAATTGACCCGTCTGCTGTCCGACGCCTGCCCCGCCGCGCCCCGAGCGGGCCGCGCCGACGCTCGGAGAGTGCTTCGGGCAGGCGTGCACAGTCAACCGACCAAGTCCTGTTCCGCCCAGACGATCTTGCCGTTCGGTATCGAGCGGAAGCCCCATCTACGGGACAGGTGGGCGACCAGACTGAGGCCGCGGCCGTGTTCGTCAATGGTGCGTGCGCGCCGCAGACGTGGGGAGCAGAGGTCGGTGTCGGACACTTCGCAGGTCAGGACCTGATGCTGGATCAGGCGCAGTTGGATCGGACCGTCACTGTGACGAGCGGCGTTGGTGATCAGTTCACTGACGATGATCTTCGTGGAGTCCTCCAGGTGCTCCACACCCCATTCGGCCAGCCGGCGGGCAGCCAGCTGACGGGCGGTGCCGGCAGCGGTCTCGTCGTTCGGCAGCGTCCAGGTGGCGATGCGGGCCGGGCCTAGTGAACGGGTCCGTACGACGAGCAGCGTGGCGTCGTCGCGCGGTCCATGACCCGGGAGGGTGTCCATCGCCCCGGTGCAGAGGTCTTCCAGGGATCGTCCTGGCTCGGCCAAGGCGACGCCCAGGCGCCGCATTCCCACGTCGAGATCGTTGTCGCGGGTCTCGATCAGTCCGTCGGAGTACAGGGCGATGAGGCTGCCCTCGGGCAGCTCGAACTCCACGGCCTCGAAAGGGCCACCAAGCCCGATGCCGAGCGGTGTACCGGTGGGCAGCTCCGGGAAGGTGACGTGGCCCTGCGGGTCGACGATCGCGGGAGGAGGGTGCCCGGCCGCTGCCATGGTGCACCTGCGGGTGACCGGGTCGTAGACGGCGTAGACGCACGTGGCGCCGACGACCGCGGGGGCCTCGTCCAGGGCGTCCGCGTCCTCCTCCGCCAGTCGTTGGACCGTGTCGTCGAGGTGGGCCAGCAGCTCGCCTGGCGGAAGATCCATGTCGGCGAGCGTGTGGACGGCGGTGCGGAGCCTGCCCATGGTCGCGGCGGCGTTGATGCCGTGCCCCACCACATCACCGACAACGAGGGCCACTCTGGCGCCGGAGAGCGGGATCACGTCGTACCAGTCACCTCCGACGCCGTGGTCCATGTCGGCAGGCAGGTAGCGCGAGGCCGCGTCGACCGCCAGACCACCCCTCAGACGGTGCGGGAGCAGGTGGCGTTGCAGCGCCAGAGCCACGGAGTGTTCGCGGGTGTACTGGCGGGCGTTGTCCAACGCCAGGGCGGCGCGGCCGACGAGTTCTTCGGCGAGCGCGAGATCGTCCTCCTGGAACGGCGCCGGGTTCCCGGTTCGGATGAACAACGCCACGCCCAGCAGGGCACGCCGCGTGCGGATGGGCACGACCATCAGGGAGTGCATGCCGCTCTCATGGATCTTCTGCGCCCGAACCGGGTCCTCGTCGATCCAGGTGCCCGGAGCGGTGTCCACGATCGGCTCCAGGTGGGAAGTGCCGGTGTGCACGACGTCGGCGATGGGGGAGACGGACGGCACGGGGACCGGCTCTCCGCGCCCCCACGCGGATTCAGGGGCCCCGTGGTGGATGGAGGCCACACCTGCACGTCGGAATGAGGGGAGGCGCTCGTCCATCGGGTCGATGTGGACCGGGGGCCCTTCGCCGAACGGGACCGACTGCTCCAGATCGACGGAGGCGTAGTCGGCGAACAGTGTCACGGCGAGGTCGGCCAGTTCCTGGCTGGTCTGCATCACGTCCAGTGTTCCGCCCAGGTGTGTACCGGCCTGGCCCAGAACGGCCAGGCGCTCGCGCACCCGCCGGGTCTCGGTGACATCGACGGTGACGGTGCACACCGCGAGCGCCCGGCCGTCGGCGCCCTGGAGGGAGAAGAACGAAGCGGCGAAGGTGTGATCCTGAAGCGGGCCTGTCGCCAGCCACGCCCGGTACTCGTGGACCGTGGTCGTGCCGGTTTGGATTACCTGCCGCATCACGGCCTCGACCGCTTCGGACTTGGCGCCGGGCAGCGCGTCGCTGAAGCGACGCCCGAGCCGTCGGTCACGGGAAACGCCGTCGTGCCTCTCCATCGTGTCGTTCACCCAGGTGCAGCGCAGCTCCGGGTCGCGAACGGAGATGCCGATCGGAGCGCGGACGAGAAGCGACTGCCGTGCGGATGCGTTCATCTCTCGGCCGGCGACCGGGCCGATGTCGCTCATGGACAGGATCCACCGGACCGAACCGCTGTCCCCGCTCACCATCGAGAACCGCAGGTTGATGTCGAGCATGCTGCCGTTTCGGTGGCGTACCGCCGTGGTGCCCGGCCAGCCGTTCAGGGCACGGCACTGCTCGACGAACGCCGATGTCGTCGGCGCGTCCTCCGAGCCCGGTAGTACGCGGGCGGCGGACCCGCCCACCACCTCCCTCGCGGAGTACCCGAGAAGCCGCTCGGCGACCTGCGTCCACGCGACCACCTCCCCCAGCTCGTCGACCATCGCGATCGCGGACTCGGAGGTCTCACGCGTCTTCGGCTCTCGGCGACCGAAGGCCACCTGATCAGTCATGGTCATCAAGCTGTCGTCCTCGTGTAGATGGGGAGGGGCCCGACGGGTGCCGATCGCCGAGGCGTGCACGGCTTGCGGCGGACAGGAACCACCGCGGACTGCGATGCGAACCTTCTGGGCGACTGACCGGATGGCGCTCTGACCTGTGACACCACTCGTCGAGCCGAAGACGACGCGGGTCATGCGCGCGGGAAAGCGGGGACCGCCGCGCAGGGGGCCGTCTTGGGCGCGGCCCCCGTCCCGGTACGCATCTCCGGACCGATGGACGTGAGGGGGGTCGCGCGGGGAGGAGGACATCTGTCGGCTCTGCTGCCTCCGCGGGGCACCGGTGCGCGCACCGCGCCGTCGCCCGGGCTTGACCTTGTCACGATGACAAGGTCTTCACTGGGGCCGAGGAGGTGGTTCCGGTGGCCATGCCGAAACAGGACACGAACACGTTGCGAGCTCTCCAGGGGCTGGAGAACGGCAGCCCGTCGGTGCGGCTGCGGGCAGCCCTGGCGGTCGGTACGACACCGCACGAGGGGTTCATCGACCATCTCATCGAACGGTGCGCGCTCGAGCCCGAGTTCTCCGTGCGCGAAATGCTCACGTGGGCGCTCACGCGCCACCCCTCACCGACGACGGTCACGAGACTCATCGACGAACTCGGCTCGGAGCGGGCGCAGGCACGCAGCCAGGCATTGCACACCTTGTCCAAGATCGGGGACCCGCAGGCGTGGCCGGCGATCACACGGGTGCTGCTGACCGACGTCGACGACGAGGTGGCTCGCTGCGCATGGCGAGCGGCCGTCGCGCTCGTGCCCGCGGGTGAACGATCTGCGTTGGCAGAGGTCCTGGCCACACAGTTCGGGCGCGGTGAGAGGGACACGCAACTGAGTCTCAGCCGCGCCGTGATCGCGCTCGGTGAGGCGGCGGTGCCGGCCCTGCGTGCCGCGATGATGGACGGTGCTCCTCATGTGCGTCAGCACGCGATCGCCACGGAACGGTTGTCGCGCGATCCGGATGCCGGATTCGAGTTCGCGATCGAGGAGGCGAAGCGCATCGTAGCTCTGGGACCGAACAGCCAGGACGGGTGACAGGCAGTGTTGATCGGTGAGGTGGCACGACGGTCAGGGGTCAGCGCCCGCATGCTCAGGCACTACGACTCTCTCGGCCTGGTGCGGCCCACGGAACGTACCGACGCCGGCTATCGGGAGTACTCCGGTGAGGACATCCGGCGGATCTTCCACATCGAGAGCCTGCGGTCACTGGGGCTGTCGCTGCGCGAGGTCCGCAGCGCACTGGATGATCCCGGCTTTCAGCCCGCGGAGCTCGTCGACGACCTCATCCGCCGGACGCGGGAACGCATTGCGGCTGAGACGGCGTTGCTGAGGCGGCTGCGTCGGATCGGTGCCGCGGAACCGGCCGAGTGGGAGGACGTCCTGCAGATCGTCACCCTGCTTCAGGCCCTGGGGTCGGAGAGCGCGGGCAAGCGCCAGCGTGCGGCGCTGTCCTCGGTCGACGAGGTACCCGTTCCGGTGGAAGCACTGGTCGAGGCAGTGTTGAGCGAGACCGACCCGCACGTCGCCGGAGCCCTTCGCTGGGCCCTGGCGCAATCCGGGGACAGCGGTGTGGCACTCCTGGCGGAGGGCCTGGATTCACCGGTCGCCGACGTACGAAAGCGTGCCGTGCAGTCGATCGCCGAGATTCCGGACGACGAGGCGAAGGTACCGCTGCAGGAGGCCCTCACGAACCCCGACGTCGTGGTCCGCAGGTATGCCGCTCTGGCACTCGGACCACGCGGGGTCGCGGACGCTGTCCCGACGCTCATCGGCATGATCGTCGAGGGGGTACATGACGTCGAAGCGGCCGATGCGCTGGGCGCGTTGGCGAAACGTCGTACGTCGGCGGAGCAGATTGCCACCAGGCTGGTCGCCTGCCTCGCCCCCGGGGCCGTCGAACCGGCCGCACGTCGACGGCTGACACAAGCGCTCGCGGACATTCCGGGGACCACGACGTCAAGGGCCCTCGTGGAACTGTCCCAGGACGAGGACCGTGCCGTGGCGCTCACCGCGACCTACCTCCTCACGCTGCGAGGCGCCCCGTAGAGAGCCGGGGCCGCGGTCAGAAGATGGAGAGCCCGGTCAGGGTCGTGAAGCGGTCCAGCGCCGCGACACCCGCGACCGAGTTGCCGCGCGCGTCCAGCCCGGGACTCCAGACACACAGTGTGCAGTGCCCCGGCACGACGGCGACGATCCCGCCGCCGACCCCGCTCTTGCCCGGCAGCCCCACCCGGTACGCGAATTCGCCCGCCGCGTCGTAGGTGCCGCAGGTGAGCATCACCGCGTTGATCTGCTTGGCCTCGCTGCGGGTGAGCAGGCGTGTGTTGTCGGCGCGCAGGCCGTGCCGGGCGAGGAAACGGCAGGCGAGCGCCAGATCCGCGCAGCTCATCTCGATCGAGCACTGCCGGAAGTAGTGTTCGAGGAGCGTGGGGACGGGATTGGCGATGTTGCCGTAACTCGCCATGAAGTGGGCCAGCGCTGCGTTGCGGTCCCCGAACTCGGACTCGGATGCGGCGACCTGTGCGTCGAATCCCAGCTGTGGATTGCCGCTCTCCTGCCGCAGAAAGTCGAGGAGACCGTTGCCGGCGTCCCCGTTCAGGGTCAGCAGCTGGTCGGTGACCACGAGAGCACCGGCGTTGATGAACGGATTGCGCGGGATGCCGTTCTCGTACTCCAGCTGGACCAGGGAGTTGAACGGGTTGCCCGAGGGCTCGCGGCCGACGCGCGTCCAGAGTCCGTCGCCTCCCTGGGCGAGCGCCAGCGCCAGGGTGAAGACTTTGGTGATCGACTGGGTGGAGAAGGGCCGCTGCCAGTCACCGATGCCGTGGACGGTGCCGTCCACCTCGGCGATGGCCATACCGAACTGGCTCGGGTCGACACTGGCCAGTACCGGGATGTACTCGGCGGGCCGACCACCGCCGATCTGCGGTGCGATGTCCTGAACGATCTGCTCCAGGACGGCTTGGTAGTCCAGTCGGTAGTCCGGTGGATAGTCCATGCGGGGGCGACCTATCGCGGCCTGGCGGCCGGGCGGGGCGCCGCCGTTCGGGGGCGGACGGTGACGCGGGGGAGGAGTCCGATGTCGCTGAGGAGAGGCACTCGCACATTCTGCACCGCGGGGGTATGAGGGACGCCGGCGCCCGGCAGGGACGGGAGCGTGTAGGGGGTGCGCCTGGCACAGGAGCGTGCGGAACTCTCGCGGCGACCTGCCCCCAACAGTGACGTCGCCACCACCTGCGTGATCGCGCCGGGGTGCGAGTGCCGACCCGCAGCCAGGATGAGCAACGGCAGCGGAGAGGAGCTTGACCGGCGCGTGTCCGTGCCGGGCCCGGGTGGCCATTCGCTCACATGTGCCCGTGGGAGCGTGGGCACGCCCGCCCTAAAGTGATGTGCAGTCCGACATGTTCCGGGGCGGCTACCGACGGTTCATGGTTCGGTTCGGCGTGGGGGAAGGGGCTGCACATGGCCAGCGCGTTCCAGGAGCGCAAGCTCAAGGGGATGTTCGCCGCATTCGACGCGGACGGCGACGGCTTTCTGCGCGAGGAGGACTTCAAGGCGCTCGTAGCCCGGTGGAGCCGGCTGCCGGGCGTGGGCCCCGGGACGGACCTGCAAACCCGGGTGACGACGCTGTTCATGGGATGGTGGTCAGCGCTGCGGGAAGCCGGGGACAGGAATGGGGACGGCGCGGTCGACATGGACGACCTGCTCTCGCTCGTGGACAAACTGCCCGCCATGGCCGGGGACGTCACCGCGACGGCCGACACCGTCTTCGACGCGGTTGATGCCGACGGCGACGGCCGGATCTGCGCCGAGGAACACCGCAGGCTCGTGGAGACCTGGACCGGTCAGCCGCTGGACGCCACCGGTGTCTTCGAGTTGCTCGACCTGAACGGTGACGGTCACCTCAGCCGCGAGGAGTTCGCGTTGTTGTGGCGGCAGTACTGGATGAGCGACGATCCGGAGGAGCCGGGCAACTGGGTCTGCGGCCGGTTCGCGACCGCGTAGCGGGCGGTCTCGGCGACGGAGCGGGTGCCACCAGCGGCCACGGTTCCGTCGTCCGCCGGCACCGGTCAGTGCTAGTGCCGCATCAGGCAACGTTCGCCCTCTCGACGGGCGTGACTCCCTCTCGTGTGGAGCAGCAAGTCATGCGCGATGATGCGACGCGGCCCAGGATCGCTATGTGAACAGGCGGACGTCGCCGTCGCCTGATTCCGGCCCAGACGTGGCAGCCCCATGCCGCGTCTCCGCGATCTGGAAGGACGCAAATGCCGATCGTCCTCATCTCCCCCGAGTTCACACAGGAGCAGTACGAGCAGACCAACCGCAAGTTGACGGGGGGCAAGAACCGGATGGAATCTCCAGCCGACTGGCCCGTAGAAGGTTTGCTCGCACACATCGCGGGACAGGGCGAGAGCACCTTCCGCGTCGTCGACGTCTGGGAGTCCCAGGAGGCCCTCAACCGCTTCGCCGAGATCCTCATTCCGATCCTCCGTGAGGCCGGTGTCGAGGGCGACCCGGAGGTGTATCCGGCACTCACATATGTGTCCGCCTAGGTGATCAGCTGCCTCGAGGCAGTGCTGGGCCCGTCCCAGCGGCGCGAATGCCGCCGACGGGGAGCCTCCTCACGCGATCGAACAGCGTCAGGTCAGCCAGTGCCGCAACAGGAAGGAGCTCGCGGCGGAGTACCGTCAGGTCATCCTGGAGCCGCAGTCCCGGGAGCCTGTCTGCCGCGGGTGTGAACCACCGGGTGCTCCACTGGCTCAGGCCACGTTCGCCCTGTTCACGACCTCGCGGAGGCGTTCGTTTGCGGTGTGCTTGTTCCGCCAGATGATGTAGCGGCGGATCATGCTTCCCTGCTCTTTGTAGCCGGCATGGTCGGTGCCGTCCAGAGCGAAGTAGCGCAGGGCGGTGAACTGGGCCTCTATGCGGTTCAGCCAGGAGCTGTTGGTCGGGGTGTAGGCGAATTCGACGTTGTTGGCTGCGGCCCACTCGCCGACTCGGGTGTCCTTCTTCGTGGTCAGGTGCGGGGAGAAGTTGTCGAGCACGATCGCGATGCGGATCTTGCGCGGATAGAGGCTGTGCAGGTAGCGGCAGAACTCCAGGAACCTCGTCCGGTTCTTCTTCGGTTTGATGTGGCCGTAGAGCTTGTCCTTGGCCAGGTCGTAGGCGGCGAACAGGTGCCGGACCCCGTGCGGGCGGGTGTAGGTCGCCCGCCGTCGGGGCCTGGGCTCCCGGTCGGGATCCTTGTGCCGTCCGCCGCGCTCGGCCCATTGCCGCCCAGGATGGGGCTGGAGGTTGAGCGGGCCGAACTCGTCCAGGCATAAGACGACTTCGGGCTCGCCTTCCTCGGGTATGACCTCGCCATCAGCGATCGCGTAGAGGTGCTCGACGCGGGCCTTCTTGGCGGCATAGTCCGGGTCGCGGGAGGTCTTCCAGGTCTTTATGCGTTGAAAGGACACGCCCTCCTCGTGGAGCAGGACCCGCAGGCCCTCATGGCTGATGTCGTCGACCACCCCCTCAGCGACCAGGAAGTCGGCCAGCTTGGCCAGGCTCCAGGTCGAGAACGGCAGGCCGTGCTCGGCCGGCCTGGACTTGGCGATCTTCTTGATCTCGCGGCGTTCTGGGAGGGTGAGGTCATGGGTCGGCCGCCCTTGTACTTCGGTAGAGCGAGTCGAAACCGTCAGCGTTGAAATTGTGGATCACGTCCCGGACTCGGTCCGCGCTGGTGAACGTCACCTCGGCGATCTTCGCCACAGGCATGCGCTGCGCGAACAACAGCACCATCTGGGCCCGCCGCCAGGTCACCACCGACCCGCTGCCTCTGCGGATGATCCGCAGCAGGCGCTTCCCCTCGTCGTCATCGATCTCGCGGACGCGTACTCGCTCAGCCACCAGCACAGCTTCCCTGCCGCGCGCTGCTGGCGAGTGTCATTCCGTCGGCGTGCCGATCCGAAGCCGGTTGCGGTCAAGATCGCGCAGCTCAATCTCACGCGCCGAACGGAGCGTCCTTCGCCTGCACACCGAACTCGGAGGCGATGGCCTCGACATCACGAACGCGGAGGTAGACCAACGTGTCGGATCGGGCATCACCCTTGTGCTCCGACAAGAACAACCGCACCCCGCCCCGGGCGACCTCGACGAACGCGGGAAGCCCCGATTCGAAGCGGTGTTCCCACTGCTTGGCGAAGCCCAGTCGCTCATACCACGCGACCGCCGCCGCAGCGTCCTCGACGCGAAGAATGGGAATGACTTCCTCGTCCTTGGCGCCATCGTCGCAGACCGCCCAGGGCGAACGTTGCCTGATGCGGCACTAGGTCATGATCCTGGAGACGTGGTACTGGCGGATCCGCCAGGTCCCGCCGTCCCGCTGGAGGGTCAGCGACATGTGCACCGGAGCGACCCAGCCTCCGTCACCGCGGAAGGTGACGTCCGCGAACCCTCCGGCCACCTCGTCGCCGATCTCGTAGGTGTGGAGGACCGTCACGTCGGCGCTGCGGTCGCGCGCGACGGCGTCGTAGTAGCCCCGTACGGACTCGCGGCCGGAGAGGACTTCGGGTCCGAAGCCCTGGAAGAGGGCGTCGGAGGTGAAGAGGTCGGCCATGACGTCTGGCTGGTGCCCGTCGAAGGCGGACTTCCAGCGCCGCAGTACCTCGTGCATCGGGTTGCTCATCGGAGTGGCTCCTGCTTCTCGTGGGACGGGTGGGTGGTGTCATCCACGCTCTGCCTGGCGACTACTCCGCGCAATGAGTGTCACCCTGTGTATTCGTAGTCGACCGGTCTATTAAAACTAGACGAGCGGTCGTATACTTGCAAGCATGGGACGCACGAGCGACGCCAAAGAGAAGATCATCAGTGCCGCGCAGACACTCATCGAGCTGCGCGGATACTCGGCGTTGGGTGTGGCCGAGATCTGTACGACCGCTGGGGTGCCCAAGGGCAGCTTTTATTACTTCTTCGAGTCCAAGGAGGCCCTGGCCTTGGCGGTCATCGACGAGCACTGGGCCGCTCAGCAGCGCGACTGGACCCGCATCCTGGACAGCGATGCCGAGCCGCTTCAGCGGCTGCGCCGGCTCTTCCAGGAGACCGAGGCCGCTCAGCTCGCCGGTCAGCAGACCTGCGGCACCGTCTCCGGATGCCTCTTCGGCAATCTCACCTTGGAGATGAGCAACCAGACCGAGGCCATTCGCAAGCGCCTGCAGGAGATCTTCGACGCCCAGGTCGACATGGTCGAGACGGTCGTCGCCGAGGCCTTCGAGCGGGGCGAGGTCGCCGTCGCCGACACGCGTGACGCTGCTCGGTCCGTCGTTGCGCAGCTCGAAGGACAGGTGCTGTTCGCCAAGCTCTACAACAACACCTCCCGGCTGAGCGTCCTCTGGGGGAACTGCCTGGCCCTGCTGGGCGCTCGGGTCCCGCAGGAGGAAGCAGCCCGCGCGTAACGTGCCGGGCGGAACCCGATGGGACGCCTCGGCCCGGCTGGTGGGCCGGGGGAGAGTGATGGAGATCGTGCGGGGTGCGGATGACTTCCCGGCCGAACTCGCGGCCCGGTACGGCTTCGTCAAGCGGGTCCTCGAGTCTGCTGCCGTGTTGTTCGACCGGGACGGTTTCGAGGTGGCGTCGTTGTCGACGATCAGTGCTCGGGCGGGGGTGAGCAGCGGTGCGCTGCATTTTCATTTCTCCAACAAGGCGGCGCTGGCTGATGCGGTGGGGCGGGAAGCGGCGCTGCGCTTGGAGGTGAGTACCGGCCGGGAGGCGGGTGGCGCGTTGCAGGTGTCGATCGATGCGACACATGCGCTGGTACGGGCTCTGGATCACGATGCTGTGCTGCGGGCCGGGTTCGGATTGAGTGACGGCGCGGGGCTGCGCGTGATGTGGCAGCAGTGGGTGGAGGACGTTTTGCGGCGGGCGGAGGGGGAGGGGGCGCGGGGGCGGTCGGTGGGTGATGCGGTCACCGCGGTGGTGGCGGTGACGGCGGGTCTGGAGACGTTGGGCCGGCAGGATCCGCAGTGGCTGTCGCAGACTCCGTTGACCCGGTTCTGGGCACTGCTGCTGCCTCGGCTTGCTGCTGCCTCGTGTCTCGCGTCGCTGGTGGCGTCCGGCACCTGCACGCCCAGCGCCCCTGCCGCCGCGGTGGTGTCCGCCCCGCACTGACCCCCTGCACCGTTCGCGCGCCTCGCAGCCGACGACGGAAGCACTCGACCGCGTACTGGAGCGGGCCCCGCTGCGAACGCTTCCCGGACGTCCCTTGCCAGTGGTCGACGTCGGCGCGCGATGACCAGCCAGGCGCGGGAGTCGAACCAGAATCCGTCGACTGCACCGTGTGCGTCCAGCGCCGCTCGAAGCCGCTGCACTGCGCGCTCGGTGGACGCGGCAACAGCCCCCGCCGAGCCCGCGTAGCGGACGGCGGTCCTCTCATCGATGTCGGTGATCCGTCGGGCGACTCCGGTCGACGTTCGGTTCGCAGGCAAGCCGTCCCCATGCCGTCGTTCCGGTTTGGTGACGGGGGGCGACCGGCTTGGTTCGGGGCCGTACGTTGCATTGGCATGAGACCCCGTATCGCCGTGATCGGCAGCGGCCCCGCCGGCCTTACCTTTGCCTGCGTCCTGCACCGGCATGGTCACCCTGTCACCGTCTTCGAACGCGATCCGGCCCGCGATGCCCGCCCCGCGGGCGGGACGCTGGACCTGCACGAGGGGCTGGGCCAACTGGCGCTGGAGAAGGCGGGGGTGCTGGAGGAGTTCCAGGCGCTGTCCCGTCCCGAGGGGCAGGCCATGCGCATCCTGGACACGGACGGGACCGTCCTCCGCGACTGGCAACCTCATCCGGGTGAGCGGGCCAATCCCGAGATCGACCGCGGGCAACTCCGCGACCTGCTGCTCGGGCCTGTGGACGTGCAGTGGGGGCGGCTCGTGACGGAGGTGGTGCCGGAGAGCCGGGACGGCGTAGTCGTCCATTTCGAGGACGGGCGACAGGAGACGTTCGACCTCGTGATCGGCGCGGACGGTGCCTGGTCCCGGGTCCGCCCCACCGTCTCGTCCGTGGCGCCGCAGTACACCGGCGTCACCCTGGTCGAGACGTCCCTGGACGATGTCGACACCCGCCACCCCGATCTCGCCCGGCTGGTCGGTGACGGTTCCGTGGCTGTGTACGGCGTGAACCGCGCGCTCGTCGCCCAGCGCAACAGCGGCGGCCACGTCAAGGTGTACGCCCAGTTCCGCGTGCCGCCGGACTGGCACGCGAACCCGGACCGGCATGTGGGCCCGAACCAGGGCGCGGACCTGGGGCCGGCCGACGTCGAGGGCGTGCGATCGAGCCTGCTGTCCATGTTCGACGGCTGGGCCGCTCCCGTACTCGCCGCCACGGCACAGCTTTCGTCCACCGTCCCCTCTACACACTTCCCGCGTCCCACACCTGGGCCCACGTCTCCGGGGTGACGCTGCTGGGCGACGCCGCCCACCTGATGCCTCCGTTGGGGGCGGGCGCGAACCCTCGCGATGCTGGAAGGCGCCGAACTCGCCGAGTCCATCGCCGCCTCCCCCGGCCCACAGGATCTGGACAAGGCCGTACGTGCCTTCGAGGAACAGATGTGGGCGCGGGCCGGCACGTGGGCGAACATCACGATCACTGGTCTGGAACGCCTCGTGAGCCCGGACCCCTCCGAAGCCCTCGCCCTCTTCGACGACGTCCAGACTCCCTGAAAGCCGCGCGCCAGGGCCTGTTTCGCGCCGCCCCCCGGGCGGCCGCCCAGGGCGGGGTACGACAGGTTCCCTCTGCAGCCTGACTGCGGTCAGTTCACCATGGCATGGCGGGGCGCTGCGTGGACAAGACGATCGGCGGTCTGTTCGGGTGTCAGTGCTGCGGTGTCGAACCACCAGCCGACGGCGCCGAATTCGCGCTTCATGTCGGCGTCGAGGGCTTCGTAGCCGTCGAAATCGAACCGATCTTCCGGATCCCTGATGGTGTTGCGGTACCGGCAGACCTCGATGCCTGGTGTGAGCACAACGAACAAGACCCGGCGAGGTGTGAGGAGATCGAGGAAGAAGTCCAGCTTCTCACGTGAGGCGATCATGGCGTCGATCAGTGGCGTGAAGCCGGCGTCGGCGAAGTTGTTCGCCAGCGTGCACAGATTGCGGTGCAACAACTCCACTTGCCGCGCCGCTTCGTCCGCGGGCTCACCCAGAGCCCAGACGAAGCCACTGACGATCATTCTGTTGAGTTCATCGCCGTCGAGCCGCGCGGAACGAGGCAGCCGCTCAGCGGCCAACCTGGTCACGGTTGATTTCCCGGCCCCCGGCATGCCTGTCACCAGCACGCAGTCCGGCGCCGCAACAGTGGTCACTCCGACATCGTCCCAGTGGGCCCAGGGTGTCGGCAATCGTATGTTCCCAGCTGTTCTGTCGCTGCTGAAGAGTCTGGTTTGCTGGGCCTGTCGGGCGGGCGACCACGACCTGGCGTGCTGAAGGGGGTTGGGACTTCGTCATGTTGAGGGTTTTCGAGGCAGCGGGGGGATGGCCGTCCGTGCGCGAGCGATGGGTGCGACAGATCGCGGATCCGGACCTCGTGTTGCTGGATGAGGCGGTCGAGTTCGCCGTGCGGTGGCACGGAAACCAGACCCGGCCGGCGGGTGAACCCTATGTCGAGCATCTACTCGAGGCCGTATGCGTGCTGGTCGAGGCGGTGGGAACGACCGACATCGATGTGTTGCGGGCCGCCGTGCTGCACGATGTCGTGGAGGACACGGAGTGTTCTCCGGAGGAAGTGCGGGAGCGCTTCGGTGACCGCGTCGCGGTCCTGGTCGACTGGGTCACCAAGCCCGCGCCGACGGAGGGACAGACGCGCGAGGAAGCCCGGGCGGCTTATCTGGCACGCCTGCAACACGCCCCGGACGGTGCTCTGTTGGTGAAACTGGCGGACCGGCTGAGCAATGTGCAGCGGCTGGACACTCATCCCCGGCCGGCGAAGCGCCGTTCGTACTACCAGGAGACGGTGCGCTCCATCGTTCCGCTCGCCCAGTCCCACCCGTGGTTCCGCCAGTGGTATGCGGTCTGGCGGGAGACGTTCGGCCATCTCGCCGTCGATGGTGCCCACGCACGCCCTCAGTGACACGCACGGCACCTGCGGCTCCCGGGGCCCTGCGCCGCCGATCCGCGGCAACGTACGTTCACAGGGCGGCGATCGCACTGCGCAAGCGCGCCGCCAGGGCGACCCTTCGTCCAGGGTCGTGGCCTGCCCGGTACCGCGGGTTCGCCATGAGCGCCCAGTGTCCTGAGTCGGGAACTCGGTGGCGGGTATCGCGGCCGGGGCCGGATGCACCGGGGAGCCCCTGCATCCCCGGGCCGGACGTTCAGTTCTCCGGTTCGAGCGTGGCGTAGACGACGACGTTGCCCTGATATCCGGTGCCCTTGGAGTAGTCGCCACCACAGGTGATCACCCGCAGTTCCGGCCGGCCGGAGTTGCCGTAGACCTTGTCGTCGGGGAAGTCCGCCTTGTCGTGGACCTCCACCGCGTCGACGGTGAAGACGGCGGTGCGCCGGTCCTCCCGTACGACCTCGATGGTGTCGCCCTGCTCGAGTGCACCGAGCCGGTAGAAGACGCCGGGCCCGAGCGGGGTGTCCACGTGCCCGGCCGCCACGGCCGTGCCCACCGCGCCGGGGGCCGTTCCGTCGGCGTACCAGCCGGCCATGCCGGGGCTGTCGGCGGGCGGCGTCTGCAGCGTTCCTTCGCCGTCCAACTTCAGGGGCATCATGGGTGCGTCCACGCCGATCTCGGGAATCAGGAGCCGTACGGGATCCGCCGGGGGCAGGTGGCGTACGGCAGAGGGGTCGGGCGCGTGGCGGAGTGCGGGCTGCGCGGACGAGGGCCGGGCGTGGGCGGACGAAGGCTGTGGGGGATGGTCGTCGCGCAGCCCATTGGCCACCAGCAAGGCCCCGATGATCGCGGTGCAGGCGAGCAGCTTGAACGAGGGGCCCCCGGGTGACGGTGCGTCGGTGTCGGCGTCGCTCGTCCTCGGGCAGTCGTGCATCGGTGCGGGCCTTTGCTGGGTAGCGGAGCGGGCAGCGGCGGGGGTGGGGAAACCCTGCGGGCCCCCGCACCGTTGCGGTGCCGGGGGCCCGCGGGACGACTGTCAGACCCGGACCCCGGTAGGGTGGCGGCGCGCCCTGACCACCCCGGCGACGACCGCTCCGGAGAGCAGCAGGCTACCGACGGCGAGCTGACTGCCCTTGTCCCCGGGGTCGCCGAAGCCGGCGTCGAGCGCACCGCTGGGGCGGTCGGCGATGCTGTATTCGGCAGTGGCCTTGGTCCGTGGCGGGCACTTGAGAGTGACGGTGTCGGTGCCGGATTCGGCGTCCTCGGGAACCTGGAACTCACCCACCAGGACGCCCTTGCGGTCTCCCTCGAGGAGGTGGAACTTCCCGCCCGCGTCCGACTCGCCCTTGCCGTAGATCTCCTTGCCGCAGGCGGTGGTGGTGACGGTGACCGTGGTGCCCGGTGATGCTTGCTCCGGGCTGATACGGACTTCCCCGTCGCTTTCCCCGGCCGCCGCGGCAACCGGCGCGGACAGTGCGAGGACGCCGACGACCAGGGCGGCCCTGAGACCGGCACGTGCGATGCGCATGTTTCCTCCAGGTGACCAGCGTCCGGGCTGTCTGCGCGGCGCCTGTGGTGTGCTGCGTGCACGAGCCAACCGACAGTCCGTGATCACTGCAATGCGACACGTCGACGCATCTGTCACTCAGTCAGTCTTACAACCGCCCTCCTTTCGGCGTTTCCGCAGGTCGGCGCAGTGGGAACACCGCGTCGAACGCGACGGCAGGGTGTGAGCGAACGGCCTAAGGGATCCTCACAAAGGGTTGGACGTGTCGCTGGGCCATGAGGCAGGTGGCGCGGTCGAGGCAGGTTTCGTGGATGTCGTCGCCAGGTTCCCAGCGGTTGCGTGCGCGGCGGACTCCGTGCAGCCGGGCGGTGGCGTGTTCGACGCCCCAGCGGCTGTGGCCGCCGGCGTCCGGCCCGCAGGAACCGGCGACCGGGGTGCCAGACGCCGAGTCCGGAGCCGTGCGGGACACCAGGGCGGGCGGCCGTCCCGGCCCTTCCCCGCCCTGTAGACCCTCGATGCGGTCGACCGGGCGACCATGCACATGATCAGGGTCATCCGCATCTCGGAGCGCGGCAGCGTCCCGGCCCGGCAGAAGCGGCCGGGGCGGGCGACCGGGATGGACGGGCGGCTCAGAGCTCCTTGCGCATGCTGGCGCGCGGCCACCTGTCCAGACCGTGTGCGGCCTCCGCAGCCCTGATCTCGCGGAGGCCGGGCGTCAGCTCCGCCTCGGGCACGAGCCGGAATCCGAGCTTCTCGTAGTACGGCCCGTTCCACACCACCTCGGTGAAGGTGGTGAGGGTCAGGGCCGGCGCTCCCTGCGCCCTGGCCCATTCGCCGGCGTGCTCGATGAGGGCCTTCCCGATCCTCCTCCCGGCATGGTCGGGGTGTACGGACACCTGCTCGACATGTCCGTTGCCGTCCACCAGCTCCGCGATCAGGTAGGCGACAGGCAGGTCGTCGTCGTCCGCCCACACCCAGGCGCGGCCGTCCTGTGCGTACGAGCCGAGGACCTTGAGCGACGGTGGTTCGTCCTCGGCGATCGCGGCCATGCCGATGTCGGCGAAACACTTCCCGGCGGCGCGCTCAATGTCCTGAAGCTGCGTCAGCTCCGCCGCTGTGGCTAACCGGATCACGGCTCTCCTTCGTCCTGTCCAGTGGTCGTTGGGAGGCACAGTACCCAACGGCGCAGGTGGTTCCGCCGTGTCAGCATGTCAGCTCTTAGACAGTGGACAAAAAAGTAGTGGCCGAGCCTGTGCGGAGCGTTGCGGCTGTGCTTCACTTCTTCCAGACCTGAATCCGGGGGGAAATGTTGGGGGAGTTTTTCACGTCTGTGGTCTCTACCGAGGTGCCCTGAGCTCATAGGGGCCCGCGGTGCAGAGATAGCAGGCGCTCGTACGGGTGTGGGCGGAGCCCATTGTTCCGCACCCGGTGCATGCCTGTGCCTGAAAACCTGACGACGGCGCGCGAGCGGATCGTGTTTCTGTGATCTGCCGGACAGGCTCGGGATGAATTGGGGAAGTTGCCGTGCGTGCGGATCGATGCTTCGGTCCGCTCAACAGGCCTAGGACTAACCGGGGAATCAGTTATGGAGTCAGCAAGAGGCGAGACTCGGGGGAGAGGGAATCCCGGATCCCCGCACTTACCGTCGATCGTCTCCGAGGACGGGGTGCGGTGGGTCGACTACCGCAAGACATTGCGTCCGCGCTTCGGGATCGTGTGGCGCGACATCGGTCTGTGCTATCTGTTCCTGGCTGTCGGCGTCCTCGTCGTCGCGCTCGCGCCAACGTCGTGGCCCGTCTGGGCAGATGTCCTGCTGGTGGCGACCGCGGCCTGCTGGACCGGCTTCTGGCTGCACTCGCTGTTCCTCTTCGGCCACGAGGCGGCGCACTCCAACCTGGCGCCACGCCGCAGGACCAACGACAGCCTGGGCGACTGGTTCGTGTGGATCCTCTACGGGTCCACCACCGTCAACTACCGCTATACGCACATGGCCCACCACGCGCACCTGGGCGACCACGAGGACACGGAGACCACCTACCACTTGTGCCTTTCCGTGCTGAACATGCTCAAGGCGGTCACCGGGATCCATGTGCTGGAGGTCCTGCTGCGCAAGCGAGAGCTCAGTGAGCCGCGCAAGAAGTCCAGCCGTACAACCAGCGGACTGCTGGCGTCGTTGCGCTCGTTCGCCGTGCACGCGGCGATCCTGGCCGGGCTCGTCGTCGCCGGTGCGTACCTCGGGGCGCTGACCTGGATCATCGCTGTCGGCGCCGTGTTCCCGCTCCTCGCGACCATCCGGACGATCGTCGAACACCGCCACCTCGACGCCCCGTGCGACGTCGATTTCTCGGTGGAACTGCACGGCCCGGTGAACCGCATGTTCGGTACGGGGCCGGTGTCGCGCACCTTCGGCTCGGCCGGCTTCAACCAGCACCTGCTGCATCACTGGGACCCGGCGATCTCTTACACCCGCTTCGCGGATATGGCGCTGTTCTTCTTGCGCACCCCGCTTGCCGCCGACATGGAGGCAAGCCGCACCGGATACGGCGCGGCCGTCAGGACGCTGATAACGGAGGCTCGTCGTGGCTGAAACATTGATGGCCTGCCCCGTATGCGGGGAGACCGCCGTCGAGTTGTTCGCCAAGGCGTACGACAAGGAGTACTTCACCAGCGACGAGGAGTACAGCTATGCGCTCTGTCCGTCGTGCACCGCTGTCTATCTGGATTCCCCGCCGGCAGACCGCCTCGATTTCATCTATCCGACCAACTACTATTCGTACGGCGGAATCGTAGAGTCGACGACTTTCACCGAGCGGATCAAGGAGAAGCTCGACGGCCGCATGCTGTCGAAGGTGCTGAAGGGAATTCCCGGCGAAAAGCTGAGGGTCCTCGACGTCGGCGGCGGGTCCGGCTGGCTGCTCACCAATGTGCGCCGGGTGGACGACCGTGTGGTGGAGACCCATGAGGTCGACCTCCAGGCCGCGGCCGCGCCGCTTGCCGAGGCGGCGGGCCATGTCTACCACTGCATGCCCATCGAGGAGTTCACCTCCGACGAGCCCTTCGACCTGATCCTGATGATGAGCATCATCGAGCACGTGCCCGATCCGCGGAAGGTCATGGCCACCATGGCGGGACTCCTCTCGGAGGACGGTGTGCTCCTGATGAAGACGCCGAACACCGCCACTGTCGACGCCCGCATCTTCCGGCACCGCAACTGGGGCGGGCTGCACTGTCCCCGGCACTTCGTGCTGTTCACCGAGCCAGGTCTCGCCCGGCTCGGCTCCCAGGTGGGCCTCACCAAGTCCGACAGCTACTACACGCAGGGCGCGCCCCAGTGGGCGATCAGTGTCATGGCGTGGCTCAGCGACCGGGGCTGGATCAAGGTCAGCCGGGAGAAGCCGGCCTATACGAACTGGGTGTACGAGCCGCTGACCGCGTTCTTCGCCGGAGTGGACTTCCTGCGCGCCCGGTTCGCCCCCACCGCCCAGATGATGATCAGTTTCAAGCGGTCCCGCTGATGACGGAGAGCGCCAGAAGCGACCACGACCCTAGGGAAGTCATGAGCCGGACACTCGACGAGCAGCTGACCGACACCGCCGACGGCGTGGACCTCAGCTTCGTCATCCCCATGTACAACGAGGAGGACATCGCCAGGGAGGCCGTGGAGCGGGCGGTGAAGGCCGGCAAGAACTGGGGCCGCTCCTTCGAGGTGCTCGCGGTGGACGACGGCAGCACGGACTCCACGGCCCGTGTTCTCGCCGAACTGCGCGCCACGACACCGGAGTTCCGGTGGGTGCAGCTCCGTCCCAACTGCGGGCAGCCCGCGTCCAGCAAGGCGGGCATGATCGCCGCGCGCGGAGCGATGGTGTGTGTGCTCGACGCCGACATGCAGACGCCCCCCGAGGAGGTGTCGCGGCTGGTCGCGGCCCTCGAACACGCGGGCCCGGAGGTCGCCGCGGTGTTCGGTGTGACCTCCACCCGCAAGCGCGACGATCCCACCCGGCTGCTGGTCGGCCAAGCGGTGTTCTACTTCCTGGAGACCCGGTTCGGCCGGCACCCGATTCCGCACGGTGCGAGTTCCTTCTTCGTGATGCGTCAGGACGTCGCCCGCCGGCTGGGCCACCTGACGTTCACGAAGGGCAACGTCGGAGCGATCATGGCCGCGCTCGGTCTCGAGATGCGCACGGTCACGTACGTCAAACCCAAGAGCTACCGGGACGACTCCCGGCTGGGTTTGCGCGGTCATGTCGAGGAGGCCGTGGGTTCGCTGGCCCTGACCGGGGTGCTGAGCCGCTTCGGCCTGGTGGGCGGGGTGCTCGCCAGCCTGGCCGGCGCCCGCACCGTATCGCGAGCCGCGCGAACGGCCGCCGCCGTGACGGCGGCGGTGTCGCTGGGGTCGGTGGTCGCTGCCGCGCGGTTCAACCGGCGCTCACTGCAGGTGGCCACCAAGGCGCTGCCGATCTTCGAAGGCGAAGCGGCGGCCCCCGAGCAGATCTGAGCATCAGTTCCATCCAGTCCTTCCACCATCGGACAGTGCCGTCGGCATGTCCTGGTCCGAGTGCTGCCACAACGGCTTACGACGAAAGGAGGGGAACGTGCGAGTCGCGGCTATCGGGCAGGGATACGTGGGTTTGCCGCTTTCCATCGCCATAGCGTCCTCCGGTCACACCTTGTACGCGGTCGAGATCGATCCGGTCCGGTTCGACTCACTGCGGGCGTGCCGGTCGTACATCGTCGACGTCGCCGACGAGGAACTGCGCAGGGAGACCGCGAGCGGGCGCTATGTGCCGGTGTCCGACCTGGCCGACGTGCCGGAGGTCGATGTCTATCTGATCTCCACGCCCACTCCGCTCACCGAGGACAAGACACCTGATCTGACGTATGTCGACAGGGCGTTGGCGCAGATAGCCGCCGTTGCCGCGCCGGGTGCGCTCATCGTGATCGAGTCGACGGTCTACCCCGGCGCCCTGCGCAGGCACGTCGCGCCCCTCTTTGAGCGGCTCTCCGGCCTCACGTCGGGTGTCGACGTGTTCTTCGCCTACAGCCCGGACCGGGTCGACCCCGGACGCGAGGGCGTGCTCGGCGATGTACCCAAGCTGGTGTCGGGGCTCGGCGAGCAGGCCCTCGAAGCGATCCGGAGCTTCTACGGCACGGTCTTCAAGGAGGTCGTGCCGGTCTCCAGCTGCGAGGTGGCGGAGTTCACCAAGCTGCTCGAGAACACCTTCCGCTACCTGAACATCGCCTTCGTCAATGAGCTGAGCAAGGCGACGTCGGAGATGGACATCAGCCTGCGCGAGGTGATCTCCGCGGCGTCGACCAAGCCGTTCGGGTTCATGCCCTTCCACCACGGCCCCGGCGTCGGCGGGCACTGTCTGCCCAACAATGTGCACTACCTCAACCACGCGCTGAACTCGGCCGGACACAAGAGCGCACTGCTCCATGCGGCGGCCGAGATCAACGACTCGATGCCACGCCATGTGATGCAGCGGCTGTCCGCGTCGCTGGAGCAGCAGGGCAAGACCCTGGACGGCGCCACTGTGCTCATCCTCGGCGTCGCCTTCAAGTCGGGCGTTGCCGATTCGCGCAACTCACCCGCGTTCGCCATCGGCGCCGAACTCGTCAGCATGGGCACCACGGTCAAGGTCACCGACCCGTGGCTGGGCATCGACATGGACGCGGACGCTTTCACCGCCGTCGAACTCACCGCGGCCGAGTGCCGCGCGGCCGACGCCGTGCTGCTGGTCACGGACCACCAGGAGATCGACTACGAGACGGTGCTCGCCTCGGCGAACCTGATCTTCGACTGCCGGGGCATGCTCAACGCGGCGGAGGTCGAGCAGTTGTGACCAGCGCCCCGGCGACGCTGCGGCTCACCTTCGACGGGCTGCGGCGCGAGCAGATCGAAACGCGCTGGGCCCGCGAACTCGGTGGCCTCGAGGCGTACGTCTTCGACGGCTGCGACATCGAGAACGAGGACCAGTGGCGCGTGCTCGGCGCGAACCTGCGCCACGCGTCCGACGTCGGCGCCCGGCGGCTGACCCTGCACTTCCCGACGGAGAACGCCGACTGGGTCGGCGACCGCGCCGTGTACGACAGACTCCGCCGGTTCTGCGACCTGGCCGCAGACGTGGGTGCGCTCGGTGTCGTCCTGCACGCGAACCAGTTCGTCCAGCTGGCCGACTGGCCTGCATTCGATCTGCCCGGCGCGCGGGCCAGGGTTGTGGAGCGGGTCGCCGAACTCGACGAGTATCTCGGCGACTCGCCGGTGTGGATCGGCATGGAGAACATGCCCGTCATCGGTGCGCAGGGCATCGACTTCGACTCGGTCTTCGTACGGCCGGCCGACTTCGAGCCCCTCGCCGAACTGGGCTCGGACCGGGTCGGGGTGACCTGGGACGTATGCCACTGGGCGGTGTCGTACACGACGCTGACCGCGATGGCGCGACTGGAGCAACGCCCGGACCCGGTGGGCCCGTTCGACCTCCCGGCGCTGCCCGTCAGGCATCTGCACTTCGCGTCATTCTCCGGACATGCCATGCCGACCTGGCCCGACCAGTGCGTCGAAGGCGTGCCGCCGCAGCACGGCGACATCGCGCCCGACCTGCTCGCCGGCATGCTCGCCGTCGCACTCGACGCGGCAGCCTCCCACAGCGACGAGGTCGGAGTCGTCTTCGAGGTGCAGGAGGACGACTACGAGGACCGAAAGAACTGCTGGGTGACCTACGAATGGCTGTCCTCCGTCCCCGGCCTCGCCGAGCGGGTCGACTGCGGGGGGAGGGGCGATGACCGAGGCTGACCTGCCCTACGCCCGCCCCCACTGGGACGCCGAGGAAGCGCACGCCCTGATGGCGACGTTGGAGTCCGGGTTCTGGACCAACGGCAGCCAGGTGGCGCGCTTCGAGGAGGAACTGGAGCGGCTCACCGGCGCCCCCACGGTCACCCTGTCCAGCGGGACCAGCGCGGTGTTCGCGCTGCTGCACGCACTGGGGCGCGCAGTGACCGGGCCCAAGCTCCTGGTGTCGCCGACACTCAACTTCGCCGCCGGACCGGCGTCGGCCCGACTGCTCGGCTGGGACGTCGCGCTCTGCGACGTCTCCCCGGAGGACCTCACCCTCTGTCCCGAGAGTCTCGGTGAGCTGCTGGAGCGGGTGCACGGCGACTACGCCAGGATCGTGGTTTTGCCGGTGCACTACGCCGGCCACTGCGCGGACATGGTCGCGCTGACGGCGCGGTGCGAGCGCTACGGAGCGGATCTCGTCGAGGACGCCTGCCACGCGGTCGGGGGCACCTACGACGGCGTACGCCCGGTGGGATCGTGGCCGGCATCGGTCGCCGCGTACTTCAGCTTCCACCCGACCAAGCCGATCGCCGCCGGAGAAGGCGGCGCGGTCAGTACGACGGACGCGGGCCTGCTGCGGCAGCTGCGCCTGGCGCGCAACCACAACATGGCGCCGGTGGAGGAACACATGGGCGACCACGGTCCCTGGCCGTACACCATCGAGGCACCGGGGATGAATCTGCGCCTGTCGGAGTTCAACGCGGCGGTCGGAGCGGTGCAGGCGGGCAGGGCGGAGGAGTCCCGGCTCGCGCGTGCCCGGCTCGCCGCGCGCTATCACGATGCCCTGGACGGTCTGCCCTACGTACGGGCCGTGCCCGAGGGGCGACGTGCCGGATCCGCGCACCACCTGTTTCCCGTGGTGTTCGACGTCGAGGGCCTCGGCCTGTCCAAGAAGGACCTGCTGGCCGCGTTCTTCGACCGGCGGATCAGGTGCCAGGTGCACTACACACCCCTGCACCGGCTGCCCGCGTTCGCGGAGAACGAGCCGAGGCTGACGACGGACTTCAAGGCCATGGATGCCGCCTTCCCCGGACTGGTCTCGCTGCCGCTGTGGCGCGGGATGACCGATGACGACTGCGACCGGGTCATCGGTGTCGTCACCGACATCGTGCACGGGTCGACTCAACCGAGGGGCAGGTCATGAGCAATCAGCACACCGCGCCGCGCACTCTGATCACTGGCGGCTTCGGTTTTCTGGCGACCTGGGTCGCCGCCGGCCTGGTCCGGTCGGGACACCGGGTGGTCCTGGTCGACAACCGCGAGCCGGAGGGCACCCCCGCCTGGCTGTCCGGGCTGCTCGGCCACTCGGGCGTCGAGACCGGCAAAGCCGACATCACCGAGCGCGGGTCGCTCGACCGGTTCGGTGAGGCCGACTACGTCGTGCACGCCGCCGCCCTCCTGGGCGTGAACAAGGTCCGCAGCGCACCCCGGGAGACCCTGCGGGTCAACATCGACGGCACCGCCGTCGCTCTGGACTACGCCGCCCGCAACCCGAACATGCGCCGCTTCCTGCTGCTGAGTACCAGTGAGGTGTACGGCAGCGACGCCAAGGGCGCCGAGGAGGGCGAGTGGCTGTCGGTCCGTTCCGACGACCCGCGCTGGTCCTACGCCGTCAGCAAGGTCACCGCCGAGTCGATGACCGCGGCCTGGGGTACCGAGGACGGCCTGCCCTTCTCGATCGTGCGGCCGTTCAACGTGTACGGCCCGCTGCGGACCGGCGCGTACGCCGTCGGAGTCCTGGCGGCTCAGGCCGTGGCCGGGCAGCCGATCACGGTGCACGGCGATGGCTCGCAGTCGCGGGCGTGGTGCCACGCCGAGGACTTCGCCGCCGGTCTGATCCGCTGCCTGCACGCGCCCGAGGCGGCCGGTGAGGCTTTCAACATCGGTGACGAGACGAACGACGTGACCGTGTCCGAACTCGCGACGCTGACCCGTGAACTCAGCGGCACCGGGGCCGAGATCCGGCACATCGCGCACACCGGCCCGGACATCCAGTCGCGCAAGCCCGACCTGACGAAGGCCCGCACCCTGCTGGGTTACCGGCCGGCGCGTGACTTCGAGGCAGGACTGCGGGAGACGATCGAGTGGGTGCGCGGTGGCTGCGGAGAGGTCCCGCTGCGCCTGGAGCGCACCGACTGGCCGCAGTGGACGGCCGACGCGGTGGGTGAACGTCAGCCGTGATCCACGACCAGGCAGAGTCCGACCAGGCGGAGTCCGACCTGTGGTACGCGCCGGTGCCGCGGCGTCCGGTCGGCTACCTCCACCCGTCCCGTATGACCGCGGGTCGCCTTGCCGCGACGGCGCGCGCCGCCGCGAGGCCCCAATACGCGAGGGCGGGCCTCGCCGCGCGGCTGCGCGAGCAGGCGGGACGGGACCGGTGCGTGCTGACCGCCACCGGTAGGGCCGCGCTCGAACTCGCCGTGCGGCAGACCGGTGCTGCCGAGGTCGTGCTGTCGACCTTCAACTGCCCCGCGGTGGCGGACGCCGTACTCGCGGCGGGCGCCCGGCCTGTGCTGGTCGACGCCGACGCCGCTGACGGGCCCGCGTTCGACTCGGTGGACCTGAGCGGTCGCGCCGTCGTGCTCACCAACGCCCTCGGGCTGAACGAGTGGTGCCACGCGGGCCGTATCGAGACGCTCGGCGGCACCGTGGTGCTCGATCTGGCCCAGGCCGGCGTCTCGCCCCGGGTGCTGGGCCGGTTCCGCCGGACGAACTGCCCCATCGTGCTGAGCTTCGGCGAGGGCAAACAACTCGGCGGTATCGGCGGGGGAGCCCTCCTGACCTCGGCTCCTGTCGCCGACCCCGGAACACTGCGACGGCGAGGCGCACTGGCCCCGCTGCGACGGGCGGTGGGATCGCGGCTGATGGCACACGCGCCCGGCCCGGCCCGCGCGGCCCTCCAGCGTGCGCAGTCCCGTACGCCGGGCTGGTCGCACACGAAGGCCGACCATCTGCCGGCCGAGGTGGGCACCGTCCGCCAAGACTCCCCGTCCCGCTGGGAAGTGGCCGCGGCGGCCGCACTGTGGGAGACCTCCGCGGAGGCAGCCGACGAGGCCGCGGCCACCCACGAGCGAGTCCGCACGATGGTCACCGGAGAGCTGACGACCTGTGCGCCGGTCGCCGCGGACCCCGATCTGGGGCCGGGGATCGAGCTGCTGTTCCGGCGTCCCGGTCAGCGGTTCCGGTTCGCGTCCGCACTGGCGGAGCACGGGGTGTCCAGCACCTGGAACTACTACCCGCTGCACAAGCTCGCTCCCTACGCGGACTTCGCGGCCGGTGCGATGGACCGCGCGGAATCCCTGTGGCCGCGCGTGCTGACGGTGGCCAAGCAGCCGCAGCCGCGGCTCACCGCCCGACTGCTGGGCAGGGCGATCATCGCGGCCGACCGGTCGGTGCGGGACCAGGAGGCGCACCGTGACTGATCTGCGGGAGAGGCACACCGTTTCGGTGGTGGCGGAGTCCGCCTGGGACGCACGGCTGGCCGAGTCGCGCGAGGAGCTGCCGTTCGCTCGCAGGCGCTGGCTCACACTCGGGCTGGCGGACGCGCCGGACTTCCGGTTCGTGCCGACGGCGGTGGGCTGGGGACGGGCCGGGGAGGTGCTGCTGCCGCTGTGCGTGAAAGGCCGACGGGCACAGATCGGCTGCTTCGGCTACGGCTCGGTGGCCGTGTCCGCAAACTGGCGGGGGGAGCTGCCCGGCTTCGGCGAGCTGGCCGAGACCGTATGCCGGGAACAGGGGCTGACCCATCTGTCGACCCTGCTGCCGCCCGAGGGCGCCTGCCCGGGCCTGGAGCGGCAGCTCGGACACTGGCCCACCGGGCCCGGCGGCAGCACCTACCTCCTCGATCTCACCCCAGGGGCCGACGCGGTGTGGAAAGCCGCCAGGGGCAGCTCCCGTACGGCAGTGCGCCGGGCGGGTACGCAGGGCCTCGTGGCGTCGGCCGCGGTGCCCGAGCAGCGGGCCGACCTGGTGCGGTTGCGGCACCAGACGCTGGAACGCAACGGCGTCCGGTCGGCCGCGACCGCGGCCGACCTGGACTTTCTCGCCGACGGCGACCACCACACCGTCACCACCGTGGCCTCCGACGGTGAAGGAGTGCAGGCCGCATCGGTGTTCGCGGTGGGCGGGGCGGGCGCGTTCCACCTTCTGCAGCTGACCTCCGAGCGGGGCCGGCAGCTCAACGCCGGTCATCTGGCGTTCTGGTCGGCGCTCACGGCGCTCGCCGACCGCGGTATCGGCACGGTCGACCTCGGGGCGGCGGCCGGCGACGGCCAGGAGAGGTTCAAGGCGGGCTGGGGGGCGTACGCGGCCGTCGCCCGTGTCGTCGAGTGGCCGAAGGGGGAGTCACGGTGATCATCAGCGCGCACCAGCCCGCCTACCTGCCGTGGCTCGGCTACTTCGCCAAGATCGCCAGAGCGGATCTGTTCGTCCTGCACGACCGCAGCCGGATCGGCCGGCGCAACATGCTCAACCGCAACAGGATCGGCGGCCCGGGCGGCGACCTGCTCCTGACCATTCCCCTCGCCCACGAGGACCTGCGGGCCGAACGGCCCATCGACGAGGTGCGCCTGGCCGACGACGGCTGGCGTCGCAGGCACTGGAAGGCCGTCCAGATGGCCTACCGCCGTGCGCCCCACTTCCGGGCCCACGCCGAGTTCCTGGAGTCCTACTACGCCACGGAGTTCACCACGCTCAACGAGGTGTGCCTCCCGTTCATCGACTACTGCCTGGAGCATCTGAAGATCGACAGTCCGGTGCACCGGATCTCACAACTGGACCTGCCGGCGTTCGACCGTCAGACGATCATTCCGCTGCTGTGCAAGCGGTTCGGCGCCGACGCGTTCGTCGCGGGACCCCAGGCGGTCAACTACCTGGACACGGACGGCCTGGACGGCATCCGGATCGAGTACTTCCACTACGCGCACCCGGTGTATCCGCAGGCGGGCAACGGCTTCCACTCGCATCTGTCGGTGCTGGACCTGTTGATGAACTGCGGACCGGAGAGCGCCGACATCGTCAGGGGGACCCCCGTATGAGCACGGTGCTCGCCGTTGTCGCGCACCCCGACGACGAAGTCATCGGCCCCGGCGGCACGCTGGCCCGGCACGCGAAGGCCGGCGACGAGGTGCACGTACTGATCCTCGCCGAGGGCAAGACGTCACGGGCGGACGATCCCGACCCCGAGGGCAGCGCGGTGCTGTCGGCCGGGGAGACGGCCGCGTCCTGCGCGGTCCTGGGCGCCGCCGGGGTGCACCGGCTCGACCTCGCCGACAACCAGCTCGACACATATCCGTTGCTCACCCTGGCGCAGCGGGTCGGCGACGTGGTCGAACGGCTTGCCCCGCACACCGTCTACACCCACCACAGCGGCGACCTCAACATCGACCACGAACTCACCGCCCGCGCCTGCATGATCGCGTGCCGGCCGCATGTGAGTCCGGTGCGCTGGCTGCTCGGCTTCTCCACCCTGTCGGCCACCGACGCGGGCTACGCGGGACGCCAACCGTTCGTGCCCGCCCTCTACAGCGACATCAGCGACACGCTTGCGCTCAAGCTCGACGCGATGCGCTGCTACGCCTCGGAGCTGCGGGACTTCCCGCACCCGCGCTCACTGAAGGCCATCGGTCTGCAGGCCGAACTGTTCGGCGCACACGCCGACACCGCCGCGGCGGAGGCCTTCAGCGTGCTGCGCGGGACCTGGGACACACACATCAGCCAGTCGAAGGAGGTGTGACCGCTCGTGACCGGTCACGTGGTACTGCCGGCGCCGACGAAGGTGAAGGCCCACCCGTTCATGGTGTGGGGTGAGCGCATCGAGCCCGACGGCGACCCCCGCATCCTCGAATTCCCCAACGGCGCGAAGTCAGCCGTCCCGCGGCTGACCCCGGCGCTCGTCGAACGGCTGGAAAACCCGCCGACCGACCTCGCCGAGACCCCGTTGCAGGAGATCGTCGCCTACCTCAACCGCATCGGCCACCTCTGGAACAACGAGGAGTACGCCCGCCGCAGGCTCTACGTCCGCGAACTCAAGCGGATGCACGGCTACTCCCAGCAGATGGCCGACGCCGAGGCCGACCTGATCTCGGCGACCCTGCGCGCGCACGCGCAGTTGCACGACATGGTGGCCGTCGAGCTCGGCCACCGGCAGATCATGGACCGCTGGATCCCCCGCGAGGACGCCGAGGTGCGCGCCTATCCGCGGGGCCGCAGCGTCCACATCCTGCCCGGCAACGTTCCGTACTCGACCACGGTCTCCCTGATCCGCGCGCTCCTGACCAAGAACACCTCGGTGCTGAAGTACGCCGCCGGCGAGCCCGCCACCGCCGTCGCGCTGGCCCAGAGCTTCACCGACATCGACCCCACGCATCCGGTGACGAGGTCCGTGAGCGCGGTGTTCTGGGAGCGGGACAGCGACCTCGGCCGGCAGCTGATCGGCAGCGCCGACGTCATCTGCGCCTGGGGCGGGGCCGAGGCCGTGAACGCGGCCTACCGGAACTGCTCGTCCGAGGCGATCGTCGTGCCCTACGGCCCGCGGCGCAGCTTCACCGTCGTCGGCAAGGACGCCGACATGGCGAGGGCCACCCGTGGCGTTGCCCATGACGCGTCGATGTACGAGCAGCGCGCCTGTTTCTCCACCCACCAGGTGTTCACCGACGCCGAGCCCGAGGAGTTCGCCGACCAGCTGCAGAAGGAGCTGGAGCGCTACGAGGAGATGCTGCCGCGTACCTCGGTGACCGCCGACGAGGCCGCGCAGGCAGCGATGGAGGTCACCGCCCAGCAGTTCCTCGGGCAGCGCGTCCGCACCGGCTCCTGGGGCTCGATCCTGATCACCGAACCGGACACCGTCAGCGAACTCCCGAGCGCCCGCACGGTGTTCGTGCACCCCGTGGCCGACCTGGCCGAGGTCTCCCAGTGGGTCGACCCGACGGTGCAGACCATCGGCCTCGCTCCCTGGTCGCTGCACGAACAGCTGCGCCACGAGCTCGCCCGGCGCGGCGCCTGTCGGTTCGTCGAGGCGGGCCTGTCTCCCTTCTTCCGGCTCGGCGGCTCGCACGACGGCCTCCAGCCGCTCCAGATGATGACCCGCATGGTCGCCGTCGAGGCCCCGAGGCTCAACTACGGCAAGGGCATGGTCGTCCCCATCGACCAGTCCGAGTTCCTGGAGCACCGGCGCCTGCGCGACCTGCTCATGTGACGGCCTCCGGCCGACCGCCAAGTTTCCCAAACCGCACCACACAGAGGAGAAATCTGATGGACGTAGGCGTGATGCTGACGACGGCCCACCCCGACCACTGGACCGAGACGGAGGTCTTCGACTACTCGATCGACTTCGCCGTCGAGGCCGACAAGATCGGCTACCAGTCGGCGTGGCTGCTGGAGCACCACTTCACCCGCTACGGTCTGTGCCCCAACACGCTCACCATGGCGGGCTATGTCCTCGGCAAGACCAAGCAGATCAAGGTCGGTACCGCGGTGGTCATCCTGCCGCTCGACCATCCGATCCGTATCGCCGAGCAGACCAACATGCTCGACCAGCTCAGCCACGGCCGGTTCATCCTGGGCGTGGGCCGCGGTTACTTCCCGAAGGACTTCGAGGCCTTCGGCATCGACCCGGCCAAGTCGCACACCCTGCAGACCGAGTACGTCGACATCATCCGCAGCATCTGGGAGACCGGCAGCGCCAAGTGGGAGGGCCAGGAGATCACGCTCCCCGACGTGACGCCGTTCCCCACCCAGTACACCAAGCCGAGCCCGCCGATGTACGGCGTGGGTCAGTCGCCGTCGACGATCGAGTGGGCCGCCTCGCGCGGTATTCCGCTGATCATGCCAGCCATCGGTGCGTACGAGGCGATGCGCGGGATCATCGACCTCTACAACGAGACCGCTGACAGCCACGGCATCGACCCCACCACCGTGCCGCACGCCCTGTGCACCGTCGCCCACGTGGCCGAGACCACGCAGAAGGCGCACGACGAGATCTGGAAGCACATGTGCTGGTGGGAGCAGGAGCACGACGACGCCGCGTTCACCATGGAGCAGCTCCAGAAGCTGCCCAACTACCGGTTCCAGTACGGCGAGTGGCAGGCCGCCGCACTCCGGGGCGACCGCACCAACGCCGACTTCACCAACTACATGCTGGAGAACAGCATCGTGGGCAGCGTGGAGGAGTGTGTGGACCGCCTCGGCCGCACCATGGAGGTCACCGGGGTGCGCAACTTCCAGCTCGGCGTGGAGGCCACCCTCAACCGCGACCGGATCCTCGAGAACATGAACATGTTCGCCGAGGAAGTCCTGCCGCGTATCGGCTGGAAGCCGAGCGAGGACGCCTGATGGTCACCCGGACCGATGCCGGGCACCCGCTGTCCGGCGTGCTGATCGGCACCGAGTTCGCCGAACTCGACCGGCTGATCTTCGAGGACGACGACTGGTGGTCGATGGCGAGCGCGGACCAGGCCGCGCTGCGCCATCGGCTCATCACCGCGGCCGTCGCCCATCATCTGGAGCACAACGCGGACTACCGCAGGTTCGCCGAGGCGCGAGGGTTCGCCGTCGCCGACCTCGACGAGCCCGCTGGGCTGCTTGACGTGCCGCAGTTCCCCACCCGGATGTTCAAGCGCGTCGACGTCCGCAGCGTGCCGGCGCTGGACTGCGACGTCTTCAAGTCCAGCGGCACCAGCGGGACCCGCAGCATGGTCTGGCGTGACGAGCCGTCGCTGGAGCGGCTGGCGGGTTCGCTGCGCCCCGAGGGCGACATCTGGGTCGACCTCTACGGCGACATCGACCTCGACGACGACGGCGAGATGTTCCACCTCGGGCCCAACCGGCGCGAGGCGGACGGCGTGTGGATCAGCTACATCATGACGCTGGTCGAGATGTTCGCCTCCACCCGCTCGTACGTCAGTGAGGGCGTGCTGCGCCTTCACGATGTCGTGCGGGACCTGGAGGGCGCGCTGGCCGACGGCCGGTTCGTGTGCGTGGCGGGCCCTCCGGTGTTCGTGGCGGCGCTGCTGCGGCACATGTCGGACAACAGTGTGAAGCTGTCCGCCGGCGACCGGATGGCGGTGATCACCGGCGGCGGCTGGAAGAAGGACGAGTCCAGCCGGCTCGACCCGGCACAGCTGCGGTCCCTTGCCGTGGACACCTTCGGGCTGGATTCGCAGTCGCAGGTGCGTGATGTGTTCAACCAGGTCGAGCTGAACACCGCGTTCATCGAGTGCGAGCACCACCGCAAGCACGTCCCGCCGTGGGTCGAGGTCATCGTCCGCGACCCGCGTGATCTGTCCCCGGTGCCCGACGGGCAGACGGGCCTGATGTCCTACCTGGACCCGACGGCGCGCAGCTACCCGTGCTTCCTGCTGGCGGAGGACTTCGGATCCGCCCAGACCGATGTCTGCCCCTGCGGGCGAGGCGGCACCACGGTCGAGATCCACCGCAGGATGCGCACGTCCACCCACCACGGCTGTGCGCTGCGCCTGGCCGAGACGGTGCGGACCACCTGACGAGCACGACACACAGCCAACAGCACACGGTTCACAGGAGGGGGAGTCATGTCGACAGAGTGTTTCGACGTGAGGACGAAGGACGGCCGGACAGTCGCGGTGTGGCGGGACGGTCCGGCGGACGACGGCGCCACCGGGCCGGTCGTGATCATGGCGCCGGGGTTCGGCCAGCGCATGCGCAGCGCCGGCGTGCTCGCGCTGATGCTGACGTACAACGGTGCCACGGTGTACCGCTTCGACGCGCTCGACCATGTCGGGCTCAGTGACGGCGAGATCGTCGACTACTCCGTCACCGAGCTGATGGAAGCCCTCACCGCGGTCGTCGACACGGCGCTCGAACGCGAGGGGGTCGAGGCGGTCTCGATGGTCGCCACCAGTCTCTCGGCGCTGCCCGTGGTGCAGTTCGCCGCGGACCGCCAGTGCGCCGACAACATCGCGTTGATGCTTGGCGTGGTGAACGGCCGGCAGACACTGCTGAAGGTTCTCGACACCGACTACCTCGACTGGGAGCTGGATGACCTACCCCCTCGGGTGCAGATCGACAAGCACTCCGTCGACCCGCGTCCCATCGTCGCGGAGACCAGGGTCGTCAACTGGTGGGAGCTGTCGGCCACGACCGATGCCCTGTCCGTGCTCGACATCCCGGTGCGCAACTTCGTCGCCGCCGACGACGACTGGGTGGACATCGCCGATGTGCGCAAGGCGTTCGAGTCGGCCGGTCTCGACCAGGACAACGTCGTCGAGGTCGCCGTCTCCGGTCATGCCCTGCTGCGCAACCCGGTGGCACTCAAGCAACTGCTGGTGGACGTGACCCGCAGTCTGATCCCCGGTGAGGGTGAACCGGCGATGCCGAGTTTCGAGGAGATCGTCTCGCTGCGTGGCTCCGAACGTGAACTCGAGCGCCACCACCTGGTCTCCCGCGAGGGCGGCCAGGCAGACCCCACGGAGTAGGTGTGATGAGCGTGGACCCGGCCACTCAGGACCACGGCGACGTGACGGCCGACTCGACCGTGGACTCGACCCTCATGGACGCCGGCTACAGCGGCGTCTACGGCGAGATCTACCGCACGCACTGGTGGTGGCGCGCCCGCGAACACCAGGTGCTGCACTACGTCCGCAAGCACGGCCGGTGGAAGGGCCGGCGGGCGAAGGTCCTCGACGTCGGCTGCGGCGACGGGTTCATCTGGCGACGGCTGGAGCCCTTCGGTGACGTCGAGGGGATCGAGCCGGACCGTGTGCTCGTGGCCCCCGACTCGCCGGTGCGCGACCGTATCGAGGTCGCCGACTTCGCGCAGGGACGGCCGCGCGGCGCCGACCACGACCTGGTGCTGATGCTCGATGTGCTCGAACACATCGACGACCAGGACGCGGCGCTGCGCCGGGTCGCCTCCCTGCTCGGACCCGACGGCCGCGCCGTCATCACGGTGCCCGCGCTCATGGCTCTGTGGAGCGAGTTCGACGAACTCAGCGGCCACTTCCGCCGCTACACCCGCGCGTCCCTGCGTGTGGCGCTGGAATCCGCCGGGCTGCGGGTGCTGGAGATTCGGTACTACTACGCGTGGACGGTCCTGCCGCTGTTCCTGCGCAGGCTGTTCTTCAAGGCGGCGACCTCGGAGTACAGCCATTTCGTGAAGGCCCCCGCAGCACCCGTCAACCAGCTGATGTACCGGCTGAGCCGCATCGACCACTGGCTGACCCGCAGGCTCCCGTCGCCTGCCGGCAGCTCCCTCATCGCGGTCGTCGCACGGACACCGTGACGGGCCGGAACCAGCACGGCGTCCATCGAGCCCCTACCGGGTCGAGATCCGGAAACAGTGAAGGAATCTGACATGTCGGAACATCGAGCGCGGTGGTCCCGCCGCGTCCGGGGGATGGTCGCCGCAGGCAGCACCATGGCCCTCGCAGTGGTCATGCCCGGCCTGGCCCAGGCGCAGGACCGGCCCCAGGAGGAGAGTGCCGCCGGCGCGGCCGGGATCGACTGGGCGGACTGCGGCGAGGGCTCGGTGCCCGGCGCCCAGTGCGCGGCGGTGGAGGTGCCGCTGGACTGGGCGAAGCCGAACGGGAGGAAGATCACCCTGGCGCTGTCGAAGCTGCCCGCGCTGGACCCGGCGAACCGGATCGGCCCGCTGCTGTTCAATCCGGGTGGCCCGGGCGGTTCGGGCGTGGCGGCGGTGGCCTACAGCGACCTGCTGTCCGCCGCCCCCGAGTTCGCACCCCTGCGCCAGCGGTTCGACGTGATCGGCTTCGATCCGCGGGGCGTCGGCCAGAGCACTCCCATCACCTGCCCGGAGCCGCTGCACGACTCCGCCGTGAGCTCCTTCCCTCGCACTCCGGCCGCCTTCCACCAGCTCAAGCGCTTCAACCAGAAGGCGGGAGTGGCCTGCCGCGAAGCGACCGGACCGCTGATCGACCACGTCGACACCGGCAGTGTCGTCTCCGACGTCGAGGCCCTTCGCACGGCTCTCGGGGCGAAGAAGATCTCATGGCTGGGCCTGTCGTACGGCACGGAGATCGGCTCGCTCTACGCCCAGCGCCACCCCGACCGGGTACGGACCATGGTGCTCGACGGAGTCGTCGACCACAGCAGGCCCGCGCGCCTCGCCGCGGTCGACGAGGCACGTGCCACCGAGAAGGCACTGCGGCGCTTCGCCGACTGGTGCCAGACGGACGAACAGTGCGTGCTGCGCGGCGCCGACGTGCTCGCGACGTACGACACCGTCATGAAGGCGGCCGAAGTTTCGGGCATCCCCGCCTCCGACCTCGGCCGAAACGCCACCGCCGAGGAGCTCGCCAACGGCGCGTACACCTTCCTGACCCAGCCGTCCGCGTGGCCCCTCCTCGCCGGTGCGCTCGCGCAGGCGGCGGGACCCGCCGGCGACGCCGACGCCACGGGCCTGGTGACCCCCGCGTCGTTCCTGCAGCCGGAATACAAGGCATACCGGGCCGTTGGCTGCCACGACTTCGCGCCCAACACCCGCGGCTTCCTCGACATGGCCGTGCAGTCCGCGCACCTGCGATCGGTGGCTCCGCACACCTGGCGCTACTCGGAATTCTGGGACTGGACCAGCGGCTGCGCCGGCTGGCCGGTGAAGCCCGCCAACCCGCCCGCCCCGCTGAAGGTCCGCGGCGCGCCGCCGATTCTGCTCGTCAACACCCGCTTCGACGCGGCGACTCCGCATCTGTGGGCGCAGCGGCTCGCGACGAAGGTCGACGGCAGCAGCCTGCTCACCGTCGAGGGGGACGGTCACACCGGCATCCTCAACTCCGCGTGCGCGCGCGGCCATGAGGCCGAGTACCTCGTGACCGGACGCGTTCCGTCGCCGGGCACGACCTGTACCGCGTCGGCGTCCCCCGCACTCAACGCGGCGATCACCGGCGGCGAACGGAGGTGACTGGGGCATCGGGCGCGCCGACGGCCCCCAGCACCGAAACACCTCCGGTCAGGGCCACGTACGAGGAGTGGCTCGGCCTCGTGGTGATCGTGCTGTGCTGTGTCCTCGTGGCGATGGACATCAGCGTGCTTTTCTACGCGGTGCCGTTCGTGTCGGCCGATCTCACCCCCAGTACCTCCGAGGTGCTGTGGATGATGGACATCTACGGATTCCTGCTCGCCGGGCTGCTCATCACGATGGGGGCGCTGGGCGACAGGATCGGACGGCGCAGACTGCTGTTGTTCGGTGCGGCCGGGTTCGGTGTGGCCTCCGTCCTCGCGGCCTATTCGAGCAGCCCCGAACTCCTCATCGCGAGCAGGGCGTTGCTGGGAGTCGCGGGAGCGACACTCGCGCCGTCGACGCTGTCGCTGATCCGGAACATGTTCCACGACGAGGGGCAGCGCCGGGCGGCTGTCGGGCTGTGGACCGCAGGGTTCGCCGCTGGTGCGATGCTCGGCCCCATCACCGCGGGCGTGCTGCTGGAGCACTTCTGGTGGGGCTCGGTGTTTCTCATCAACGTGCCGGTGATGCTGCTGGTACTCGTCCTCGGGCCTATTCTGCTCCCGGAGTTCCGCAGCCCCAGCCCGGAACGGTTCGACCTGTTCAGCGCGGGCCTGTCCCTGGCCGCTGTGCTGCCCGTGGTCTACGGCGCGAAGAAGTTCGCCGAGGGCCACCTCGACGGGACGTCGGTTGCTTCGGTCGTCCTGGGACTCGCGGTCGGTGCGCTGTTCATCCACCGCCAGCGCCGCTCGCGCGACCCCCTCATCGACACCCGGCTCTTCCGCGACCGGGCGTTCAGCACCGCAATCGTCACCACCACGGTGGTGCAGCTCGCGATGCTCGGCATGATGATGCTGAGCTCGCAGTACGCGTTGTCGGTACTGGGGCTGCGGCCGCTCGTCGCCTCGATGTGGCAACTGCCCGCGATCGCCACGCTGTTCCTCGGACTCACCCTGGCCGGTGTGCTGGCCCAGCGGATCCGACCCGCGTTCACCGTCTGCACCGGCCTCACCATCGCCGCCGTGGGCTTTGCCGTGATGAGCCTGGTCACAGCCGACAGCGGCCTGGCCGTCATTGTCGTCGGCAGCAGCATCATGACCTGCGGCGTGGGCATGGTCGTGCTGCTGGCCACCGACGTCGTCGTCGCGACCGCTCCGCCGGAGCGAGCCGGGTCCGCCTCCGCGCTGTCGGAGACGAGCAACGAGTTCGGCGGCGCCATCGGCATCGCGATGCTCGGGAGCATCGCACTGACGGTGTACCGCCGCGAGGTGGAGGACGTCATGCCCGCACAGCTGTCGGCCGAGGCGGGTGAGGCGGCCCGCGGCACGCTGCAGGCTGCGCTGGAGGTCGCCAGGACTCTGCCCGCGCCGGCCGGCGAGGCGCTCGAACGGGGCAGCATCGAGGCGTTCACGGACGGGCTCCAGGTCGCGGTGCTCACCGGGGCGGGGATTCTGCTGTTCGTCGCCGTGGTCGCTGCCGTCGCGCTGCGCCCGGTCCGTATCGATCCACAGCGTGAGGGGGAGTGACATGGGCCGGCTCAGCTCTCGTCCCCGCCGACCGGAGGGCCAGGCGGTGAGCGCGCCCCGCGGCCCGGCCGCGACGGTGGAAGGAACGGCCTTGCGCACCGCCCTGCGGCCCTACGCCTCAGGGGTCGCGGTGCTGACCGCCGCCGACGCGGCGGGCCCCGCCGGAGTGACCATCACGTCACTGACCTCGATCAGTACGGAACCCGCGCTGATCTCCTTCGCTCTGGCCGACGCGTCTTCCACCTGGGCCCGGATCAAGGACTGTCAGTGGTTCGGGATCCAGATCCTGGGCGGGGATCAGAGAGAGACGGCGCGGCGTTTCGCGACCTCCGGCATCGACCGCTTCGCGCCGCCGACCCGCTGGCACACCGGTCCGCACGGAGTCCCGCTGCTCGACGACTGCCTGTCATGGCTGGTCTGCTCCCGGTACGACCGGATCAGACTCGGAGACCATCACCTGGTCGTCGGCGCCGTGGAACACACCCGGGCGGGCGCGCACGGAGACGGACTGGTGCATCTGCACGGCGAGTTGCAGCCGGTGACCGCCGTGGCCCTCACGAAGGCGAGCGCCGACTAGAGGCGAACGCGCGGAGCACCGGGGTCCCTTGTGCTGCGCCGGCTGGTGGCGGCCGGCGGCGGGAAAGCAACCGTATGCCGCACGGCACCGGTTGCCGCCCCGCTCCCGCCCCTCTGCCCGGTGCGGTCGTCCCGACCGGCAGCGGAGGGTGGTTCAGCCCTTGGGGACCTTGACGACCACCGTGTTGCACACCTTGTCGGCGAAGGTCTGCTTTTTTGCGTCCCACAGCGGCCACAGCCAGCCGATGTAGCAGGCGATGCTGTCCAGGAAGTGCGCGAGCTTGCGCACGAACGCCATGCCGAAGCCGAGCGGGCTGCCGTCGGCCTCCCGGAGCAGGCTGATGCCGGCGACCTTCTTGCCGATCGTCTGACCGGTCTTGCCTTCCTTGAACAGCTGGAAGAAGCCCATACCGATGGCGTAGACGAGACCGATGGCGAAGAAGGGCCCGGGGCCGGCGTTCGCCGGGTCGTCGCTGCCGGCCAGGTCGATGAACCCCAGGGCGTACATCGGGCCCACGATGATCAGTGCGTCGAGCAGGTACGCGCCGACGCGGAGCCCCCAGTGGGCCAGCGGCGGCATTCCCGCTCCCGGTATGCCGGGCATTCCCGGAGACGGGTACGCCCCGTACGGCTGCTGACCCTGCTGCGGGTAGCCGTACTGCTGCGGAGCCTGCTGCGGATAGCCGTACTGCGGAGGCACGTTCTGCGGTGCCTGCTGCGGATAGCCGGGCTGGCCCTGCGGAGGCTGCTGGTTGTAAGGGTTGTTGGGGTCGCCGAAGCTCATGGCGAAGACTCTCCATGCCTGAAATGGGGACGAAGCAACCGGAACGGAGAGCTGTTTCGCGGCATAAGCCATGTGCCCCCCGTGCAGCCGCGATCTTGCGAGCCCATCGTGTTCATAAACCGGCCGCTTGTCCAATCTGATCACCGGCCTGTGGCGGCGATGCACGTCGAACCAACCCCGGCAACGCGTGACGAATCACCACGGGCAACGCACGTCGAACGGAGCCTGTGACGCCACTGCTCCAACGACTTGCCGAAAGTTCTGGGGCGGACGAGGTTCTTCCCGGGCGGACAGGCGCACCGGTACGTCCAGGTCCCGTACGTCCGGGGTCGGTACGTGCGACGCCGCGCACGGCTGCCCGGTGGCGCGGGGCTTCGCCGATGAGAAGACCACGCTCGTGCCTGAGGGAGCGTCACTTGCGGCTCTGGAGGAGAAGGCGTACTCCGTCTCGTGCGAGCCAGTCCCTTGCTATCCAACGTGGAGGCAACGCTCCACGACGTCTCGTGGTCCGTTCCGCCTACGTTTCACTGCGGCCCGATCAGGTGCGTTTCCGGCGAGGTGAGGCGGCCGACGAGGACGCTGAGCGTGGGGCGGTTGGTCGATCCGGTCCTGAGCAGGGCGGAGAAGAGGCCCGCTTCCGGGTCCTCCCGCTCGCTCGCCCCACGCCATGGCCGGGAGCCCTGTGAAGACCGCGAAGACCGTGAGCAGGGCCCAGAGGTCCCCTCTCGGATCCTTCGGGCGGACCAACGCGGTCCGTGTCGGGCCCGCGGCGGGGGCCGGTCGGTGCATGGGGCCCATGACCTGGCGAATCACCTGCCGGGCGGAGAGGTGGCAGGGGGGTCGGCGCGGCTCACGCACAGCGGACGGGATGCGGCCATGCCTGGCCACAGCTACGTTCCGATGACATGAAGCACAGACCGGGCCAGCGGCCCAGTAGCCCCAGCCGGCGCGCCCTGCTCACCGCCGGCGCCGGTGCAGGTGCTGCGCTCGTGACGGGCTGCTCGGACGGAGGTGCGACGGGGGTCCCGGCGGCGGCCGCCGCCACCCCGAGCGGCTCCGCCGCGCCCAGTGCCGCTGCGGGCGGGATCACTCCGGGCGCGATGACGCTCTTCAAGGATCCGGAGTACAACTTCAACGGACTCCTCGCGCTCGGCGCCTCCGGTGCGGGCTCTGCCGAGGTCGGCGAGGTCCTGACCGCCGTGAATGCGATCAACAGTGCGGGGCTGTCAGCTCAGACCTATGTCGAGAGGTTCCGCAAGCTGGGCGACCAACTCCTCGAGGCACCTCCCGGCGCCCCGGCCGACAACCAGACCAAGCGGTTCCGGGCGCTGCGTGCTGCCCAGTACTACGGCCAGGCGCTGTTCTTCGTACTCGGCTCGGACGACCCGGGCAGCGAGGAGAAGCTCTACCGGGCCGGGCGCGGGGCCTGGGACACCTTCTGCGGCCTGTGCGAACCCGCCCCCGTCCAGGCCACTGTCCCGTACGGCAAGACACCGCTGCCCGTGTGGTTCTTCCGGCCCGACACGTCCAACACACGCCGCCCCACCGTGATCCTGACCAACGGCAGCGACGGCCAGAACGTCGATATGTGGACGTACGGAGTTCCGGCAGCGCTCGATCGCGGATGGAATGCCCTCGTCTACGACGGGCCGGGGCAGGGCCAGCTGTTGTTCGTCGACCGGGTCGTCTTCACGCCCACGTGGGAGAAGGTCGTCACACCTCTCGTCGATTGGCTGACGGCACGCTCCGACGTGGACCCGGCCAGGATCGCCTTGACGGGGCTGAGCATGGCAGGCAATCTCGCGCCCCGGGCCGCGGCGTTCGAGACCCGGATCGCCGCCTTGGTGGCAATGCCGGGGTGCGTGGAGCCGTGGTTGGGCTTCCCGCCCGAGATCCGCAAGATCCTCACGCCGGACAAGCAGGAGACGAACGACATCTGGAACAAGGAGGTCGTCCCGGAGCTGCCCCCGTCGGCGGCCGCGGTGATGAAGAAGCGCTTCGAGCCGTTCTCCGTCCCCGCGATGCTCGAAGCCCGCCAGGGCAAGCTGTTCACCGACTTCTACACTCCCGCAACGCGTGTCCAATCCCTGTCGATCACCGACGTCGTCCGCCGGATCAAGGCTCCCACCCTGGTGCTGGACTACGAGGGTGAACAGTTCTACCCCGGCCAACCACGCCAGATGTACGACGCTCTCACGTCACCCAAGGACTACCTGAAGCTCACGGCCGCGCAGGGCGCACAACTGCATTGCTCTCCCATGGCCCCCCAGCTGCATTGCGAGGTCGTCTTCGACTGGCTCCGGGAGGCTATGCAGGGCAGCTGAGCGCGGTGTGCGCGGTCGTCACGCCGTTGGGGCAGTGGAGTGCTGGTCCTGGTGGCGCGGTTTGTCTTCGGCCCCCGGGGTGATGCACTGTTCGAGGCACCGGGTGCGGGACAGGGTGAAGACGCCGTAGCACAGCAGGGCGGCGCCGAACAGGGCGGGCACGAGCCACAGCCCCTGACGCATCGACTCGGCGTAGAGCGTGATGCCCAGGACGAAGCTCACCACCGCATCACCCAGTGTGAGGGCGGGCTGCGAGGCGATGAGCGGCCCTGCCTGCAGTGCATACCCGAGCAGGAAGACGGACGCCGAGCCCACGACCACGAAGGTGTAGGTCTGCCATGCAAGGAAGAACCCGGTGGCCCCCTTGTCGGACAGGATGGTCATGGCCGACTTGACCAGCGCGGCTGTGACGGCGTTGCCGATGGCGGCCGCGCCGGCCAGGCACGCCGCCCGAGCCACGCCGTGAGGGCGCCGCAGCCCCGTCACGACGAGGATCGCTGCCAACCCGCCGGTGGCGGCGAGGGCGGGTACCCACCAGACCCCGGGAACCTGGGAACGCCCGCCGCTGGGCGCAGTGGAGAACAGGCTGAGCGCCAGTCCCGCGAAGATGAACACCACGCACAGCCATGCCGTCCGGGAAATCCTGACCCGGAACACAACGCTGCCGATCAGGAGAGCAAGCGGTAGTTCGAGGATGAAGATCGGCTGGATGGCGGCCAGGGACCCTGCCGCCAGGGCCAGCGCCTGGAAGAGTGCAGCGACCGCCACACCGAGGATTCCGCCGAACCAGGCCGGATTGTGCAGCAGGTTCCGGAGCAGGCCGAACCGCTTCGACTCGGATTCGGGCACCTTCAGCACCGCGCGCCGTTGCAGTACGGTGCCCAGCGCATTGCTGACCGCGGACAAGAGGGCAAACAGGACTGCCAGAATCATCCCTTATCGCACCGCTTCTGGATCTTCCGCAGCCTTCCTGGGCAGCGCCTCGGGAGGACCACATCCACGTCGTTCACCGGGGGTACGTTGCGCGACCGTAATGACGGGTATGTCGTGAAGATTCTATCCGACGCTGTTCGGAGGGGCCCGGCGCTCAGCGGGTACGGGCTGGGACGAGAGGTAGGGCCATCCCAGGATCAGGCGACTGTAGGACGGCGCGTCGACGCACTTCAGGGACCAGCGCGTGCAGCGCCGTCGCGTGGCAGACCGTGGACGCCTCCTCACGTCTGTGAGCGCGCCGACGCCTTGGCCGTCTTGGGGTTACCCGCTTTGGTGTCGGCGGTTGACAAAGGGGAGGCGGGCCCCCCGGGGTCCAGGGCGTCACGGACGGCCGTCAGGATGTCTTCGGTGTCGGCACCGAGCGCTCGGGCGGCGGAGCTGAAGTCCCGGGCAAGGGTGATGAGTTGGTTCGCATCGTGTGCGTGAGGCCCGGTCGGGAGCGCCGCGACCCGGGTGCCCGCGCCACGGCGGGTGCGGATCAGCTCGGCGGCCTCCAGCTCGCGGTAGGCGCGGGCCACAGTGCCCGGCGCCAGATCGAGGTCGGCGGCGAGCTGACGCACAGTCGGCAGGCGTTCACCCTCGACAAGCCGGCCGGCGCGGATCAGCGCGGCCAGCTGGGCGCGGACCTGCTCGTACGGCGGTACCTGGCTGGTGGTGTCGACGCGGACGGCGGGGTCACTCATAGGAGAAGGTCCCATCATCCGCTGTCTTGTCTGCGACCGCCCGGGGTGCCACCACGGTGACCAGGGACCAGTAGAAGGTGAACAGGCCCAGCAGACCCAGGGGGCAGATCACCGCGATGGTGGCGACGCCCAGCGGGCCGGCGCAAGCCTTCTCCGTGAGCGCGACGAAGATCATCAACACGACGAGCAGCACCTGGCTCGACACCAGCAGCCCCCAGGCCCCTGTGACCGCCCACGCGCGGTCGCGGCGCTGCTGGTCGTCGCCGGGGCCGTGGGCGATGCGGCGCAGGGCCCAGAAGCAGACGGGGGTTCCGACCGCGAGGGCGGCGAACATGGGGCCGCTGTAGTACAGGCCGGGCCAGGGGCCGAGGGACGCGGGCATACCCTCACAGGTGACGGTGATGACACGCCCCGCTCTGCCTGCGTGGTCACGGCCGGAGGAGGCCGTGATCGCTGCGATCGCGAGCAGGGTGACGAGCGAGCCCGCCTGCAGCAGAAGCAGTGGCACCATGCGGGGCGGCACATGGTCCCGGACCAGGCGCGGGGCGAGACTCGCAGTGCGTACCGCTTCCTGAGGGCGCAGGGTCAGCGCGTCGCCGAGCAGGACACCGCCCACCGCACACAGGCCGAAAGCGGTGACGGCGCATACGAGGGGCATCGTGATGTCGTCGCTGTCCATCATGACCAACTGCTGTGCGAGGACGATGCCGATGGCCAGGCCGGACCAGCGGGCGTAGTGGTCGGCGTGGTCGAGGAACCGGGACTGGAGCGGGGCGGTGTCGAGCATATGGAGATCCCCCCAGATCATCTTGTATCAAGCGGTGGGTACAAGATGCCGTGGGTCGGGATCTTGTGTCAAATGCTCGATACAAAGCAAAGTGAAGGGAAGCGGCTTCTGACACGGGGGAGTCCTCTCCGGCGCGAGGAGGACGGCGTACGGGCCTCGGACCGAAGGAACGCGGGGGAGCAGCCGATCGTGGCCACGTGAGGAGACGGACTTGCGCAGGAGTGCGGAATTCTCACGCCCCATCCCCAAGTCGGCCGGCGCTCAGACGCGCTGTTTGGCCGAGCAATGCGGCGGCACCGCACCCATCGGCTCCACTGGACAGGACCGCATCCGTCACCTCCCCGCTGCCCTCCCACCTCATACGCAGAGCGTCCCTTCGAAACGGGTATGGAGAAGGCACCACCGAGAAGCGGTCGTTTCAGAAGCCTCGCCCACGACGAGGGAACTGCGGCGCACCTGCCGGGCCGTCCTGATGCGCCGTTCCTGACCCCACGTCACGCCGTCCACTACAGAGAGCCTCGCCCCGCGTCGGGCCGCGCTGTGCATCCGTATGCGCCGGCCCGGAGTCGGCGGCCGGCTTTGGGCTGCTGTGACTCAGCGCTGTAGTCGGCCCGACCGGCCGGATGCACTCTCAGTAGTCGGTGGTGCCGATCCGCAGAGTCCCATACGGTCGGTCCGTGTTGATCAGATTTGGTGAGCCGCGCAGGTTCGGCGTCCCGGTGCCCGAGGCGCGACTGCGGTTCGAGGCGGGGCAGCGAGAGCGCGGGGGCGGGCCGGGGCGCAGGTTGCTCGTTGTCGAGGGGGAGCCTGCCTTCGAGCTCAGCTTCTGGTGTGGAACGTGCCCCTTGCTGTTCCGCCGGTTGGAGACCGCGAAGCAGACGTTGTCGTTGGAGGGTGTGCAGGAGCGGCTCACGGGGACGCTGGCTGATCCGGGCGACGGGGGCGTGATCGAGGAGTTCGGTGCGTTGCTGCCTCAGGGCGACTACCTTCCGATGCTGCTGCGCGTGGAGCCCCGTCTGGTCATCCCCGGCCGGGAAGGCGACTACTTCAGCGGCGAGCAGGTGGCCACGTGGGGGATCGACCAGTTCTGGGGCCTCCCGGAGTACCCGCACACGCCGTACTACCGGACCTTCGAGACCGCAGTCGACGCGTCCGCTCACCTCTATGAGTTCGTCGTGCCCATGGTTCCCCCGACGTGGAACACGAGGGAGCGCGTCGAGGAGTACGTCACGCTCATGGCCGGGGAAGCGGTCCCGACGGCTGTCGCGGTCTCAACGCTGGACGTGTGTGAGCCCGCTGCCGGCCTGGGGCACGACCACTCCCGGCACTGGGGTCTCACGCACTTCCTCCTCGACGGCCACCACAAACTGGAGGCTGCGGCCACAGCCGGCCGCCCGGTGCAACTCCTCTCACTCCTGGCCCTGGCCGAGGGCCTGGCTGGAGCTGAAGACTGTGCTCGACTGCCTGCCCTGCGCGCTCAAGCCCGCTCGTCCCGAGCAACCGGTACCTGAACCCAGCACCGTAGATCACACCTACGAGTCGCCCGCGGCCCACACCCCAACCCAGGGGCTGCCGGACTACATCGAACGGTCCCTAGCCGGTAACCCGCGATCCGAGATCGTCGAGAAGGCCGACGGGATTGTCCTGGTCGAGAAGTGGCTGTGCAGGGGTAGCAGGATTCGAACCTGCGGCGTACGGGTTTGGAGTCCGTTGCTCTGGCCGGGCTGAGCTATACCCCTTCGGTGCTCATCACTTTGACAGGGCAGAGGCGGACGGCGCCACGGGATTTCATCTGGAAGCCCCGTGAAGGCTTTGCCAGGTCCGCGAGGGATCGACCGGGTCAGCGGGGCCCTTCACCTCGTCCGGGTACGAAGCCAAGACGATGACCTGTCCGATTCTGCTCATGCCCGAACCAGAGCGCAGACCGGTGGCGCCGGCCATCTCGAATCCCTTGCGAACGGTTCTGATCCGAGGCGATGTGGGCGGTGGCGTCGTGCTGCCGCAGCCGGCGCCGTAACTACGGCCGCCGCACTCCTCCGTGTTCCCTGTCACCGCGCCATTTGCTGGCGTGGGCGATGCTGCCCCCGGTGTTGTTGAATGAGGTGTGCGGTCAGGGAGCTCGGGGCCCTTCGCACGGTCCGACTACAGCCCCGGTGCTGTGCCGGGGATTGCTGAGAGAGTCGTATGGACTCCACACCTGTCCCCTCATCGTCGTCGTCGGCGTTCGACCTGGTCAGTCGAGCCCTGGGGCGCTACCTCCCACGCGGTGGAGCGGCCGCCGGTCCCGCCGACGCGCAGGACCGCCGAATCACGCACCAACCCGTACCCGACGACCTGGCAGCCGGCCAACGGGAGCAGATCCTCGGCGCGGTCGCCCTGAACCAGGATCTGATGATCACCCGCTGCAATCTGGACGCCCCCGTTTTCGCGGGCCTGGACGCCGCAGTCGGGAAATTGTTCGTCGATCTCCTGCCCCCCTGGGATGTACCGACGGTCACGCGGCGGCTGCGGCAGGTCGTCGAGACCGGTGAGGCGCACGTCGCCCGCATCCAGCGCCTGCGCCGCCGTGACGGGTCGGAGCTCGTGGTCTCGCTGAGCATCCTGCCTGCTGCGGCGCCTGAGGAGGGTTTGACCGTCTCCCTGATCGCCATGGCCAGGAGGCTGCACCTGTACGCCGCCGAGACCGCAATCGGCACGTCGCTGGACATCGGCGAGACCGCGCAGTCGCTGGCGGAGTCCCTGTTGGCCTGGGGAGACGTGGCCGCCGTCGATCTCGACTACGCCGTGTGGTCGGGCGAGGGAGTGACCGGTCAGGTGCAGAGGCGCATCCGGCTGCGGCGGGCAGCCCTGGTTCCGGACCGGGCATGGCCCGAGGGCTACATAACGCTGGGCGACGACCTTCCCAGCGACGCGAGTCGCCTGCTGGCGCAGGCGGTGCTGCCGAACGATGCTCCGCAGACCATCGTGATACCCGACCGGGAGGCGGTCGAGCGGGTACTGGCGAGCCCACGAGTTGTGCGTGCCCTCGTGCCCGTCGACCGGTCGGCGGGTGTGGCGTGCATACCGCTGGTTCTGGACGGCGTGCCGCCCGTCGTCCTGGGCGTGGCGGAGGTCTGGCGGCGAGCGGACTGCCCCTTCCGCGACAGCGAGCTGCTCGACCTGCAGGAACTGGTGGCCAGGACCGCCCACCACGTCGACCTGGCCCGTCAGCACCAGCGAGAGCACACGCAGGTGCTGGCCCTGCAACGCCGGCTCCTGCCACGGAGCGGCGGCGACACCATCGCGATCGCGAGCGTCTACCAGCCCGCCACCCCCGACAGCGCGGGCGTCGGCGGCGACTGGGTCAACAGCTTTCCGCTGCCGGACGGCCGTACCGCGCTGGTGGTCGGTGACGTCGTCGGCCATGGCCTCGGAGCTGCGGCAACCATGGGTCAGCTGAGTATGGAGGCCCGCGCGCTGCTGTCCGCGGGGCTCGCCCCCGACGAGGTCCTGGAGCACCTGGACGAGACCGTGACGATGCTGGACGACGCGGAGTCCGGGCTGACGGCCGGCTACAGCGCCCTCGGCTCGACCTGCTGCATCGCCCTCTACGACCCTGTCAGCCACCACGTGGCGCTGTCCAGCGCCGGCCACCTTCCCCCGGTTCTGGTCACTCCGGACGGGCACGCGGGCCCGCTCGCGCTGCGCCCTCACCCCGGACTGGGCGCCGAGTTCGCGCTGCGGGAACCGTTCGACGTGCACACCTTCGTCGCCCCTCCGGGCTCCCTGCTCGCTCTCTACACCGATGGCCTGGTCGAGGATCCCGCCCTGTCGATCGACGAGGGCATCGACAGGCTGGCGGACGCCGTGTCCACGGTGCACCCCTGGGATGCCCTGCAGCAGGCCGCACGGCACGTCGTCTCCACCCTGGCGCCCGCACGCCAGCGCGACGATGTGACCCTGCTGCTCGCGCGGATGATCGGCTACCGCGAGGGGGACACGGCGACCTGGCGGCTGCCCGCCCGCCTCGACGCCCCCGCCCGCGCCCGCGCGCAGGTCTTCGCGCTGCTGAGGCAGTGGCGCACCCGGGACGACACCCGGGACGAGATGGCGCTGCTGGTCAGCGAGCTGGTGACGAACGCGGTCCGCTTCGCTACCGGTCCCATCACGGTACGGCTGATCAGGTCCGGCGCCGGCCTGCTGTGCGAAGTGGGTGACACCGGCAACGGCAGACCACGCCTGAGGCGGGGCGACCTGCTCGATGACAGCGGTCGTGGCCTGAGCGTCGTGCACGGGCTCACCACCCGGTGGGGGGTGCGGTGGACGGACACCGGGAAGGTCGTCTGGGCGGAAGTCGGTAGATGACGCGGTCCTGTGCCGGGGGCGCGGCAGATTCTTCCGGTAGGGGTGGCGCCGCCTCGTGCTACAGCCACTGTCCTTCCAGGGCGGTGGCGGTGAGACCGGGTGCCGCCGCGTACAGAACGGCGCGATTGCCGGGCTTCTGCTGCCCGGCGTCATGCGCCCGCCGCAGGATGTCGAACACGGCGGCGCCTCCGCGGTTGCCGCTGGTGTAGCTGTCCCGGCTGTAGTCGAGCAGGCCCTCGGGCCACGCGTCGGGCATCGTCTGCTCCATGTACTCCAGCACCCGGGTCCCGCCGGGGTGGGCGAGCAGTATGTCCGGGTGCCAGGCGTCGGGGCAGTCCTGATAGCGGATGCGCAGCCAGTCCCACATAGCGGTGACCGTCTCCTGTACGGCGCGCGGCCCGCGCCGGTCCATCACGAAGTGGGTGCCGTCCGCCCGTGTCTCCAGGCGGTGCAGGTCCTGGGTGCCGGGCAGGGTGAGATGCCAGGCGGCGTTGAGCCGCAGCACCGACTCGGGCTTCTGGCGGCCGGTGACCACCGTGGCGACCGCCGTGTCCGCGAACAGCAACCGGACGATCAGAGACTCGAGGGTGTCGTCGGCGGGCTGGTAGGTCGTGCTCAGGGCTTCGGCGATGACGACCAGGACCACCCGATCGGGATCTGCGGCCACGAGATCCGCCGCAAGTGCCAGGGAGCGGGTCCCCGCGACACAGGCCCACTGCGTGGCCGGCAGCAACATCACATCGCTGCGCAGCGGAAGCCTGTTGGCCAGGGATATGTCCAGTCCGGGCAGCGCCGGGGTGGTGGAGTGACTGGTGATCAGGCAGTCGACGTCCGATGCGTCCAGCCCGGCTGTCTGCAGGGCCCCCCGTGCCGCACGCTCGCCGTAGGACTGCACGGCCTCCCAGGCCGGCGCCGTGCGCTCCTGGACGGTCTGCGGCGCGGGAATGCTCTCGAGGGCGGCGACCACGCGGTCCACGTCCTGCTGGGTGAACCCGTCGCGTACAAGCGCCTCTTGGGTCGGCTCGACGCCGATGGTCCGCAGGCCGCTGCCGTTGCCGGGCGCGACGGTGGTCTCCAGCGGCAGCATCCACCCGCGCGTCTCGATGCCCGTACTGGCCGCGATGCCGTCGATCCGCGGCGCCCATGCCGCGTGGGGGTGCCGGTCGCTGACCTCCGCCACGATCTGGCCGGTCTTCACGGCGTGCTCGCCGTGTATCACGGCAGGAGGGCAGAGATATGCGGCCATGGTGGAGCACCTTCCAAGGGGAAACGGGGGAATCAAAGGAGGGACGACGGGAAGGGACACACGTGCTGTGCCATGGGCCGAGTCGGTCCTTCGACCCCAACAGGGTGGAGACGGGCTCCACTTCGGGTGGTGCGTGTCCGTTACGAGGTCCGTTCCGAAGTCTGTTTCGAGCATGGCGCCAAATGGACATTTGCGCTGTGATGTAGACAACGTGGGCGCCGACTGAATACGTGACACGGCACACACACCGCTGAGTCGCGGGGGCCGCCGGGGCGATTTGGTGGAGCATCCCTGATGCATCGCCAGTCAGGGAGCTGTCGTGTCACTGTCGGCGCTGACCGGGCTCCGGCGATGCGCGCGGCGGAGCAGAGTGACGTCATCCGGTGCTGAACGGGCCGAGCACGGTCCGGAGCTGATGCGGCCGCGCTTCGACGGGCTCGGTGTCCGGCCGGACGGCGCGCTCTGGAAGCCTGTGGTCACTGGTGTCCGAGGCCAAGCTCGGCCGTAAGGGCATCCGCCACCTCAGCAGGCCCGCCGGCAGCGCGGTGAGCACGTCCGTGTCCACAGTAGGGACACGTCGGCCTCACCCGACGGCCGCTCCACCTGCACCGGACGTGTTGTCTGCGGATCCCGTCGGTAGATGCGCGACGGCCTCCACGAAGTCTTTCTCACCCTCGGATGCGCACCTGCCGAAGACGCCCGAGCTCTCGATGGGTTTCACGGCGGGCACGCGCCGCTCTGGCAGTCCGGTGGCCGACCTCAGGTCGGCTTGCGCCAAACGGAGATGTGCTTCGCCGAGTCCTGGGCGAACGGCGCCCCGTCCCAGTCCGCGACGCGACGTTCCAGCTCGAGACCGGCAATTCGTGCCATGAGGTCGAGTTCCGCCGGCCAGGCGTACCGGTGCCGGGAGTCGGCGCGACGGTAGTGGCCGTTGTCTCCGTCGCGGGTGAAGTGGTGCGAGACGAGGATCTGCTCGACCAGGTCGAACGTGTCGAAGCCGAGATGCTGCTCAGAGACGTCGAACGGCACCGCGACCTGGCCGGGCGGCAGGAATCGCAGCGGTGGCACGCCAAGCTCGATGGCGAATCGGCCGCCGGGCTCCAGATGACGTGCGGCGTTGCGGAAGCACTCGACCTGCTCGTCCTGCGTGAGCAGGTTCGTGATCGTGTTGTAGACGAGATAGACGAGGGTGAACTCGCCGGGGACGACGGTGGAAGCCATGTCTCCGATGGTGACCGGGAGCGTCCTCTCGTCGATCTTGCGCCGCAGGACGGCTGCCATGTGCTCGGACAATTCGATGCCCACCACCGGGACGCCGCGTTCACGGAGCGGGACGCCCACCCGTCCGGTTCCGATGGCGAATTCCAGTGCCCGGCCGCTGCCGGCGAGTTCGGCGAGGAAGGCGAGAGTGGGTCCGAGAACGGCGGCCGAGGACGCTTCCGTCTCCTCGGCGTCGTAGCGGTCGGCGGTTGCACGGGTCCACAGTTCACTGCTCGTCACGGACGGCCACTTTGCCGGGCTCCGAGGGGCGCTGTCGACGTATTTACCTTCCATCGGCTTCGACGGCACAGTTCGGGGCAGGCAGGTGCGCACCTCGCAGGGCACCGTCCAACTCGCTCCGCCTCACGCGGCAGGGAACCCGTCTGCCCCAGGCAACGTCCATCCCCTCCCCGCCCTCTTCCGTCCCGAGAGCCAACCTCAACTCTTCGGGAAGGTATACACCTTGGGTACGAGACACGTGCGCCACGCACGACACACCGCGCTCGCCCTCACCGTCATCGGGGCCGTCATCGCCCCCGCCGGCCCGGCGTTCGCCGCCGGGCCGCCGCGGGTGGATCTGCGGGCGGATGTGAACCGGGACGGGCAGGTCGACGTCACCGGCGGCACCGATACCGCCGGTGAGGACACGTGGACGGCCGGCAGGGGAGCCGTCTTCCTCCCCAATATCGACGACGACACCAAGCGGTGCCCGACCAGGGCACCGAACGGCAAGTCGCTCTCGGACGCCGGGCTCGCCGCCTGCAACGACGCGGCCGACAACATCATCAACGGTGGTGCTGACCTCGCCGATCTCGCGCGGGTGCGGTCCGTGCCCATGGCCGCGATACCCGCCGGCGCGACCGGGACCGTGCAGGTCGATGGGGCCCGCAGAACGCGGGTCTTCGTCAAGCGCCCTGGCGGGTGGGCCATGGTCACCCCCGCCACCCGGCTGTCCGCTGCCGAGCTGCGTGCAGGCGTCGAGTTCGCGGTGGAGAGCAATGACGTCATACGCGACACCAAAGTCTGGGACGGACGGGCGGTCATACGCCTGACCGTGACCGCATCCGGGAAGAGCACATCGGACGACATCACCCTGCGCGTCGCCCCGCTCCTCACCCACCACCATCTGCAGAACGCGCAGCAATTGATGGTGACCAAGATCGATGGAAAGGACGACTGGGCCAGGCGTCAGTAGGCATTCGTCAAAGGGCTTGCGACCGAGGCCAAGTCAGCCGGGATCAACACGCCGCTGGTGACCTTCGACAAGTACTCCGACATCTGGGCGCAGGACTTCGTCGAGCCCGGATACGTGAGTATGACCGGGCCCGGCGGACGACGTCAGGTCATGCGCGTGATGCTGCGCAGCGCCCAGCCGGACCGCGTGGCCGGCCGCGAGCTGTTCGAGAAGATGCGCGGCAACGGTGTCGGCGTGGTCCAGGTGGCCGGGGTGCGCGACTCGGAGGAGTGGACGCTCAACTCCATGGGGAACCTGGAGACCATCCCGCCGTACGCTCACAACGGCCGCAGCTTCCCCGCCGGGCGGATCATCCAGGGCGAGCGCAAGGACAGCGGATCGAAGCCCGCTCTGGCGATGCGCACGCTGCTGAATTCTCAGGGTCTGCAAGATCCGTTGCTGCTGGACACGTCGTGGCTGCATGTGGGGCATGTGGACGAGTTCGTACAGTTCCTGCCCGCCGACACTCCGTGCGGCTGGAAGATCGGGATCGCCGATCCGGAGGCCGGGCTTCGGCTGCTGCGCGAGGCCCAGAGGTCCGGGCATGGGGCCACGCGCATGTTCTCGGTGCCGGACAGCGAGGAGATGCTCGCCCCCAAGGAGACCATCGCCCAGGCACTCGCCTCGAAGTACCTGGTGAAGGACAACAGGCTGGCCGCGGAGCGGATCGCCGCGAACCTGGCGATTCTCCAGCGTGAGACTGGAGTGACGGACGCCGAGGTCGTACGCGTGCCCGCGCTCTACACGCGCGGTAACGGCGGCCCGCGGGGCGAGAGCATGATGCCGCGGCTGAAGCGGCTGGGACCGGGCGAGATGCCGGAGTCCGTGCGCGAGTACGGACAGCAGAAGAGGCTCGGCCGCCATGACGACGCGAAGCCCTCGAAGTCCGCGCGGGACGGGGTGGTGGAGACCGTCATGACCAGCGCGTACGTCCCGGGGGCGGTCAACGGCATCCTGCTCGGCCGGAACCGGTATCTCGCGCCGAAGCAGTGGGGGCCGGTCATCGGCGGGAAGGACGTCTTCACCGAGGCCGTGACTGCCGCGTACACGCAGGCGGGCATGAAGGTGTCGTACATCGACGATTGGTACACGTACCACCTCGGCGCGGGCGAGGTGCACTGCGGGACGAACACGCTGCGGGACGCGTCGGCCGCGTGGTGGAAGGCATCGTAGGCAGGGCCCGGGTCGTGGACGACGCGTCGTCTTGAGCGATGTGAAAACCGGAGGCCCGCCCCGCTCACGCTTACCGGCGCGGGGCGGGCCTCCGGATGAGGTGGATTTCCCTGGGTTGCCGGCTGCCCGGTGCTGGTCGTACATGCGCTCGGTCACTCAGCGCGGGGCGTTGGACCGACACCCGGACGAGTTGCGTCGAGTCGGTGGGCCCAGGGCGGCATCGCATGCCCGCTACGGGATCGGCTGGTTCCTGCGACAGTGCCCTGCCAGTGGGCCTCGACGAACCTCTCGACGGAGGGGGCACGCAGCCGACCTTGCCGCTCCGGTTGGGTCGGGGGCTGGAGAGGGGTCTGGCGTGTTGTCGAATACGTTGGACTCCACCGGTGGAGTTCGAGCCATGTCGGGTGGTTCTACGTGACCTTCGCCGCAACGGGGGTGCCGATCTCCACGGTTCGGCTGACGGTGCAGAGCTTGTCGTGGGAGATCTTGACCGCGCGCGGGAGGATGGCGCGGGCCCGGTCCCCGGCTTCACCTTCCGGGAAGGTGACAGCGAAGACCAGCTCGAGCTCGGTCATCCGGTTGCCCAGTTCGTCGCTGACTTTCTGGCCGGTCACGGCGACGGTGAATCCAGTGGGCTCGCTGTGCCGGGTAGTGGCGACGTCGACGTCCACGGCCGTGCAGCCGCCGAGCGCGGCCAGCAGCAGCTCGACCGGCGTGAACTCGGTGCCCTCGTCGGGGGCGCTGCCGCCGAAGACGATTGTGCCTCCGCGGGTGTTCGTGGCGCGGAAGGATCCGGGGGCGGTTCGTTCGACGGTGACGGAACGCAGGGAGTGGTCGGTCATGCGAGGAGACTAAGCCCGCCGCCTGCCACTTCGGGTGTGCACCACGATGACGTGGTCGAGAGACGGCACTTGGACGTACGGGGCGTCACCGGCCGACCGTGATCCAGGAAACCTGGTCGTGGACCTGAGCGAACGCCTTCCACCCCCCCCGGAACTATGAGGGCCCGCCCTGCATTGCCTCTTGTGCTGTATCTCTGTCACCGTGGCGGGCTACCGTCACGTGTGTTGCACACGCACGAACACTTCCGACCGACCAAGGAGTTCGGCCCGTCGAAGGATGCCGGATCCCAGCACGAACGTTCGGCTCGGTGAACCTCCCCTGGGGTCTGCGTCCTGTCTTGATCGTTACTACCCGCGCAGGAGAGAAGAGACGGTTGATCGACACGGATGCTGAGGAAACTGACGAACGAGGTTACGGCCCGGGGCCTGGTGGGCGGATCTCGGGATGTGGGCTCAGCTGAGTTGGTGGGGGTCGGGCTGGCGCTGTGCTCCGCTTGGCCATTCGGAGACGTGGCCGTCTCGGCCGGCCCCACGGCTGGGTCAGCCCGGCTTGACCGCCAGCGTGGCAAAATAGTTCGACATGTATTGAGCGGATGCGTTGGATTGGTGCGGCGCTTCCGCGAAGGCGGTGAGGACGAACCCCGCGGCGAGTTGCCCGCCGATCTGGTCGGTGAGGGTGTGGCTGTACTCAAGAGCGGCATCCGCGCCGAACTTCGTGGCGCGTTCCTCGGCGGAGTACTGCGTGACATCGCTGTAGGGCAGCTTGTGCACGACGATCAGCTCGCCGCGCTCGTCGAGCGCCTCGTGGTCGAACAAGTACACATCGGGGTTGAGGAAGCCCACGAGCAGAGTTCCGCCCGGTCGCAGGACGCGGAAGCACTCCCGCCACACCGCCGCCAAGTCTGGTACGAATAGGTTGGAGACCGGATGGAATACGACGTCGAATGTTGCGTCGCCGAAGGCGCTGAGGTCGCGCATGTCGCCTAGGACGGTGCGCAGATCGAGTCCGTCGCGCGCCGCCACCATCTGGTCCTGGCCGAGCTGGCGGGGTGAGTTGTCGAATACGGTGACCCGCGCCCCTGCGGCGGCGAGGATCGGACCCTGCTGGCCACCGCCGGAGGCCAGGCACAACACGTCCTTGCCGGTCAGGTCCGTCGGCAGCCAGGAGCGGTCCACTGGCTCACGCCCGACGAGAACAATCGACCAGTCGCCCATGCGGGCGCGCTCGATATCCTCAGCACTCACCGGCCTCGACCACTCGTTGCCCTCTTGGACATACTTGTCCCAGGCTGCCCGATTGTGGGCAACCGGGTCGACAACAATGTCCTGCACGTTCAACTCCCTGCTACAGCCAAGCGGACACCTGCGGTACTGACAGTTCGGTGCCGCTAGCCAACACGATTGCAGGGTGCGGGCTCAACGACATTAGCGGGCGTCGAGGTGTCCACGGGCTCGACGGGTGGTCGGGCAGCGGGTGCGTAGCGCCGGTTGCTGGGGTTGCGGAAGCCGTAGGTGTCGCGGGCGATTGTCTTGATGGCCCGGTTGGTGCCTTCGGATCGTCTTGCGGGTTCCCTCGGCGGCGTGGGTCTTCCTCCGGCTGCCCGGCACCCCGGAGAACCTGGCGACCGGCTACTACCAGGCAGCCAAGGTCTTCGCCGGAAGCGCGCTGATGGGCCGCCGTCGTCCGGGTGCCCGGCGAGCAACGTCAGACGGCGCGGCCGGTCAAGCGCGGGGGAAGAGCGGGCCCGTGACCGGATGTACGGGTCGGGCGGCTCGACCATGGTGACTGGTAACGGTGTCGGAGCGGGTCAGTGGTCCAGGGCGAGGACGACCTCGTCGATCTCCTCACCTCGTGCGTTCGCGAATCCGCGCTCATGGCCGGTCACCACGAATCCACACTTTTCCAGCACGCGGATCGACCCCCCATTGTCCGCAGCCGCACGTGCACGGAGCGGACGCTCCGGAACGGCTTCGAGGAGCTGCCGCAGCGCGGCGGTGGCAACTCCACGGCCCCAGTGCTCCCGAGCGATCCAGTAGGTGACCTCGCGCTCACCGGGCGGGCCGAACACGGCCACGTGGCCGACCACCTTGTTGCTCTCTTCCGCAACGGTGCGCACAACGACCGACGAATCGTGGCGTATGCGCGCCCAATGGGCATCGAAACGAGCGCGGTCCGACGGGTCATCTGTGGTGAACGCCGCCATTCGGATCCCGTGGGGATCGTTTGAGTGAGCGAAGAAGAGGATGAGGTCACCGTCCTGCACCTCGCGCAGCGACACCTTCATGACAGCCTCCTTGACGGGCTCTTGACTGGAGCCGTTGCCCGACTCTCCCACCCGGGTCTGACAACAGGCGGTGCGAGTCGGCATTCCGGGCCGGGATGAATCGGGAAGGGTGACCCGCTTCGTAGGACAGCCCGACCCATAGGGCGGGGTGAACACCTCAGCGAGGCCGATCGCGTTGAGCGCCGGGTCGAGGCTCACCGGCGTGTAGCCGGTGTTGGCGTACGTCACGTCCCGGTTGTGGGCTCGCCCGGCTCGCGCGGCCCATTCGTGGAAACCCGGCGGTGGCGAACTCGGTGGTGTTCAATGCCGCCGCCGGCACCGAGCCGCCCCCCTGGTGCGGGTGTACTGCGGCGTGCATTGGCGCTGCTGACCAGCGCATCCTCTAACTGGTGGCCGATCCGACGGGCCGTTGCTGTCCCTGTTGTGACTCGGCGTAGTTGTATGCCGCAACCTGATGCCGGCCCGCAGGACCGACGGTGGGAGAACCCGGCGGCCGGTGCCGAGGAAGGCGGACGCGAGGCGTTGCTGAGTGAACCCGCACAACGGCGCTCTTTCGAGCTGTCGCGTCCGCAACCTTCCGGCAAGACGCTCGGAGCACGGAGGAGTCCACGTGCCCCCTCTCGCCCCCGAGCGACGCTATGCCTGCCTCGTACGCCACGCCGTGCGCCGATGCCCTGGTCCACCTGTGCCGCACCGGCCCGCTGGTGGGCCACCTACGCCAGGTGCTCCCTGGCCCCGGTATTCGGGCACCGCACGGCGAGGGCCGCGATGTCGTCGTTGAGCCTTCCGCCGCTGTAGTGGAGCAGGTCCCGGTGGAGTCGGCCGAGCAGTTCGCGAGGCGGCACCGGGCCCTGCCTCCGCATCCAGTCCGGCAGGGGGAAGAACACGCCGGCCCTGTCCCGGGTCTCCGTTACTCCGTCGGTGTAGAGCAGCAGCTGGTCGCCCGGGGCGAAGGCGACGGTGTCGACGCAGTAGCGGTCTCCGATGAGCATCGCGAGGTTGAGGGGTGGTGAGGGGGCGCTGGGCTCCAGGACGTGGATCTCCCCGCGGTGCACGAGCAGCGGCGGGGGGTGCCCGCAGTTGAGGAGTCTGACGTGGCCGCGGCCGTGGGGGATCTCGATGAGAAGGGCGGTGGCAAAGCGCTCCGGCAGGTCCTGGGCGGGGAACGTGGCGCTGTGACGGGTGATGCTGGTCTCCAGGCGATGGATGAGGCCCGTCAGGTCTGGTTCGTCGTACGCGGCCTCCCTGAAGCTGCTGACCACCGCCGCAGCCGCTCCGACCGCGGGAAGGCCCTTGCCCCGTACATCGCCGATGAGCAGCCGGACCCCGTACGGTGTGTCGGCCACCTCGTAGAAGTCGCCGCCGATGCGGGCCTGCTCCTGAGCTGCCAGATACAGCGACTCGATTTCCATGTGCGCGACAAGCTGCGGCAGGGGGCGCAGCAGCACCCTCTGGGCTGCGTCGGCGACGAGTCGGACGTGGAAGAGGGTCTCCTCCCGCTGGAGTCGGACATGGCTCGCGTACGCGGCCGCCAAGGTGACCGCGACGATCGCGGCCACTGTGTACGGCGTCCCCAGGTCGGTGTAGACGAAGCTGAGGCCGATCATGACCAGCAGACAGAACGCCCCCAGCAGGAGCGTGGGGAGCACAGGCCACATCGCGGCGGCGAGAGCGGGCGCGGCGGGCAGAAGGCGGCTGAACGCGATCTCTCTCGGTGTGGAGAACGCCAGGCCGACGATGAAGACGGTGAGGATCACCGGTGACAGCAGGGCAGCTTTCCACCGGCCGCCGTAGGGAGGACGGCGCCGCAGCCGCCCGGGCGTGATCACGAAATGCATCATATCCGGGCGAAGTGGGACCTGTGTCGCCGTTCAGGTCGGGGTGCACATGCGTAGCGTCTGCGGGGCCGGGCCGTCGATGGCCACCTCTGATGGGGTCGGGGCGGGCGGTCAGGCGGGGCGTGTGAGTGCCGCCGCCTGGTGGCAGCCAGGGCTTCGGCGTCGGCCGCTTCCGGGGCGACGGCCGGTGGCCAGGGAGCTTCGAGGAAGGTTCGGCTGGTCTCGCGTATCGGCGACGGCGACGGCGACGGCGGTCGCCCAGCGGATGGTCGTGGCGTCGGCGCACAGCGTGTCCGAGAGGATCGGCAGCACAATCGCCGCCGGCCGTGTTCGCCTCTGCTGCTGAACCCGAACAAGGCGGGTGGCCGACACGGACCCGGCGCCCGGCGTCGTCGAGGTTCACCTCCCGGGCGGCTGCCCGCTCGATGCGATGCTCCCCGCGGCCAGGTCTGATCGGCCAGGAAGCCGGGGAGCCCCCGCCCGGTGGCGGGGCGGGGGCGGGGACCACGGAACGAAGAGCGGTCGCCGTGACGTCAGCGCGCCGAGAATCTGTGCACCGTCGTCGAGCGGAGGGTGTCGCCCGGGCGTAGCACCGTGGACGGGAAGGACGGCTGGTTGGGGGAGTCCGGGAAGTGCTGGGTCTCCAGGCACAGGGCGTCGCCCTGGCGGTGGATGGTGCCGCCCGAGCCGACCAGTGTCCCGTCCAGGAAGTTGCCGGAGTAGAACTGCAGGCCGGGCTCGGTCGTCGCGATGTCCAGGATCCGGCCCGAGGCCGGGTCGCGCAGCGTGGCGATCTGCTGGGGCGCGGTGGTGGGGCCCTTGTCTAGAACCCAGTTGTGGTCGTATCCCTGGCCGTACAGCAGCTGCTGGTGCGCTACCCGGATGTCCTCGCCGACGGTCTTGGACTGGCGGTAGTCGAAGGGCGTGCCCGCGACCTTTGCCAATGCGCCGGTGGGGATGAGGCCGGAGTCGACCGGGGTGTAGCGGGAGGCGTCGATGCTCAGTTCGTGGTCGTGGACCGATCCGCTGCCCTCGCCCGCCAGGTTCCAGTAGACGTGGCTGGTGAGGTTCACGACGGTGGCCTTGTCGGTGGTGGCCGCGTAGTCGACGCGCCAGTCGCCCCGCCGGGTCAGCGTGTACGTCACCTTGACCCTGAGGGTTCCGGGGTAGCCCATCTCGCCGTCGACGCTGGTGTAGTGGAGAACCAGGCCGATGTCCGAGCCGGAGGTGAAGCTCTCGACGTTCCATGCCCGCTTGTCGAAGCCCTTGGATCCGCCGTGCAGGCTGTTCTCGCCGTCGTTGACCGACACCTGATGGGCCGTGCCGTCAAGGGTGAACCTGCCCTTGGCGATGCGATTGCCGTACCGGCCGATGAGCGCGCCGAAGTAGGGACTGGAGGCGACGTACTCCTCAAGGGTGTCGAAGCCCAGCGAGACGTTCTTGTACCGGCCGTGCCGGTCGGGTATCTCCAGGGACTGCACGATGCCGCCGTACGACAGCACCTTCAGCCGGGTGCCGCCGTTGGCCAGGGACCATCGGTACACCTTCGTGCCGTCGGCGAGCCTGCCGAACAGCTCCCTCACGGGCCTTCCGCCCTCCGAACCGTGGGAGTGGGCGTGAGCGGTTGTGGCGCCGACCGTGGTCGCGGCGAGTCCCGCCGCGGCGGCTGCCATCACTGTGCGTCTACTCGTGTTCATCTGCGGCTCCGGTGAATGAGGCTGGATACTTCGTGAGAGCTCTACGAACCGACCTTGCGCTTGTTCCACACGTCGAAGCCGACCGCCGCGAGCAGCACCAGGCCCTTGATGACCTGCTGCCAGTCCGTACCGACGCCGACGAGGTTCATGCCGTTGTTGAGCACACCGAGGACCAGGCCGCCGATGATCGCCCCCAGGACGGTGCCGACGCCGCCGCTCATGGAGGCGCCGCCGATGAACGCGGCTGCGATCGCCTCGAGTTCGAAGTTGGTGCCGGCCTTGGGGGAGGCGGCGTTGAAGCGGGCAGCGAAGATCAGCCCGGCGAGGGCGGCCAGCATGCCCATGTTCAGGAAGACCAGGAAGGTGACCTTCTTGTCCCTGACGCCGGAGAGTTTGGCCGCGGGCAGGTTGCCGCCGATCGCGTAGACATGGCGTCCGACGACGGCGTTGCGCATCACGTAGCCGAAGCCGACGACCAGGACGGCCAGGATCAGCAGCACCACGGGGGCGCCCTTGTAGCTGGCGAGCATCAGGGTGGCCGTCAGCGCTGCGGCGACCAGTGCGATCAGCTTGAGCACGAACAGTTTCGCGGGTGGCACATCCAGGGCGAACTGCTGCTGTCGCCGTCGGTCGCGCATCTCCTGGATGATGACGAACGTGATCAGGACGAAGCCCAGCAGCAGGGTGAGATTGTGGTAGTTGCTGTCCGGACCGACCTCCGGCAGGAAGCCGTTGGCGATGGTCTGCAGTCCTTTGGGAAAGGGGCCGAGTGTCTGTCCCTTGAGCACGATCTCGGTGACGCCGCGGAAAAGCAGCATCCCTGCCAACGTGACGATGAATGAAGGTATCCCCAGATACGCGATGAAGAAGCCCTGCAACGCGCCCGCGGCAGCGCCGAGGACCAGGCACAGGACGACCGCAAGCGGCCAGGCGACATGGTGCTGCACCATCAGTACGGCCGCGACCGCACCCACGCAGGCGGTGAGCGAGCCGACCGACAGGTCGATATGGCCCGAGATGATGACGAGCATCATGCCGATCGCGAGGATCAGGATGTAGCTGTTCTGCAGTACCAGGTTGGAGACGTTGCGCGGCAGCAGCAGGTCGCCGCCCGTCCACACGGCGAACAGGGCCACGATCAGGCCGAGGGCGATCAGCATGCCGTACTGCCGCATATTGCGGCGCAGGCCCTCGAGGACCAGGCCGAGCAGGCCGCCGCCTTCCGCCGTGTCGCGATTCTTGCCGTCACCGGACGGGAGCGGGGCGTCCGCCGGCGTCTCGGCCGTCAGATTCGTACTCATCCTGCTACCTCTTGTCCTTCGTCATCCGGCGCATCAGCGCTTCCTGGGTGGCCTCCGCCCGCGGCACCTCACCGGTCAGCCGGCCGGCGGACATCGTGTAGATGCGGTCGCACATGCCGAGCAGTTCGGGAAGTTCCGAGGAGATGAAGACGACGGCTTTGCCCTGGGCGGCGAGCTTGTCGATCACCGTGTAGATCTCGTACTTGGCGCCCACGTCGATGCCTCGGGTCGGCTCGTCCAGGATCAGCACGTCCGGACCTGCGAAGATCCATTTGCTGAGGACGACCTTCTGCTGATTGCCGCCCGACAGCTTTCCGACGGGCTCGGCGACCGTCGGCGCCTTGATGTTCATGCTTGTGCGGTAGTCCTCGGCGACCTGCCGCTCCGCGTGTTCGTTGACGATGCCGCGCCGCGCGACCTTGCCGAGTGCGCTGAGCGAGATGTTGCGGGCGATCGTGTCGATGAGGTTGAGCCCGTAGTGCTTGCGGTCCTCGGTGACGTAGGCGATCCCGTGCTGGACCGCCTCGTGGACGGTCTTGGTGCGGATCTCTTGGCCGTCCTTGAGGACCGTGCCGCCCGCGTAGCGCCCGTACGTGCGGCCGAAGACACTCATTGCGAGTTCGGTGCGGCCCGCCCCCATGAGGCCGGCGATTCCCACGATCTCGCCGCGGCGTACATGCATCGTGACGTTGTCGACGACCTTGCGATGCCGGTCGATCGGGTGATGCACCGTCCAGTCCCGGATCTCCAGGGCCGGCGACGCGCCTTCCTCGGGCTGGTGCGGGGTGCGTTCGGGAAAGCGATGGTCGAGGTCGCGGCCGACCATGCCGCTGATGATCCGCTCCTCGGTGGTCTCCGTCGCCCTCACGTCCAGGGTCTCGATGGAGCGCCCGTCGCGGATGATGGTCACGGAGTCGGCGACCCGCGCGATCTCGTTCAGCTTGTGCGAGATGATGATCGAGGCGATGCCCTGGTTCTTCAACTCCAGCATGAGGTCGAGGAGTTTGCCGCTGTCCTCGTCGTTCAGCGCCGCCGTCGGCTCATCGAGGATCAGTAGCCTCACCTTCTTGGAGAGCGCCTTGGCGATCTCCACGAGCTGCTGCTTGCCCACACCGATGTCGGCAACCCGGGTCTGCGGATTCTCGTCGAGGCCGACCCTGCGCAGGAGTTCGGAGGCGTGCCGCAGCGTCTCGTCCCAGCTGATCACGCCGCGGGTGGCGTGCTCGTTGCCGAGGAAGATGTTCTCCGCGAGGGAGAGATAGGGCACCAGGGCGAGCTCTTGGTGGATGATGACGATGCCGCGCTGCTCGCTCGCCCTGATGTCCTTGAACCGACACGGCTCGCCCTGGAAGAGGATGTCCCCTTCGTAGGTACCGTGCGGATGGACGCCGGAGAGGACTTTCACGAGGGTCGACTTGCCGGCGCCGTTCTCCCCGCAGATGGCATGGACCTCGCCCGGGCGGACGGTCAGGGTGACGTCCGAGAGCGCCCTGACTCCGGGAAAGGTCTTGCTGATCGAGCGCATTTCCAGGACGGGTCCCGCCATGGTCGTGCCTTTCTCTGTGGCTGATGGGGACCCTCCCCGGCTCGGGCGCGAAGCCCCGGAGCGCGGAAGGTCGACGGCGGTGGCTACTTGAGGTCGCTCACCTTGTAATAGCCGGTATCGATCAGCTCCTTCTTGTAGTTCTTCTTGTCGACGCTGACCGGGTTGAGCAGATAGGCGGGGACGACCTTCGCGCCGTTGTCGTACGACTTGGTGTCGTTGGTCTCGGGCTTGTCGCCCTTGAGTGCGGCGTCGACCATGCCGGTGGCGACCTTGGCGAGCTGGCGCAGGTCCTTGTAGACGGTCTGCCGCTGCTCGCCCGCGATGATCGACTTCACGGAGGCGACCTCGGCGTCCTGGCCGGTGACGACGGGCCACGGCTTGGTCGTGGTGCCGTAGCTGTCGCCGCGGAGAGCGGAGAGAATGCCGATGGAGATGCCGTCGTACGGCGAGAGCACGGCGTCCACGCGCTTGGATCCGCCGTACGAGGAGGTGAGCAGGTCGTCCATGCGCCGCTGGGCGGTTCCGCCGTCCCAGCGCAGAGTGGTGACCTGGTTGAGCTCGGTTTGCCGGGACTGTACGACGAGCTGCTTCTTGTCGATGTACGGCTGCAGCACCTTCATCGCGCCGCCGAAGAAGTACCGGGTGTTGTTGTCGTCGTTGGAGCCGGCGAACAGCTCGATGTTGAACGGGCCCTTTTCGCCCTTGTCCAGACCGAGTTGTTCGACGATGTACGTGCCCTGCAGCCTGCCGACCTTCTCGTTGTCGAAGGACGCGTAGTAGTCGACGTGCGCCGAGTTGAGGATCAGGCGGTCATAGGAGATCACGGGGATCTTGGCGTCGGCGGCTTGCTGGAGCACGTTGTCCAGGGACTTGTTGTCGATGGCTGCGATGACCAGAGCGTCCACACCCTGCGTGATCATGTTCTCGATCTGTGAGACCTGCTGGTCCGGGTCGTCCTCGCCGAAGACGAGCTTCGTCTTGTATCCCTTGGCCTTGAGGTTTTTGACGACGTTGTTGCCGTCGGAGATCCAGCGTTCGGACGACTTGGTCGGCATCGCGATGCCGATGGTGGCGTCCTTGGGGTCCTTCTTCTCCTCGCTGCCGCCCGAACTGTCCTGGCCGCAGGCGGTGAGTGAGAGGCTGAGGGCGAAGCAGGCTGCTGTGGTTGCCGCGGTATGTATGCGCATGATCAGGAGTCCTTCTCGGTCGCGTCGCCTGGAACGTGAACGGGGGTGGTCGTGCTGAACCGGTTCAGCGGGCCGTGCAGGCGCGAGCCGAGCGGTGACATGCCACCGTCCGCTCCGTGCCGGGCCAGCAGGTCGAGGGCGAGACGGCCACGGCGGACGCGCTCGCGGGCAGTGTCGAGAGTGAGATCGCGCAGATGCGCCCCGTAGGGATAGATTCCGGACGTCTTCGACAGTCCGAACTTGAGATACAGCGGTGCGCCGCGCCGGATCAGTTCGGCGATCTCGTACATCCGCACATAGCCGCCCAGGTCGTCCGGCGCCTCGACGTACAGGTCCATGGGTGCGGCGGAGACTCGGCGGATCTCGGTGAGGTGGGCGAGCGTGAGGTCGGAGGGGACGTTGAGCGAGTCCGCGCCGAGTTGCTCGTACACGGCGTACGAGGCGGGGTTGACGGGGCCGATCAGGGCCGAGACTTTGAGCGTGGTGTCGCTCGGTATGACGCCCGCCAGGCGTGCCCGATGCAGCGTCCAGAGCACGCCCTCGTCTGCGACGAGCAGGCAGGTGACGCCCAACTCCGTGGCACGTACCGCGTCTTCGACACAGCCGGCGAGTGCGTCGTGCCCGCGGGCGCGCAGTCCGGCGCCGTGTGAGTCGGTGCGGACGGAGGCCCCGGTGTCCCAGGTGCCGCGGGGGCCGGTGAACAGGCAGAGCTCGATGTTGCGCTCGCCTGTCCCCTCGACCATCTCGGTGATCTCGCTGTCGGACAGCATCCAGATGCCGCTGCCCTGGCTGATCCGGTGGATCGGCACGTCGAGGCGCGAGCTTTCCTTGAGAACGACGGACAGTGCCTCGGGGCCCTCCACCGAGGGAATCTCGGTGCGCCAGGTGCCGCCGTCGGGGAAGGAGTGCGCGGAGGTGTCGGCCGGGTCAAGGGCGGGCACGGTGTGACCGATATCGGCCAGCGCGCCGGCGCCTGGGCGACGGGGTGAGGACGGGGCGTTCACGGGGCTCCTATGTTCGAGATATCGGACAATGTTCGAGTTGATGGGTGTGCGGCGGCACGCGGCGCATCAGACGGCTGCGTGTGTGGGGTCGGTCCGTTCGAGGCACACCCGTCCAGGTGCCTTGGGCTCAGGGGCGGAGCAGCACCTTCCCTGTCTTCGGGTCGGTGCCGCCGACCAGTGCGATGGCCTCGTCGAACCGCTCCAGCGGGAATTCGTGGGTGATCAGTGGTGCGGGATCGAACAGTCCGAGGCCGAAGGCCCGTACCGCGTCGGACCAGGCGGAGGAGGAGGCCCCGAAAACGCTGCGGATCTCCAACTGGCTCAGCGACAGATGTACCGGGTCGATACCGGTGGCCCCCGGTGTGAACATCCCGGTGAGCACCACCCGGCCACCCCGGCGTGCGAGGAGGCAGGACGACGCGGCCGTGGTGGGCGCCCCCGCGGTCTCGACGACCAGGTCGAAGCGGCCGTGCGCCGCAGCCTCGTCAGCGCCCGGCACAAGACTCTCGGTCGCCCCGAACTGCCGTGCCTGCTCGCCGCGTTCTGTGCGCGGATCGATCACGGTCAACTCGGCGGGCGAGCAGGCGGCAAGCAACTGGACCGTGAGCAGCCCGAGGGTGCCCGCGCCGACAACGGCGATCCGTTCTCCCGGCGTCGGGCGCCCGGCGCGCACTGCCGCTGCGATCACAGCTGCGGGCTCGAGGAGGGCTGCGGCCCGTAGATCGGCGTCGTCGTCGAGCAAATGCAGCAAGCGTGCGGGCACGATGAGCCAGTCGGCGAACGCCCCCGGTTCGGTGAATCCGGTCTCGGCGTAACCGCCCGTGCACAGGCTCGTTTCTCCGCACCGGCAACGCCCGCAGACCCCACATGCCCGGAATCCCTCGGCCACCGTCTTACGGCCGACGAGTGCGGAGTCGACGCCCTCACCGACCGCCCCGACGGTCCCGGACCACTCGTGCCCAGGGATTACGGGATAGCTGACGAATGCGGCGTCGCGGCGCCCGTCGTAGATCTCGCGGTCGCTCCTGCAGATGCCCGCCGCTGCGACCTGAACCAGTACCTCGCCGGGGCCCGGTACCGGCAACTCGCCGTGTATCAGGCGGTGTTCGCCGGGCCGCTCGATCACCAGGGAGCGGTTGACGCCGTCAGGCGAGCGGCCGGCCCCGCCGGGGTGGGGACTCGTGACGCGGCTCACCGGGGCGCCCTCTGCTCCCAGCCCTCGGCCCACAGGTCGAAGCGGGCCTTCTGCTGCGGGAACTCGGCCGCCGCGTCCACATCCAGCTCGACACCGAGCCCAGGAGCGTGCGAGACCTCGAAGCTGCCGGTCTGCGGGTCGACCTGGGGCGCGCCCTTGACCACCTTCTTGATTTCCGCGTCGGCGAAGTCGTTGAAGTGCTCCAATATCTTGAAGTTCGGTGTGCAGGCGGCCAGTTGGAGCGAGGCCGCGGTCAGTACCGAGCCGCCGACGTTGTGCGGGGCGACCAGCACGTAGTGCGTCTCGGCGGTCGCCGCCAGTTTGCGGGTCTCCAGGATGCCGCCCATGTGCCCGATGTCCGGCTGGATGATGTCGGCGGCCTGCGACTCGAAGAGCTCCCGGAACTCGATCCGGTCATGGATCCGTTCACCGGTGGCGATGGGGATGTCCACTTTCGCGGCGACCTTCTCCAGGGCCTTGAGGTTCTCCGGCGGCACCGGCTCCTCGAGCCAGGCCGGCTTGAACGGTGCCAGCTCGCGGGCGAGCCGCACCGCCGTCGAGGGGCTGAACCGCCCGTGCATCTCCAGCATCAGCTCGGTGTCGGGCCCGATGGCGTCGCGTACGGCCTCTATCAGGGACACGGCGTACAGGCTCTGCTCGTGGTCCAGCTCGAAGTGTCCGGTGCCGAACGGGTCGATCTTCAGCGCACGGTAGCCACGTGCGACGACCTCCCGGGCCGCTTTGTGGTACGCCTCCGGGGTGCGCTCGGTCGTGTACCAGCCGTTGGCGTACGCCTTGACCCTGTCGGTCACCTGACCGCCGAGCAGCTGCCACACCGGTACGGCGAGGGCCTTGCCCTTGATGTCCCAGCACGCCATCTCGATGACGGCGATGCCGGACATGACGATCTCGCCGGCCCGGCCGTAGTCGCCGTACTTCATCCGACGCACGAGATCTTCCACGGCGAACGGGTCAGAACCGGCTATGTGGTTCGCCTCCGCCTCGCGGAGGTAGCCGAGCAATGCGTCCGTGCGGCCCAGCATGCGAGTCTCGCCGACTCCGGTGAGGCCCTCGTCGGTGTGCACGAGAACGTAGGTGAGATTGCGCCAGGGCGTCCCGACGACATGAGTACTGATTCCCGTGATGCGCACGGCAGTTGCCCCTAGAGTCCGGATCTGCTTGTTCGAGATTTCGTCACACGTTCGAAATGTTGGCGTGACCGTAGACAAGCTCTCTCGGCAGTGTCAATGGACTGCGCAAGAGACATGTCCGCAGGATCGTCGTTCGGTGAACCGGCATGACCATTGCCCGCCGAACGGGGCTGTGCCTACTCTGTGTTCGGTATACCGGGCAATGGCCGGAGTTTCGAACAGCAGGGATGGGTGAGGAGCATGGGACGACTTGTCCCCGCGGTGACCAGGGCGCTGGACGTACTCGAACTGTTCCTGGACGGCGACGGAACCCTCACCTCACCGGACATCACCCGCAAGCTCCAGCTGCCCCGCACCACGGTGCACGAGCTGGTCACGACGTTGGTGGCGCGTTCGTATCTCGTTGTCGTCCCCGGGCAGCCGGGCCGCTACCGCCTAGGGGTGCGCAGCTACCAACTGGGCAGCCGGTACGCGGAACAGCTCGACCTTGCCGCCGAAGGCCAGCGGGTGGCCCGTGAAGTCGCCGGGACCTGCGACGAGACGGTCCATGTCGCGATCCTCGAAAACCTGGACGTCATCTACATCGCCAAGGTCGACTCGACCCACGCTGTCCGCATGGTCTCGGCCGCGGGACGCAGGCTCCCGGCACACTGCACATCCGTCGGCAAGATGCTCCTCGCCGCGCTCCCGACCGACGAGTTGAGTCGCAGGATCGAGGAGGCGGGCGAACTGCCCGCGATGACCGACAACAGCATCACCGATCCCGATGAACTGCTCGCCGTCCTCGCCGAGACCCGCCGGCGAGGCACAGCCGTCGAACATCGGGAATCGAATCCGGATGTGAGCTGCGTGGCTGCCCCCGTCCGCGACAGCTCGGGCCGCACCGTCGCCGCCCTGTCCATCTCGGTACCCATGATCCGCTGGTCGCAGGAGCGCGAAGCCGAACTTGCGGAGCTGGCGGTCAAGGGCGCGGGTGACCTGTCGTTGAGCCTCGGACATCGCGCCGGCACCCGGTGACGGCCATCGAGGTCGCGGTCAGGGAGTCCGCTGTGCTGGGCGAGGGGCCCACCTGGGACCCGGCGACCGAACGGCTGATCTGGGTGGACATCCTGAGCTCGCGCATCCACACCTACGAGCCGGTCAGCGGCTGCCGTACGATGCTGGCCACCGAACAGCACGTCGGCGCGGCCAAGCCGCGCAAGAACGGTGGGCTGGTGGTCAACCTCCGCGACGGAGTGGCACTCTACGACGCGGACGGCGCGTTCTCCTGGCTCGTACGCGACCCCGTACCCGGTCGCCGCGGCAACGATGCGGCCGTCGCACCGGACGGCTCCCTGTGGGCCGGCACCATGCGCTATGACGAGCAAACTGGCGGCGGCAACCTCTTCCGCGTCACCCCCGACGGCACCACCACCGAGCTCTTCCCCACCGTGTCTGTCAGCAACGGCACCGGCTGGAGTCCCGACGGCAGCCTCGTCTACTACATCGACAGCCCCACCCGCCGTATCGACGTCTGCCGATGGGACGGGCAACTCCCCGTCGACCGACGCCCCTTGGCCACCATCGAGGAAGGCGCCGGCTTCCCGGACGGCCTGACCGTCGACGTCGACGGCTGTGTATGGGTCGCCCTGTGGGACGGCGGCCAACTGCGCCGCTACACCCCGGCCGGCGCACTCGACCGCACCCTCGACCTCCCGGTCCGCCGCCCTACCGCCTGCACCTTCGGCGGCCCGGGCCTGCGCGACCTCTACATCACTACGGCTCGAACCGGCTTGGCCCGACCGCACCCGTTGTCGGGCTCGCTCCTGGTGCTGCCGGACGCCGGCGAGGGGCTGCCCGGCGTCGCCTTCGGGAGCTGATCGGCGGCGCCGCGCCATTGTGCCGTCCGACCTGGGGCCGTACTCATGCGACGGTGCCGGCCGGGGAGCGGTGGATCTGATGGTCGTCCGGGCCGCACTGCTGCTTCGCGGCCCGGAAGCACTCGACAGCCCAGCGGGTGCCCGCGATGCGAGCTTTGGGCGGTAGGTCCTGACATCGACGGTGAGCAATGCCGGGGGCGCCAGCCCTCTACGCCAGCGACGCGTGACCTCGTAGCGCGGGCGGTGCGGTCTCAGCGGCGGCGGATCTTGCATCCAGACGCTGGTGCCACCGCCGCGGCTGCGAGAGGCTTGCCCATCACTGATTGATTTCCAGCAGACGGAGGCTACGAGTTGATGGCAGCAGCAGACTGGTCCCTACCAGCCGCAGGTGCATACGAGATCGATCAGGCGGCATCAACGGTCCGCTTCGCCGCACGCGCCATGTTCGGCCTGTTCCCGGTCCGAGGTACGTTCGCCATCGGGCATGGCCGGATCACCGTGGCCGACCCGGCAGAAGAGTCCTCGGTGCAGGTCGTCGTGGAGACAGGTAGTTTCGAGTCCGGCAATCGGCAGCGTGACGACCACGTCAAGTCCGCTGACTACCTGGACGTGACTCGGCATCCGGAGATCAGTTTCCGCAGCCATGTCCTGGAACGATCGGCTTCCGAGGCCGCATTGCACGGCGAATTGACCGTATGTGGGGTGACACAGCCGGTCGTCGTCGCGATCGGCAGGGTTTCCCATGAGGGCAACCGGGTGACAGCGACCGGTACCACCACCATCGACAGGTACGCCTTCGGGATCACCAAGGGGAAGGGCATGACAGGGCGACATCTGAAGATCGCTCTGGATGTCGTCGCGCACTGCTGAATCAATTGTGGTGCTCGGAGCACTGCAGTGTGTTCCCACGGTGAGGTCCCTCCAGTGCGATGCGACAGCACGTGCATGTGATGAAGGAAAGGCATGGCTAGTGGCACTGTGTGAAGTGGTTCAACTCGGATAAGGGCTTTGGATTCATCCAGCAAGACGGCGGCGGCCCGGACGTGTTCGTCCACTTCTCCGCGATCCGGACAACCGGCTTCAAGGAGCTGGCCGAGGTCGCCGAGGTCGACTACGACGTCGTTCAGGGCCCCAAGGGGCCGCAGGTCCAAATGGTCGTGCCCATCGGATAGCCGGTCTCCGCACCAACGAGCCAGTCCAGGTCGCGCCTGAGCTGCGTTCAGGCGGTGCGAGCCGGGCGCGCCTCACGACGTGCCGCCCGGCTTGGTCGACCGTGCGGTGGCACAACGCGGCAGGCAACCCAGTGGCCCTGCCTGGCCGCGCCGGCAATCACTTGCGGAGCGATGGACGGCCGGAACGCCATGTGACCTTGACGAGGCGTTCCGGCAGAGTGGATGGCGAACGCCGAGTGCTTGGCTGGAGCTGCCGACGAGCCGAGCCGGCAGCCCTCTGGCACCAACTGGTGGCCAGAAGCGACTTCTTCAGCGAGTGGCGGCGCAGCGGGTCTGCCGCTTGGTGCGGGGTGTTGGGCACCAGGTGGCCACGACCGCGGCTCCAGCCTGCCGCTGCCCTCATCGTTCGCCGGCGACGCGTGCCCGCGTCGGACCCTTCTGATGTGACGGCGCTTCACCTCTTGGAGCAGGCTGTGCGGTGCGGCATCTCCGTCCGATCAACGATCGCCGACTGTGGCGTTCTTCGGTGCCCAGTTCGGTCAGGGTGGCCCGCTGATCGGGGGCGCGTTGTCGCCGTGGACGAGCGCGCCGTCTGCCGCAGCTACGTTGCGCCGGGAACACTCCGGTGCACCGCCTCGTTTGACACAGGGCCCGCTGCTGCCAACCGTGAACCGAGGGACAGTGTTGCCCGATACCGCTTCTACCGTCACCGTGCCTCCTCTGCCGCCGCTGGCCATCCAGGCAGAACGCCTGGTCGAGCTTGGGGTGCACGAGCTCGCCGGGATACCCGCTGAGGAGCTGCGTACGTTCGCCGAGGCCGCCGGCCGTGGAGACGACGGTTCACTGCTCGCCGTGCATCCCGACCGCGTCTCCGCTTCCGCCCTTGCACCGCTGCTCCGCCGCGACGGCAAGTCCGGCTTCGTCATCACCGACATGCCTGACGTCGACCTGTTCGCGCCCTGCACGGTTGAGCTGCCCGATGCTCCTCTTTACCTTGTCGCAGGCCTCGATCGCGGCGACCACATGGCCAACTGGAGCCCGGAGGAGGCACTGCCCGCTCTCACCAAGGAGAACCGCACCCCGCTACTGCTCACCGAAGGCATCCACTGGGTGCTTCAGCAGCCGACGGTCCTCGAGCGCAACCGCTGCTTCATGACCATCGGCTCCCGGCTGCGCAAAGCCAACGGTGCTCTGGACGCTCGCACCCCGGCGATCTGGATCAGCAACGGCACAGGGCGGGACGGCCGCGAGCGGCGCAACGCCCCGAAGGTCGGTTGGTGTTGGTGGGGCAACCGCCACACCTGGCTGGGCTTCGCCTCCGCTACGGGCCGCGAGCACTGAGTTCCGCGGAAGGCACAGTCGTCCGTCACGCGCTTCCGTAGTCGTCCACATAGGTCGCGATCAGCTCCAGCAGTACGTCAGCCCGGTGCCGGTCTTCGTGCTGGGCGCGCAGAGCTGCGTCGGCGGCGCGGAGTCGGGCCAGGGCGGCCGGATCACCGTCCACCAGATCGTCGACCACCGGCTCGGTGATCAGATCCAGGCATTCGGTGAGCAGCCGACGGGTGGCCGGCGACGGCGGAGCCGGATCCGGGGCGGTGTAGGCGGTGGTCAGGTAGCGTGCGGGGTCGGTGAGACTCCAGCCGACGACCGCCCCGCGCTGGACGAGAAGCGACACATCGGGGGCGATGCCGATACGAGCGCCCAACGGCTCGTCGAGGACATCGGGGCCACGCAGGCAGATGAGCACGCCGTCCTTTGGAGCGCGGCACAGCACCGTGCACATCTCGTGCCTGAAGTCCCGGATCTCGTCCGCCCTTAGCCCGCCCGGGCGTACCTCGGGCAGGGTGGGAACGCGATCGGAAGTCTCGGACGACGCGGAGATGTACGGCATCTGGAATTCCGCCCCGACGAGATTCCGGCTGGCCGGGTCGAACCGGAGGACGTCGGGCGTGTCCCACAGCCGGTGCTCGCTGCCGAACGTGTCCATGGTGAATTGCTCACGCTCCTTCACGTCCGCGTATTCCACGAGGCGCACGGTGTCGCCTGTGAAGCGGGGGGTGATGGAGAGCGGGTCGCCCGTCACCGTGGCACGCCAGTCGTCGTCGAACGACAGGTTCGTGTTCATTCACGCCTCATTTGATCTGCACTCCGGGGGCCAGATTGCCGAACTTGCCGGGAATTCTGCCCTCCACAATGTCCTCGTGGGTGACCGGCTTGCCGGGATCCGACGGACTGCCACCGAGCGCCCTGGCGCCGGACTCACCCTTGATACCCGACTCTCCGTATGCCGTGATGGCCTGGCCCTGCTTGGAGCCGGGGCCGTAGACCACGGCGATGTCATTGTCCTTGCGATAGATGAAGTTGCCTGCCTGGCCCTGTGACTGGTACACGGCGTCGGGGTTCTTCAGGATCTCCAGGACGCGTTCGTCGCTGAAACCGTGGCCCGTGTCCCCGTGATAGTCGGCATGCTTTTTGAACCCGCCGTCCTGCGCCCTCTGGGCGACATCGTCCAGGACCTTGTCGACCCGCTTTTGAGCCTTCTCCTCCTTCGTGTACTTCGGCATGAGGCCCAGAGGGTCGCACCCGCGGTGCGGGTTGCCCACGTACGCGACCGGATTCGGCGCGGGAGCGAGGCCGAGAGGGTCCGGTGAGGCGTAGCGGCCGGTCTCGGGGTCGTAGTGGCGAAAGCAGTTGTAGTGGAGACCGGTCTCGGGGTCGTAGTACTGGCCGGGAAAGCGCAGGGGCATGTACGCGCTGCCGTCGCGGGCCCAGGCGGTGCTTCCCCACAGAGTGGAGCGGGACCGCCAGGCGATGTCGCCGGACTCGTCGATCAGTTCGGTGGGCGTGCCGGCGAGGTCGGTCGCGATGGCGAAGAACCGGCGGTCGATCTCCTCCTGCCGGCTGTCCGCGGTGAGGATGCGCTCGGTCTGGGTCAGGGGGACGATGTCCCGGTGGTCCCAGGTGAGGGCGACCGTGTGCGGCCCGCCGGGCCGGTGGTCGGTCTGTTCGCACAGGGTGAGCCCGTCCCAGGTGAACCGTGTCTCCTCGGTCACGCTCTCGCCATCGGGCGCCAGGCGCTGCTTCGCGGTACGGCGTCCCAGGGGGTCGTAGCGGTACTCCCATCGGGTCCCGTCGGGAGTGGTCACGGAGGTGAGGCGGTTCTCCGTGTCCCACTCGTAGCGCCAGGTGTCGGGCTTGCGGGAGAGACGGGTCTTCTGCCGCAGGGTCACTCGCCCGAGCGCATCGTGCTCGAAACGGGTCCCACCCGCGCGGGTGATCGCCGTACCGGTGTAGGCGCGCTCCCCGGTGGACTCGCTCCCCGGATGCCGGGACGGCCAGGTCGCGGACGACTGGTTGCCTGCGGTGTCGTACGCGTACCGCTCGGTCCAGCCATGGGCATGTACGGCGGTGACCCGGCCCGCCGGGTCCAGGTCGAAGGTGCGGGTGCCCGCGTGCCGGTCCGTCATGGCGACCAGGTGGCCGTCGGCGCGGTAGGAGTAGGACCTGCCGCTCACGGGCCGCACCCCGGCCGTGATGTGCTGTTCGGCCAGCCGGCCGGCCGCGTCCCAGGCGGAGGCCAGGGTGAGTGTGTCGCCGAGGACGCGGGAGACCTCCCGGCCGGCGGCGTCATGGGTGAAGCCGATGCGACGGCCGCCGGTGGTCAGGTGCTCCGGCCTGCCGCCGGCGTCGTAGGCGTAGGAGGTGACATGACCGGTGGGGGTCGTGCGGCGGGTGCGGCGGCCCAGGGCATCGTAGGCGTAGATGACGGGACGGCCGTCGACCAGCTCGGTCTTCACCTTGCCGCGGCGGTCGTACTGGTACCGGAGTTCGCCGTCCGGCCCGGTTGCCTCCAGCAGGCGCCCGGCCCGGTCGTAGGCGTAGGTCGTCACCCGACCGTCGACGTCCTTGCGGATCACCTGCCCCAGGCGGTCGCGTTCGAACGAGATGGTGCCGCCGAGCGCGTCGACGCGGGCCGCGAGGCGGCCGGCGGCGTCCACCCGGTAGGTGAGAGTGCGTCCGTCGAAGTCATTCTCGCGGACGACGTTCCCCGCTGCGTCGTACTCGTAGTCCCAGGTCAACCCCTGCGGGTTGGTGACTCGGGTGAGGTGGAGCTCCGCGTCGTGCTCGAACTCGTGGCGGACGCCGTCGGGTCCCGTGCGGGCGACGGGCAGGTCGAAGTGGGTGTACTCGAAGCGGGAGACGCCACCGGACGCGTCGGTGTGGGTCAGGCAGTTACCCTCGCCGTCGTAGGTCCAGGTCTCGGTGGAGCCGTCGGGTCCCGTGCGGCGGGCGAGTTGGCCATCGGCGTCCCACGCGAAGACGGTGACCTCGCCTGTCGGACCGGTCGTGCGCACAGGGCGGCCGAGGGCATCGCGCTCCGTGCGGGTGACGGCACCCGTCGGGCCGGTCACCTCCACAGGCAGCCCCGCCGCGTCGCACACCACGCGTGTGACGGCTCCGAGGGGATCGGTGACGGAGGTGAGGCGACCGGCGTCGTCCCAGGTGTGACGGGTGGTGGCGCCGGCCTCGTCGGTGACGGCGGTGCGGTTGCCGCGTTCGTCGTACTCGTGCAGCACCCGGGTGCCGTCCGCTCCGACCACCTCGACCGGCAGACCGAACGGTCCGCGCACGGTGCGCATTTCGCTGCCGTCGGGACGGACGGCCGACACGAGGCGGCCGTCCTCGTCGTAGGAGAAGACGGTGGTGAGGCCCAGCGGGTCGGTACGGGTCAGGAGGTTGCCGCGGTCGTCATAGCTGAACCGGGTGGTGTGGCCCAGGGGGTCGGTGAGCGCCAGCAGACGGCAGCGGGGGCCGAAGAGATGGCGCGTCGTGTGCCCGTCGGCCGTGGTGAGCGTGGTGGTGCGGTGGCCCGTCTCGGGGTCCGGGTCGGTGTACGCCAGGGATATCTGGACGTGTCCTGCCTCGCCGCCCTCGGAGACGACGCGGTCGCGGTCGTCGTAGACGTAGTCGTAGCGGCTTCCGTTGGAGTCGATCCAGGCGATGACGCGGCGACGGTCGTCGTAGACGAAGGCGGTGGTGGCACCGGAGGGCCTGGTGACAGTGGTGAGGTTCCTGTCCTCGTAGCCGTAGTTCATCAACGGGACGTCCGCCCCGCCCTCGCCGGCGCCAGCCAGGGACAGGGCGGTGATCAGGCCGTCGGCGGCCGACAGCATCAGGTGGTGGCCCGCCGAGTGGATCAGGGCCGTCGGCAGCCCGTCCTCGGCGCGGTCGATGGTGACGGAGTGGCCATTGCGATCGGTGACGCCGGACAGCCAGGCACGGCCGTCACCGCCCGGTTCGCTCCCGGACGGTGCGGTGAAGTGGAAAGTCAGGCCGCTGTCGGAGGCGGTGACCGTGTAGTGGCCGTCCGCGTCGCGGGCCAGCAGCGTACGGGCGCCACCCGACTCCGGCCGCGTGGGGGCGCCGGGTACCGGGTGCGGGTACGGAACAAGGAGGCCCTCGGCGGTGACATGGAGAACACCGATCGCGTCGATCTCCAGCCGCTCGTCGACCGTGGACGTCCAGGCGGGGCCCAGGAACCGGCCGACCAGGCAGCCGGACTCCGTGCGGCGGGTGAACATCAGCCGCAGGATGCCCGGCAGCTCGACGTCGGTCTGGGGTAGATACATCCGTCCCGTGGCGAGGTCGACCGGGTCACCGCCGGCCTTTCGGTCCCCGTCCGGGGTGTTGTGGGTGCCGTTCGGGGAGTTGTCGGCCAGCCTCCGTGCCTTCGCCGCATCCGCAGCGTTCTCCACGACTTTGAGCGCCTTGACCGCGGCGCCACCACCGCCGGTGGCCACGGTCAGCGCCGCGTCCGGCAGCAGACGTCCGAAGCCCTCGTACGGGTCCTTCATGAAGTCGCTGACCATCTGCTTGCCCGTGCCGACCGGGTCGTTGGCTGCGACAACCAGCCCCGCGGCCAGGCTGTTCAGGTTGGTCGCGTACTCGGCCGGGTGCGTGATGTTGTACGGGTCCAGGGGGTTGATCCCGCGGACGAAGTTCACCAGGCCCGCGGTGCCCTTGATGATGCCGCCGCCGACGTGGTCCCCCATGATCTGCAACTCCTGGAGCCCGTCGCCCAACTGCTCGGCGTACGAAGGCTTCTCCGGGGCCATGTCGCGGGCGGCGCGGACCGCGGTGCGTGCGGTCTCCGCGGCCGTGTTCCGCTGTTTGCGGGCCTCGGCCAGGAGGTCCTGCGCGTCCTGCATCAGCTTCTTGCCGGGGTCCGTGAAGGTCGGGGCTGGGCACGGCGGCAGGGTGGAGGGGTTGCGTTCGTCGGCGGGCTGGGCGTTGTAGCGGTCGACCGCGCTGTTGTAGTCGTCGATCTTCTTGCGGTGGGCGTCGGCCGCGTCGGTGGAGGCCTTGACGCCCTCCTTCCACTTGTCGATCGCGGTCTGCGCCTGCCCCTGTGCCCAGGTGACCGTCCCGGCGAACGCCTCCATCGCGGAGGCCGCCTTCTCGCAGGCGTCGGCACCCTTGAACCACTTGGGCGGCTGGGTGCTCACCGTCTTGCGCAGCGCCTCGGCGGCCTCACCCTTGAGTTCGGAGGACTTGAGGCCCTTGAGACCTTCACCGGCGTTGTCGAAGGACGTCGCGAAAGACTGGAGCTTCTTCGCCGTGGAGCGGATCGTGTCAGCGCTGCCGTAGATCAGCTTGGTCTTGTCCTCGGTCTGCCCGAGGTCCATCTCGTCGACCTCGGCGCCCATCCGGTTGGCGACCGAACGGGACTGCTCGCGCACCCAGTCCGCACCGGACTCCCAGCCGACGTCCTCCAGCCGGTCGGCGGTCCAGTTCCCGGCGTCCTCGACCCGGTTGCCGGCCCACTCGACCCCGTCCTCGACCGCGTCCTCGACCGAGTCCGGCGTGATATCGCTGATCAGATCGCCGATGCCCATGATCAGTTGCCCCCCGTGTCATCCTGCTGTTGCGCCTGCTGGGCACGCTCCTCCGGCGATGGGCCGAAGGTGTCGTCCAGCGCCCGGTCGAACTCTTCGTCGGATACGCCGAGCGCGTCGTTGAGCATGTCGGACTGCCGGCCGCCCTGGCCCTCGGTGAGCACCGTGCGGCCGGTGTCCTTCCAGGTCTGGCCCATTTCCTGACCGGCCTTGTCGAACGACTCCGCGCTCCAGTCCGGGTTCAGGTAGTCCGGCGTGAACACGTCGCCCCAGCCCTGCTGGGTGATCTCCTCCTCCGTGGCGTGCGGGTTGCCACCCATCACGGAGTTGACGCCCACCTTCAACGCGCCCTCGACGTACTGGTCGTGCTCCCACTGGGTGCCCGCCGCCAGACCCAGACGGTTCGCGATCGCGCTGGCGTCGCTCACCAGGGCGCGCACGCCCCACTCCCAGCGCTCGCAGAAGTCCTCGAAGTCGACCGAGAGCCCGTGGTGCCCGGCCTCCATCCCGGTCATCGACAGTCCCGAGAAGCCCTTGCCCATCACCGAACCGGTGGCTCCGCCGAGTTCACCGAGCTGGTCGATGGTCGCGCCCACGCCCTTCGTGAACTTGGCGACGGACGCCTTGTCGAAGGCGAGCTCCCCGCCCCCGCCGCTCACCGCGCGTTCCCTTCCGCGTCCACGTCCAGCGCGACACCGTCCGGCACGATCCCAGCGACCGGCGGGAAGAACATCGACCCGTCCTCGGTCGCGATGTCGACCGCCAGCCCGGCAGGCTCGTCCAGCGACGGCACGACCTCGTCCACGATGCGCGCCCCCAGCAACGCCGCGAACTCCCAGGGGTGGTCCCCGGGTCCCTGGCTCCGTGCGAACAGGGCGAGCGCCGACTCGTCGGTGAAGGCGCAGATCCAGCGCACCCCGCCCGAACGGGCCGACCACAGACCGCCGCCGGACACCGGTACGAGCAGGACCGACCGCCTCATCTCACCGACCAGCGCCCGTGGGTCCCCCGCGCCTCTTCTGCTCTCGGCGATCCGCTCAGTGAGCGCTGTCCCTGTCGCCATCACGACCGCTTTCCCCTCCTGCGTGACATCCGTTGACCATGATAGGGACGCGTGGAACACGGTGGCGGGTTCCGGTCGTGAGGTCTCGCCGATGGTGCGGTAGTCGTGCGACAGCCGGGACGTTGTCCACCTCAACGTGCCGCTGACGATGGCACTGTGCCCACGTCGAATCTGCCGAGTTCGCCAACCCGTTCTCGAGCGGGTCCCTCCCGAAGAGGGGCCATGGACGGCCCGCACAGCCGCACCCCGCCGGCCGGAACGCCTCCATCGGTGGGTGTGCCTGAGCGCGCCCGCCTCGCCGTTCCCTCGTGGGCGGTGGTGGCGTTGGGCAAGCCACGTGGGCACGGGCCAGGCGAAGCGGATCGACGGCTTCCGCGATCACCGGCCGGACCGGCCAGGATGCCTGCTCAGGTTGAGTCCACGTCGGCGTACAGCAGGTGGTGGTCCGAGTGGGAGGTGGGCTGTACGCGGTGCCCACGCGCGACGACGCCTCGCAGGAAGATGTAGTCGAACTTGCTCTGCCAGTCGGTCGTCACTTTGCAGGTGCCGAAGGATGAGGGCTGGCACTGGGGGTCTGCATCCGCGGCCAGTGCCCATATCGGGGCGAGTTCGGGAGCGTCCGGCACGGCGTTGAAGTCGCCGAGTACGATCGCGCGGTCGTGCTGGGCGACGTCTGCGGCGAGTACACGGGTCTGCTCCGCTCGGACTGCTTCCTGACGTCGTTGGGCGAGGTGTGTATTGAAGACCCGGACATGCCGGCCCTTGACCAGGGTGGTGACGGCCATGTACCCCCGGTCTTCGGATCCTCCGTCGGGGTATTCCACGTGGTGGCGGTCTGTCATCGGTGCCGCCGAGAGGATCGCCTGGCCGTAAGCCCCCGGACTCCACGGCATACCTCCGCAGCGGTCCCAATCCCGAAGAACCGTCCCGTACTCGACGTGGTAAACCAGCCCGTGCCGCCTTTTCAGGTGGCCGCGGATCCTCTCGACGTCACGCACGCAGGCTTCTTGCAGGCCGATGAGCTGCGGCGCATATGTGGCAATCGCCGCCGCCCGGTCGACGTTGCTGCCCTCGCAGGGGTTGCAGATGTTCCACGTCATGACCCTGTTCGGTACGACATCCTTGGCGGCTTCGACGGGCAGTGACCTGGCGAAAAGGGCGCCGCTCGGTGCACTGGGGCCGACAATCGCCACGCACGCCACCATCACGACGCCCGCGAGCAACCGCGTGCCTCTCCCGAGCACCGTCGCCTCCTCCGAGTGGATACGCATGGCCTCTGGCGTCCTCAATCACGAGGTTACGGGCCGCTGCGTCAACAGCACCTCCGATGTGGGGAGCTCGTTACGCTCGGAGCGGCCACCTCGGGGCCAGGATCAGAGGGCGGGCGTCATCACCTGGGCCTTCCCCGAGAAGCTCGCAAGGGCGCCCGCGCAGATCCTCGCCGGCTCCAGTCCTTTGTCGAGCTCGTGGCTGTCGGCCTGGGCGAACGAGAGCGTCCTCCGGGCGATGAGCCGCGACGCCCGACCCGTTCGGGACTGGGCGGAAGCACACGGCCATCACGCTCCGGCCCAACTCCCTCTCTCTGCTCTCGTTCGAGTTCGAGCAAGGGCGGACTCGTGTCGACGCGAGAGACAGTGGCACGCGTGACCAGCCAGAGTCGGTGTTCACCAGTCCCGGCCGGTGGTCAGCTCCTCCGCATCCGCGTCGTTCACGAGCAAGCCAAAACCTCCCCGGCCATGACCTGGGGAGGGTGGGGAAGCAGTGACGCGAGGTTGTCTCGCACGAAGTCTGCCGCCTTCGAGATCGATTCCGCGGCGCCGGCCCGGTCCCGGAAGACGCTGGTCGAGACCATCACTCCGTCCCCGGCATCAACCCAGTAATAGGCCACGAAACCTGAAACCTGGCGCATGAGCGGCACGAACCCCTCGTTCACGCGGCGTCCCGCCTCAGCCGGATCCGTCACGCCTTCGTACCGCCGGACTGCTGCGTACATCACCGAGCTCCTCGTGCGGGTCAGGGCCTGAATTCTGATCAGACGTCATACCCCCGCATGGGCTGCTTGGCTCGTGAGGCACTCGACCATCACCCGAAGGGCCGCGTCCGGTGATCCGAACGGCGACTTCCGAGACCGGTCACACAACCATGCGCCCGACTGCCAGGGGTCGGAAGGATGTGGTGAAACCGACGGGGCAGCGTACGCCGTCTTTCCTTCGTCGGACATGTGCGGCCGATGCGCTGTCGCTGAGGCCCGGCGGCCATCCCGTCGGGGCGGGGTCTCAGGCCAGCGCGTTCACCGCCGCCGCGAAGACTCGCGGCAGACGTTCGGCTGTAGGCACGATGTGCGGTGCGAGCCCCGGCTGTTGTCTGGCCCGTACCAGGAGTTCCGTCAGCAGTCGGTGGCGGCGGGTCGCGCCTTTCCAGTCTGCCTCGTAGCGCCATGGTGTGCCTCGGCGCACGTTGCGGACCAAGGCTTCGGCGCCGGCGAGGGCGAGGGAAATGCCTTCGCCGGTGAGCGCATCGATGTATCCCGCGGCATCGCCCACGAGCAGTACCCGACCCTGGAATCGGGCGCGGGCAGTCTGGCGCAGTGGCCCCGCGCCTCGCACCACGGTCGCGGCCGCTTGAGCGGGGAGGCGGGCCGCGAGCTCGGGGAAGCGCGCCAGCTGGATGTCGAAGGGGGCGCGCTGGGCGGTCAGCAGGGCGACGCCCACGAGTTCGGGGCCGATCGGGGTGACATACGCCTCCGCATGCGGCCCCCAGTGCACCTCGACATGCTCAGTCCAGGGAGGCACGGCGTAGTGGCGACGCAGTCCGTACCGGGGTGCCCCGCAGGGCTGCACTCCCAGGCCGACAGAGCGGCGTACCGGTGAATGCAGGCCGTCAGCGCCCACCAGCCATCTGGCGCGCAGACCGGTGCCGGGGACGGAAACACCTGTGGTGTCCTGTTGCACGTCCTCCACTCGTACAGGCAGTACGGGCACCCCCTCCGCCAGAACGGCCCGGTGCAGAGCGCCGTGGAGGCTGGTGCGGCGCACACCGAGGCCGGGGCCTTGCCGGAACGATGCCTGAACTTGGCGTGTGCCCTGGACATAGCGGATGCCGGCAATGGGGTAGCCGGCAATTTGCAGGCCGAGGGCGGTGAGGGCGTGGACGGCGCCGGGCATCAGTCCCTCGCCGCAAGCTTTGTCGACCGGTGCCTGGCGTGGCTCTGCCACGACGGTGTCGAGGCCCGCGCGCGCGGCGTACAGGGCGGTCGCCAGTCCTGCCGGCCCTCCTCCCGCGATGAGTAGGTCGTGCCGGCCGCTCACGCGGGCAACGTCCGCGCGAGGGCCGTGTTCTCGCAGCGGACACGGACCGTGAGCAGGATGGCATTGGCCAGAGTGAAGGCCGTTGCGGTCAGCCATGCCGAGTGCACCAGGGGCAGGGCGGCGATCTCCACCACGACGGCGACGTAATTCGGGTGACGTAGGAATCGGTAGGGGCCGGCGCTGATCAGACGCGCGCCCGGAACGACGATGACGCGTGTGTTCCAGTACGGCCCGAGCGTGGTGATGCACCACCAGCGCAGTGCTTGGGCCAGCAGAGTCAGCGCCAGCATGGACCATCCCAGGGCGGGCACGAACGGGCGGTGGGTGATCGTGGGTTCGAGGAGACAGCACACGAGCAGACCCGTGTGCAGGGCGACCATGACCGGGTAGTGGCCGCGGCCGTACTCCACGCCGGCGCGCGCGAGGGTCCATGCCCCGTTGCGCCGGGCGACGATCAGTTCGGCGACGCGTTCGACGGCGACGGCCAGAACGAGCAGCGTGTACCAGGTCATGTGGCCGCTCACCAGCGCAGTAGGACGAGTTCGGAGCAGAACCCTGGGCCCATCGCCATCAGCAGGCCCCAGGCACCGGGCTCTGGCCGAAGGGACTGCCAGGTGTTCTGCAGGATGTGCAGTACGGAGACGGACGACATGTTCCCCACTGTTGCGAGAGAACGCCGCGCACTGTCGAGGGCGTCGTCGGGTAGTCCGAGGGTGTCGGTCACAGCGGAGAGCACCTTGGGGCCTCCCGGATGACACATCCACGTCTCGATGTCGTCGACGGTGAGGCCGTGTTCGGCCAGGAAGGCGCGCAGATGCCGGCCGAAGTGATCCCGCACGATGCCAGGGACACCGGCGTCGATCACGACGCGGAATCCGCTGGCGCCGATGTCCCACCCCAGGAGCTGCTCAGTGTCCGGATACAGACGGCTGCATGTCGCGACCACCGAGGGCCCGGCTCGGCCGGGCCGGTTGGCGGCCCCGGTGCCACAACCACTGCCGCGGGCAACGAGCGCTGCCGCGCCGTCACCGAACAAGGCGCCGGCGACGAGGTTGGCGGGGGAGTCGTCACCCTGCTGGAGCGTGAGCGAGCACAGCTCTACGGTGAGGAGTACAGCAGTGTCGTGAGGATGGCCCCGCAGGTAGTCGTGCACCCGGGAGAGACCGGCTGCCCCCGCAACGCATCCCAAGCCGAACACCGGCAGCCTTTTGATGTCGGGCCGCAGCCCCACGCGTCCGGCCAGCCGGGCATCGAGTGACGGGGCGCCGATACCGGTGATGGAGGCGCACACCAGTAGGTCGACGTCAGCCGGCTCGAGTCCCGCCTCCTCGAGCGCGCCGGTGAGGGCTTCCTCGGCCAGTTCGAGGCCCGCAGCCATCCAGGCGTCGTTGCACTGACCGAAATCGCCGAGCTCGGCGTACTGCTCGATCGGGAGTGCGAGGTGGCGCGTGCGCACGCCGGCGGAGGCATGCAGGCGACGCAGCACAGCGCGGTCGGCCTCCGGGGGCAGGCACAGGTCACCGATCGGTTCGGTGAGGTCGTCCTGGGCGTAACGGTGCGGCGGCAGTGCGGTGCGCACAGCGGCGACCGTGGTGGCCGTTGCGGGTGCAGCCGAGCCGCTCGGCGCGGTACGGACGGAGAAAGCATCGGCACCGGTGATGACGGGGACACGCATGTCGGTAATGCCTTCCATCTCGCACATGACCTATACCTGCACTCGTGTCTCTACACCCCTCCGAGACCCTTGCCCCCACGACACACCGTGTCCCCGCCCTGCTGCGCTCCTGCCACCTGGAGCCGGCCCTTGCTGTGACGGTCTTCGTCACCGCGCTGGCCCTGGCCTCCGGCCGCGGGCCGGCAGGTTCGGCGGCCGTCGCAGCAGCGGTACTGGCCGGTCAACTCTCGGTCGGCTGGTGCAACGACGCGGTCGACGCACAACGCGACACACTGTGCAGCCGCGGCGACAAGCCGGTGGCCGCCGGTGAACTCCCGCGCCGAGCGGTGGCTGTTGCGGCGGGCACGGCCTTGGCGCTGTGCGTGCCGTTGTCGCTGCTCAGCGGCGCAGCCGCGGGCGCCGTGCATCTGGCCGGTACCGCCGCCGGCTGGGCGTACAACCTACGGCTGAAGCAGACCGTGCTCTCCCCGCTGCCTTACGCCGTGGGCTTCGGCTCGCTGCCTGCCTTCGTCACCCTGGGCCTGCCCTCGCCGGCCTGGCCGGCTTGGTGGGCTGTGATGGCCGGCGCGCTTCTGGGCGTGGGCGCGCACCTGGTGAACGTTCTTCCGGACATTGCGGACGATCTCGCGACCGGCGTGCGCGGACTGCCACAGAGGATGGGGCGGGCGGCCTGCCGGTGGCTGGGCCCGATGACGATGCTGTCGGCTGTGGGCGTGCTTGTAGCGGGGCCGCCCGGACCGCTTGCGGCTCTGGACTGGATGCTGGCGACGGCTGCCGTCGTCATCGCGGTGTCAGGCACGGCCGTGCCGTCGGGAACACGGAGCCGTTGGCCGTTCCGGGTGGCGATCACGGTCGCCGGCATCGCGGTCGCACAGCTGTTGCTGCGAGGGGCGGACATGGTCTGAAACCGAACGGCTGCCTCGTTCGGCACCGGGCCCGACCATCCCGGCGCCCCATGTCCCACCATGGCATCCCCGCACATCTCCGGCTCCTCGCTGTCGGGGCGGGCCCGCTGCGCCGCCGGCATCCGCGAGATCCTGGAGTCCTGGTTCGGTTCGCCGGCAGCGACGAGGGTGCCGATCTCCCGTATGTCGGCGCCTGCTTGGGCGACGGCGGCGAAGGAGGTGTCGCACTACAGGCGACAGGTGAACACCCCCTGTTCCCCGCAAGCCACCGGGCCGCAAACAACACCCGGTCGTGAGCGTGCCCGGATCGCCCCGCCGTTGTCCGCAACCGCACGGGCATAGCGGACGCTCCGCCCGAGCCGAGCGCGTAGCTGCCGAGGAAGCCACCAGCACCACGGCATCCGCGCCCGATTCGGCCGGCGTTGATGGACGCAGGTCGAAACCCCAAAAGTCTGTCCGTTTCCACCCATCAGGGCAACGGTCGGCGTGTGGAGAGAGTCCTACCCGCTGTGATCGAAACGCGTACACAGCACAGGGCGATGGTGTCACCCGCCGTCTTCACAGCAGCATGCGTCGGGAGTCCGGCCCTCGCCGCCGTGGCGATCTGGAGCAGCCTCCTGCTGGTCTTGCAGGGGCGGGTGGTGCCCGGCTGGGTGGTGAGCGCAATTCTCCTTGTCATGGCACTCGTTCTGCGGTGGGCCCTCGCCCGGGTGGACCGCCCGGCCGACCCTCCGAGCCTCCCGCGGAAGCGAGCCGTGTCAGCACGGCTGGTCGGCAGTTTGCTGATCGTGACCGCGATGCTGGGCATCGCATGGGGAGCGGCGGATGATCTGATATCGGACGCGGAGTACCACGTACTGCGACCTGCGGGGCCGGAGGGCTGCACGGCCGTGGTGCGGGAGACGTCCTTTCTTGTGATCGGCAATGGCGAGGCGTACGCGGTGGGGCCGACCGGCCTGGCCCTGGGCAAGTCGGCAGCCTGGACGGTCGACGATGGCTACCGGCCCGTCGGCGCAGGCACATACGAGTTGGACTGGAGACGGGACGGCGGCCTTCTGAGAGTCAGCGGTACGAGCACCGATCCGGTTGTCCGTGGCGGATCGGCCGACATCGACTGCGGGTGGTGAGGCCGGTCCTGCGGCGCCACCTCATCGACAGGCACCGCCTGCCGCGCTCTCCGGCGGGAGTCGGGCCCCGGGCACTGCGGTTCCGTTCGACTGCCTCAAACGGCGCTGCGGGCATCAAGGCTGCCGCCATCCAGGGCGTCGGCGCTTCAGCCGCGAGCCGAACACCTCTCATTCAGCAGGTTGCTGAACGAGAGGAAAACGGGGGTGGAGAGTCGGCTGTCGTCGATGTCGTCGGCGGGGAGGAACGGGGTCGGGGGCGCATGAAGGCACCGAACGGCAAGGCCGTATTCTCCAGAGAGCGAGACAGCGCTGCTGATGTGTCGTAGCCGTCCGTCGCAACCGGGCGGCCCCATTCCGCATCAGGGGCTCGATGAACGACCAGGAGGTTGACCGGTGATCACTCTGGCAGCAGTCGGGGGAGTGGCCCTGGTCGAACTGGGCATGGCCCTGACTCCGGGACCGAACATGATCCACCTCGCCTCCCGCGCGATCACCCAAGGCCGCAGAGCGGGCCTGGTCAGCCTCAGTGGGACAGCCGTGGGATTCGTGTGCTATCTGCTGGCCGCGGCTGCGGGCCTGTCCGCGTTGTTCGCTGCCGTGCCGGTGGCGTTCACGGTGGTCAAGCTTGCCGGGGCCGCCTACCTGGCCTACCTCGCCTGGGGCATGCTCAAGCCCGGCGGCCGCTCGCTCTTCGCCCCGGCTCAGGACCTGCCTCCGGTCTCCGACGCCCGCCTGTTCTCGATGGGGTTGCTGACCAACCTGCTCAACCCCAAGATCGCTCTTGTGTATGCCGCCCTACTGCCCCAGTTTCTGGACCCGCAGGCCGGTCCGGCCTGGGGACAATTGCTCCAACTCGGTGGCGTGCAGATCATCGTGGGGATCTCCGTGAACGCTTTGATCGTGCTGGGCGCAGCTCGCGTGTCGGGGTTTCTGGCGGCCCGGCCCCGCGTCATGACCGCCCAACGGTTCACGGCAGGCGGCCTGCTCGGCGTCTTCGCTCTGCGCACCGCCCTGTCCCCGGCGCCTGTCTCCACCTGAGCCAGGCCCACGTGCCTGTGACACCAGTCGTGCTGGGAGCGCCGATACGGGGACGCCTTCGGGGCGGCCTCTTTGAACGGGTGGGCCGGGGCGGTCGCCTTCTACGGCCGGGTGGGGACCTTGACTTGCGTGCTGGTGCGCGACTGGCCGCTGGTTACTGTCTGTGGCGTGGCCATGCGCGGAAGGCGTGTGCTGCGGCTACTCCGGCTGATGGGTTCCATGCTGGGGGTGTGGCGGGTTGGGGGCCGATGACGGCGGTCAGCAGGTCTTCCGTGATCAGGCAGTCCGCTGCGACGAGCGCTTCGATCGCCGCTGTCGGCGGTGGTGTCTGCATGCCTGGTGAGTCCTTGGTGTATTCGGTGACGGACTCCACCGTCATCTCCGCGCTGAGTGCGGGCAGTCCCACGCTGTCGAAGCCGTCGTCGGGCTCGTACTCTGCGCACTGCCAGCGACCGTCCTCGAAGCCGTAGACGAAGCCCACCCACTGCCCGGCCTCCTGCACGGCGCGTACTGGCGGCTCCCACCAGGCGGGCGCGCCGGCCAGGAGGTCCGTCTCCTGTTCCTGGAAGTACTCGGCGGCGGGGCCGTAGTAGGTGTTGCTGTACTCGTGGTCGTGGCCGACGAACAGGGCCCGACCGTCCTCGAAGTGGTGCAGGTCGAGCCAGTTGCCGCCCGCGTCGTCGTAGTGCCAGCGGGCGTCGTCGGCGCGGCAGCCATCCCCCCAGCCGCGTGCCGCGACCACCGCGGCGAAAGCGGCCCAGCGCGGACGGAGTTGAGCAGGGGTGGGGAGATCCAGAGTGATGAGAGCCATACGCACACCCTGGCACGCGGGACTGACAGAGCATCACGCACCGCATCAGGCGTGACACGAACAACCCCGATGTGGGGGACGCGGTCCAGCGCCTCCGCCCACCCGGATCGGTCCTCGCCTTCCCCCATCGATTCGCATTCGTTCTTGGCGAGCCGCGAGGAGTGAGCGCATGAACCCGGTGGTCGATGAACGCCTGCGGCGCTTACGCAGCGACTCGACAACCACGTACATCAGTTGGTGTCATTCGTATCGCGTACGGTCGCGTTGGAATGTCGTGTAGAGCCACCACAAAGAAGGCAGCAGCAGTACGGCACCGACGGCCAGCGCGCCCAGACTGGCGGCGAGTACGGTGTCCGTCGCGGCCGCCTCCTCAAGGTTCAGGCCAGGCAGCAGCTGGGGGTACTGCCCGATACCCCATCCCCACAGCAGGCCGGTCACGGCAAGCGCGGCCGTGAGACGCACGGTCAGGTACCAGCGGCCCCACGCCAGCAGCACCAGGGACAGCACGCCGGCCGCCACCGACAGCATGGTGAACGGCAGCGCGGCGCCAGACGTCAGCTCGTCGAACAGGGGACTGGCATCGGCGTGCAGCACGACCAGACCGACAGCAGACAGCACCCCGACGACCATGCCGGTGCCCAGTGCACGCCGCCGGAACAGCGCGGTGAGTGCCTCGTCGCCGGTGCGCTGAGCGTCGCGGGTGAGATACACGGCGGCCAGATACGCCGCGATACCGACCGCCAGCAGACCGGTGACCACAGAGGTGGGATTGACCCAGCTGGTGACGAGATCGCCGGCCCCGATACCCGGCGGTACCCGCCCGGACGCGATCGCGCCGGCGACCGTACCGAGGAAGAACGGTGTGACCAGCGAGGAGAACGCGAATGTGGCGCCGAACAGTCTCTGTCGCCACAATCCGACGCTGACCTTGCGGAATGCGAACGCCGCACCACGCGCGATGATGCCGAGCGCGACGGCGGTCAGCGGAATGTAGAGCGTGGAGCAGATGGCGGCGAACACCTCGGGGACGCCGGTCCAGGTCAGGACGATCACGAAGATCAGCCAGACGTGGTTCGCCTCCCACACCGGCCCGATCGAGTGCTCGACAAGAGCTCGCTGGTCTCGACCGCGCTCTGCGCTGCCGGCGAGCAGGTCCCATACCCCGCCCCCGAAGTCAGCGCCGCCGAACAGCACATATGCTGTCAGCCCGATCCACAACACGATCAGCATGATGCCCGGTAGATCCATGGGAACCTCAGATGACTTTGTAATCGGCGACGTCGCGTTCCTGCGGGGCGACCGGCACGGGCTGGTCACGGGCCAACCTGCGCAGTACATACACGGTGGCGACGGTCAGCGCCGCGTAGACCAGTGAGACCAGGACGAATCCCCAGACGAGACCCGGTGCGGGGTTGACTGCCTCCGAGGTGCGCATCACCCCGTAGACGATCCACGGTTGGCGTCCCACCTCTGTGACCGTCCAGCCGGCTTCCAGCGCCAGGACGGCGGCCACTCCGGACAGCGCCGCCGCGCGTAAGAACCACGGTGAGCCCGGCAGATCCCGCCGTCGCTTCCACGCGAGGGCCATCCAGAGCGACAACGCGAGCAACGCGAAGCCCATAGCGACCATGATCTGGAATGCCCAGTGTGTGATGTTGACCGGTGGGCGGTCTGCCTCGGCCACGTTCTCCAGCCCGGCGATCTCCGAGTTCGGGGACCAGTGCGCGAGGAGCGAGAGCCCGTTGGGGATTTCCAGCGCATAGCGCAGCTCGCCGTCGACCGCGACCCCACCCAGGTGCAGCGGCGCACCGCGCTCGGTGTGGAACACGCCTTCCATAGCGGCGAGTTTCACGGGCTGGTTCGCCGCGACGAAGTGCGCGGCCCAGTCGCCGACGCCGATCTGAACGGGCGTGACCAGGGCGGCGAGGGTGAAGGGGATCAGGAAGCCGAGTCGGTGGTAGCGATCCCGGCGGCCGCGGAGCATCGCCACCGCATACACACTCGCCATCAGGAAGCCGGCCACCATGAACGCCGCGAGGATCATGTGCACGGTCTGCGGCGGGGTGGCCGGGTTGAACATCGCTGCCCACGGGTCAACAGACACAATCTGGCCGTCGACTTCCTCGAAGCCGGTGGGCACCTGCATCCATGCGTTGGCGGTCACCACGAAGAAGGCGCTCGCAACCCCGGCCACGACGATCGGGATACCGGACAACATGTGCGGCACGGGTGGCATCCGGTCCCAGGCGTAGAGATAGATGCCGAGGAAAATCGCCTCGATGAAGAATGCGATGCCCTCCAGCGAGAAGGGCAGCCCGATGACCTGGCCGTAGGTCCCCATCAGTCCTGGCCACAGCAGTCCCATCTCGAACGACAGGATGGTGCCCGAGACCGCCCCCACCGCGAACAACACGCCCATCGCACGTGCCCAGCGGCGCGCCAGAAGGCGATAGTGCACATCGCCGGTGCGGTGGCCGCGCCACTCAGCGATGAGGGTGATCGCCGGCATGCCGACGCCCAGACATGCCAGCACGATGTGCCAGCCCAGCGACAGCGCCATCTGCATGCGTGCCGCGACCAGGTCGCCTTGGCCGACGGCAATCTCCATGATGAGGGACATCGTTCTCCAGGCGAAGACGGACTGATCCGCACACATGCGACGCCACCCGCGTCACATGACGTCTCCGACTGGCCGCAGACCTCCCCACATGGCCGAGCGCAAACACCCGTCGGCACCATCCAACTGCTCCGCTGCTCGGTCGCCGGCAGCACATGCCTTCGGCCGCGTTACCGTGCGGCTGTTGCGCTCCGGTGCGGCGAGCGCTGGGCGACGACGCCGGTGGAGACTGTGGGCGCTGTGATCAGCCGATGTCTAGGCGCGCCGTGGAATGTCGTTGCGCGTCCTCGAGTTTGCTCGGTCTGTTCTCCAGTCGCGTGGAACGGGTTCGCGTTGTCGGGCACCCAGGGCAGGCCCGCCGCCGCTTGGGCGAAGGCCCGCGCCGATGCCGTGTCATGTGGCACCGTGCGCAGCAGAGAGCGGGTACGCCGGACTGCCGGGGTGAGCGGGTGGCTCAGCCAGGTGAACGAGAGGGTGTCGCGCATGATGTGTCAGGGTGGCTGGTTGGTTCTGCCGCGGAGTCGGTCCAGACGGATGATGGTGGGTGCCGCGGCAGTGCCGTGGACCACGACCGAGATGAGGACCGTGAAGGCGACGAGTGACCACATCTGGTCGCCGAGGGCGGCGAAAGCGTCGGTCTGTCCCAGCGCGTAGGACAAGTAGAACAGCGAGCCGATTCCGCGGATGCCGAATGCGGAGGTGACGATCCTTTCACGGGGGCCGATCGGCAGGCGGGCCTGGGAGATCCAGGCGGTGATCGGGCGGACGGCCAGGATCAGCAGGAGCCCGAGGAAGGCGGCGGGCCAGCTGAGGCTGCTCAGGCCGCCGTTGGCCAGGTAGGTGCCGAGGAGGAAGAGCAGGAAGGCCGTCAGGAGGCGCTCGATCTGTTCGGTGAACTCGTGAAGGACCTTGTGGTAGCCGTGGGTGCGTTCGGCGGCCCGGATCGAGCAGGCGGTGACGAACACGGCGAGGAAGCCGTAACCGTGGGCGAGTTCGGCGATGCCGTAGGCCAGGAAGGTAGCGCCGAGGGCGACGAACCCTTCGAGGTGCTCGGACAGGCGCACGGCGGAAGGCCTGGCGCGGAAGAACATCCATCCCAGGAGACGGCCGGTCGCCAGTCCGGTGAGGACCCCGATCGCCGTTTTGGCGAGGAGGTCGCCGAGAACCCAGGGCCCGATCCAGCCGGCGGACCAGCCACCGCCGGCTACTGCCGCCAGGGCGATGGCTGCGAGGACGAACGGGAAAGCCAGGCCGTCATTGAGCCCGGCCTCAGCGGTCAGGCTGAAGCGGACCTCGTCGTCGTCCTCCTCGGAATCAGCAGGCTCGCCGACACGGACTTCGGCGGCGAGGACCGGGTCGGTGGGAGCGAGCACTGCGGCCACCAACAGCGCGGCAGCCGGCGGCCACCCGAGCAGCGTTATGGCGAGCAGCGTGGTCGCGGCGATCGTCAGCGGCATCGCCAGGCCCAGCAACCGCCACGGACCGGCCCACCGCCTCAGGCCGAATGGGCGGTTGAGGGCCAGGCCGGCTCCCATCAGCGAGATGATCACGCAGACTTCTGTCGCGTGCTCCACCCACAACCGTTGGCCCATTGGATCGACCACGGGCAGCGGGAGCGGCAGAAGCGCGACGGCCGTCCCCGCGGCCAGGAACACCATCGGCATCGACAGTGGTCTACGGAACACCAGCCGCGGCAGCACGGCGGCGGCGAGGGCACCCACCCCTATGGCGGCGTACACGGCATCGGAGATCGTCATCCGCACCATCCTCGCATCCGGCGACCACCGCACCGGTCTCCGTCAGACGTGCCGAGGCCCAGCCACAGGGGGTGTGAGGCGAGCCTCGTGACCACCTTGTCGCCGATGCGCCCCGGGCTCCGCGGGTGTAGCGTCGAAGTTGAGCAGTCGTGGTTCCGAAGTCATTCGCCCGTGATCGCACACACGGGCGTTTTCGCTGTTCAGCGTCTCTTCGGACCAAGGCGGCTCCTGCCGGGCGCCGAAGACGCGGGCCCGGTCCGCTCGAAGGAGAGAGTCATGGCCAGGGGCACGGTCAAGTGGTTCAACAGCGAGAAGGGCTTCGGCTTCATCGAGCAGGAGGGCGGCGGTCCTGACGTGTTCGCCCACTACTCGAACATCGCCAGTCAGGGCTACCGCGAGCTGCAGGAGGGCCAGACGGTCGAGTTCGACGTCACTCAGGGCCAGAAGGGTCCTCAGGCGGAGAACATCCGGCCCGTCTGACCCGGCCGGCTCGGCAAGGCGCGGACTTGGCGCTTCCAGCGGGCATCGCGGTCCGTGGCGGTCCTGTGTGATCGCCGGGGCGTCACAGGCTTTGCGGCGCTCATGAGGCACGAACCGTTCGGCGTCGGCGGGACACGGAATCCGTTGCGGCCCTCGAACCGTACGTCGAGAACGGTGTCGAACCCGTAAGCCGTCGAACGGCGCACCGCTTGACGGTGGCGTGTACGCCCGGCCCGCAGGCATTGCGTTCCATGGAACCCGGCAAGCACTGCGGTATGGCCCCGGGAGGGGATTGGTGTCGTCATCCCCAGCGATCTCCCGGGTATCCCCGCGTCGAGTGCCTCGTCCGCCAGCCGCATCTGTCGTTCGTGCTCGCGCCGGTGCTGCACGCAGGAGAAGGTCTTTCTGACCAGTTCGCTGGGCCTTGGCGGACACGGGTGGTGGGACTGACGTGCCGGACGCCTGGAGCTCCACGAGTACGTCAGACGTGCAGGGCTTTCACGCCGGCCGCCGGACTTACCGGTCGCTCGGCGGCCGATGCTCACTGCTGTCCCGCCCGGCTCGGCCAGTTACCCAGCCACCCCGGTATCAGCGGTCCAGCTCTTCTTCCACCGGCGGCTTGGGCACCTCACGCAGGTGCTGCGACATGCCGGGCTTGCCGCCCTGGCGTGCCTGCTCGCCGCGTTGTCCCGGACTGAGCCCCAGGTCCGAGTCAGGATCGGTCCGGACGGAACGGGCGATTTCCTCACGGTTGTCGTAGGTCTCCGGTGGGATGCCGCGCAGGGCGGAGATCACCTCGTCAGAGGCGCCGGTGGAACGGGCCTCGTCCAACAGCTGGTTCTTGTCTGCCGGGAAGTCGACATTCTTCAGAGCCCCCAGCACTTCTTCGACTGTCGCGTGTGCCATGGAAAACACTCCTCACTCACATTGGTCACGCGCTCCACTCTCGTTGGTCACGCGCTGCGCGTACCCGTATCGACTTCAAGCACACGAGACTCACGCAGGCAGATGCATGAGCAGAGCAGCGCGGGCTCGGGCTACTCCAGGCCGAGTGAAACCAGTGGTCACCGACCGGAAGCGGGTTCCCTTCGGCCGCCGAGGCTGCGAGCACAGACCCCACGGCGGGAGGGGCTGATTCCAGCGGCGAAGGCCGCGGCGCAGCCCGAGCCGACCTGGCCGGCCACACGAACTCACACGGCCCGCGTGACGCGGTTGTCGCCGGACAAGAGGTGCGCGGAAAGCCAGCGATTGCGAAAGCATCTGTGCCTGGTGGTTCGAGTGCTGCACCACCGACGCCCAGGCCGCAGAAATTTTTGCCCGCAGCAACCGGCTTCCCGGGTCCGTACCCGTTCCGCGCCACCGAAGAGCAGGGAGGGGGGAGCGAGGCACGTCTAGGTGAACCAGCACGGAACGTCGCACCGGGCATCTGATCTGCATCGTGCCCCGGGTTGCCGCCCCCGCGCCCGTCGCCACCTGCGGATCCCGGGTACCCACCGGACCTGGAACGCCGGCTCGCCGCGCTGAAACGGGCTGCCGCTTGTCCTGGCGGGTCCAGCGCGTTCTTCGATTTTGGTAGTGCCGGGCGGAGGAAGGAGCGGTGCTCGTGACCGGAACCTGGACAGCGTCGAATTTCTGAACGTTCCACCAGATGCGCAGGCGGCAGCACGATGGCATACACCAGCACCGCACAGCCACTGGCAGCCTTCCCTCAGCCACCGGTTGCCGTGTCACCGGTTCCCCAGGAAGCCCACGTCATGGGCGCCGATCCCATCCTTCTGGGCAACATGATCGGGCCCGCCCGGGCCGCCGAGCTGGCCACCGCCTTCCGCGGCGTGAGAGAAGCACTCTCCGGCCGCCGGCTCATCGACGTGAACTCGACGATGAACGGTGGCGGTGTGGCCGAGATGTTGCATCGGCTGCAGCGATACGACCGTGGGGCGGGGCTGGACGCACGGTGGTTCACCATGCAGGGCGATCCCGCCTTCTTCGCCTTGACCAAGCAGTTGCACCACTTCCTGCACGGAGCTGACGCCTCCGGGCCACCACTCGACCGGGGCCGGAGCCCGGCATTACGCGGCGGTCTGCGAGGCCAATGCGCGCACCCTGCTGTCTGCGGTTCGGCCGGGAGACGTGGTTACCCTGCACGATCCGCAGGCCGCTGGACTCGTCACCCATCTGCAGCGGGCCGGGGCGCGGGTGATCTGGCGGTGTCATGTCGGCACGGACGCCCGCAACGGGTACACGGAGCGGGCATGGGCATTTCTGCGGCCCTGGCTGGAGACGGCGGATGCCTACGTGTTCTCTCGGGCGCAATATGTTCCCGGCTGGCTCGCCGGACGCCCCGTTGCCGTGATCCGGCCGTCGATCGATCCGCTGTCGGCCAGGAACCGCCCCCTTGCCCCATCGACGGCGTCGGCGATCCTGAGCCGCATCGGGCTGCGTGCGCCCGCGGACCGGGACGGCCCGGCGATCTACCGACGCGGTGACGGTTCGATGGGCCGGATACAGCGGGACCCGACCTGCGTGTGCAGTGCTTCACTGCCCCCTGCCGATGCGCCGCTCATCGTGCAGGTCTCCCGCTGGGATCCGCTGAAGGACATGGCCGGCGTGCTCACGTCCTTCGCGGATGCAGGCGGCGGGCTGGACAGCACCCACCTGGCCCTGGTGGGCCCGGATGTCCACGGCGTCGTCGACGACCCGGAAAGCGGGCGGGTCTTCGCGGAATGTGCGGCGCTGTGGCACCGGCTGGCCGATCGGGTGCGCATTCGAGCGCACCTGGCCTGCCTGCCGATGGCCGATGCCGAGGAGAACGCGATGATCGTCAATGCCGTGCAGCGTTCGGCGGCGGTGGTGTCGCAGAAAAGCCTGGCGGAGGGATTCGGCCTGACCGTGACGGAAGCCATGTGGAAAGGACGCCCGGTCATCGCCAGCGCTGGCGGTGGCATCCGTGACCAGATGGAGCACGGACTGCACGGCATTCTGCTCGACGATCCTCGTGACGGAGCGTCCTTCGCCGCGCAGACCAGCAGCCCGGTCGCTGATCGGTACCTGGCGAACGCACTGGGGGCCGGTGCCCGACGCCGTGTCCGGGAGGGCTTCCTGGACGACCGTCAGCTTCTGCAACAGACGTCCCTCTATCGGGACGTGGCCCGAGCGTGACCCGGTCGGCCGCCTGGCCGCTGTCTCCAACCCGCCGCGACGTCCGCGCGGTCATCGGCTCGCACCAAATCCCCGTTCAGGACTGGGGCTCGAGAAGAAGCACGAGGAGAGAACTCATGGATTACGAGACCTTCATCGACACGGTGTCCCGGCGGTCCGGGGTTCCACCGGACAAGGCTGAGGCCCTTACGCACGCCACACTGGAGACGCTCGCCGAGCGGCTCACCCGGGGCGAGGCGGATGATCTCGCCTCGGAGCTGCCCAAGCCGCTGAAGACAGCCCTCATCGCCCCGACCCCGGAAGCGGAGGGCTTCGGACTGGACGAGTTCGTCGACAGGGTGAGTCGGCGTTCCGGCATGAGTCCGGACAAGACCCGCGAGGGAGTGCGTGCGGAACTCAGCACCCTGCGCGACGCGGTCAGCGACGGCGAGTTCCGTCACGTACTGGCCCAACTGCCCTCGGAGTTCGCCGAACTCGCCGGCGCCAGGGGATAGGAAGGCGACATGATTGACGAGGTCGGACGGGTCGTCGAGGAAAGCGAACCGGCCGTACTCACCCCGGCCACCGTCACCTTGGTCGAGGGGCCGACCTTCTGCGTCTCAGGCGCCTCCGGGGACATGGAGGCCGCGGCACCGCAGGGTCTGTTCTTCCGCGACATGCGGGTCATCTCCGACTGGCGGCTCAGCGTGGACAGGCTGCGCCCGCACCACCTGACCGTCATGTCCCACGACCCCTACCGCACGACGTTCCTGTCCCGCGTGCCACCCCACGTCTCACAGAGCGAACTGCTGGTGGAACGCAACGCACGCGCTACGTGGGTGAGGGGATGCGCGAGGACCTCAGCCTGCGCAACCTGAGCGCACGGGCGATGACCGTGACAATCTCCCTGGACATCGAATGCCGACTTCGCCGACGTCTTCGCCGTCAAGGAGAGCCGGGTACGCCCACAGGGCGAAGTGACGGCCAAACCCGAAGGTCCGGTCCTGGAGCTCGACCTCCGTAGCCGGCTCCGCATGGCGTGGCGTACGGGTGGAGAGCCAGGACGCACGCGCCCGGCCGGACGGCCTGGACTTCCGTGCCGAGGTGCCCGCGCGCGGCCAGTGGCGCACGACTGTGCAAGTGCGCCCCGGTGTCGACCAGGAGCACGCCGACGGCGTCTTCCCGATGGGCACGGAGCCGGGCGACTTCGGACCGGCACGCCGCCTGCGTGCCTGGCGCGAAAGCGCTCCGCGCATCACGGAGATCGAGGACCCGGAGCTGCACCGGACGCTGCGGCGCAGCCTGGAGGATCTCGGCGCGCTGCGCATCTTCGATCCGGCGCACCCGGAGGACACGGCAGTGGCCGCCGGTGCGCCCTGGTTCATGGCTCTGTTCGGCTGGGACTCGCTGCTGTCGTCCTACATGGCACTGTCACTGGACCAGAACCTGGCCCTGGGAACCCTGCAGACCCTGGCGCGCTCCCAGGGCCGGAGGATCGATCCCGCCACCGAGGAAGGGCCGGGACGCATCCTGCACGAGACCCGTTTCGGGCTGGACTTCCCGCTGGCACGCGGCGGTGGCAGCGTGTACTACGGCACCGCCGACGCCACGCCGCTGTTCGTGATCGTCCTCGGCGAGCTCAGCCGCTGGGGGATAGCCCCCCGAGGCCGTCGAGTCCCTGCTCCCTCACGCCGACCGGGCGCTGGAGTGGGTCGAGAAGCACGGCGACCGAGACGGTGACGGCTTCGTCGAATACCAGCGGATGACCAGCAACGGTCTGCTGAATCAGGGATGGAAGGACTCCTACGACGGTGTCAACTTCGCCGACGGCAGCCTGGCCGAGCCGCCGATCGCCTTGTGCGAGGTGCAGAGCTATGTCTACGCGGCCTACGTCGTCCGGTCGCACTTTGCTCACGAGGCCGGTGACCTCGAGGCGGTCGACCACTGGCGCGGGCGAGCCGCCGCGCTGAAGGAAGCCTTCAACGAGCGGTTCTGGTTGCCCGAGCGGGGCTGCTACGCCGTCGGCCTCGACGGCGACAAGTGCCCCATCGACGCGCTGGCCTCCAACATGGGCCACTGCCTGTGGACCGGCATCGCCTGCATCCGCCGCGAGCTCGCAGACGTCCGCACCGACGTAGCACGCCACGAGCTCGGCAGAGGACTATCGCGGACAGCACAGAACTACCCGCCCCAGATCCTCGAGGGCGGGTAGGGTCTGCGATTGACAATTCGATGCGTGGGCGGCAACCGGTATGAGCGCCTACGAACGGAACCGAATTGCCATGCCGATACCTGCGGTGAACAGGGCACCGACAAGGGTGATCCAGATCCCTGGACCCAAATTCATCAGTATCGCGATGAATCCAAGGACCACGAGAGCTACGCCGGCGAATAGGGCGACCCAGAGGCCGACGGAGGCAATTTCCCTGCCTGGAGGATCGCCAGATTGCAGCATTTCTCCGCCATCTGGTGTCGAGTTCTGCACTGGAACCACCACCGCCTTTCTGTGTGTTTACAGGGAGTCTTCCATTGCCCCGGCGGTTACATACTGACGGTGTCGCCAGCTATAGCGCAGCCAGCGGTACTCAGGGGAATGAGGAACGGGACACCGGCAGCAGTAGCCGTGGTCGCTGTGCCGGCCGCGCATACCGCCCCGAATGCGGCGCCTGCTGCTATTCCAGGGTCCTGTTCGAGGCCGACCGAGAACGCGAACGGATAGAGAACAGCCAGTCAAGGGTCAGGGTGGGTAGGAGCGCATGAAGGGCCCACCATCCTGGGTTGCCCATGGCCGATCAGCCTGTACCACATCGCCGAACGGTCGAGGGCGTCCCACATCGGCGGTCCTGTGGGAAGGCAAGTGCTTCAGACCCGTCTGCGGGGGGTCTGAGGCACTTGCGACTTTACGAACTGGCTTTCCGCATCACGATCTCTGACACGGCCCATGCGATGCCCATCATGACGAGCAGCGTCCCACCGCCGGCAACCATGCCGGCGGTCATAAAGTAGACGGATAGAGCAACACTCACCACAATCAGCACGCGCAGGATGGTCACCAGCCTCTTGACGCGCGCCTTACGTTGCAGCGAAACACTCACCTGCTCCATTCTCCATACCTTTCTAGACACGGTGGATGTGCTTCGGGGGCAGAGCTCCCTATCCCCGGAGCATGTCGGTTACTGGAACGGCATCTGTGCGATCTGACTCGCGCTCCAAGAGATTGCGTAGCAGCCAGCAGTGGCACCGAGGGACGTTCCCATGGTCGGTGCGGCCGTCAGGGCGACGGCAGCATCGCACAGGACACCAGCTACAGACCTGCGGCGAAGCCCGCGAAGCACGGCGACGAAAGGGCCGAGAGGTAGGGAGCGGTGCCATCCCGAGTTTGCAGAACCAGAAGGCGTTCAGCGGGTTCCGGGCGCGCCGGACTGGCGAATGCTGGACAGCGACGGGTTCTTCGTGAACATTCCGGGGTTCGGGCACTGCACGTCGGCCGCAACTACCTGCACGTGGCGCAAGATCGGCTGACGTAGCTCGAGCGCCAGTAGGTGAAGCAGGAGGGGGACCGGCCCACATGGCTGGTCCCCTTCTCGTATGTGGTCAGCCGGTGAGCCGGCTGCCACCGGTCTTCCAGCGCGAAGTCGAGCCTGCTGAGCCACACCAACTTCGCGCCGACCAGTTGCCGGGGCGTTCGTTGTAGCGGGACCAGCGGCTCAGGTAGCCGGTCGTGGCATCCAGATACAGGCCCGAGGTGCGATCAGCCGCGCCGTGGGAGACAACCGGAACCCAGGCTGCCTTCCACACGGTGATCCGGTTGTACTCGGCGCTGCGGGTGTTGAGGTGTCCTGGTCGGCCTCAGTGTCCATCTTCAGCCGGTGAACGACGGCCACGGCGCCCAGGGGCATCAGAGCCTCATTGCCCGGAAGGCATACCCAACCATTGGCCACACAAGCGGGCGCGCCGTAGACACCCCCTCTGATTTCCATGTGTCCGCCGGGGGCACGGCCCGCTCCGAGCTGGACCGAGGCGGTCCATCCGCACTGGGAAACCCGCGAGCGGGGCTGGTCGGTGGCCTGGCAACGCCACTGCGCCCCCTGAACAACCTCCTGACGCTGGAGGCATCTTGAGCTGTCGCAGCCCATGCGATCACCACCCCGCTCGGCCGCTACCAACTGGACAAGCTGCAGCTCCCGATGGGCACTGCCCAGCGCGGTTGCATTGCGACGCATGCGTCAAGGTTGGCTTTTGCGCGTCGTCTTGAGAAACAGGTAACCAGCACTCCATGTGATGACAACGATCGCAAGGAGTGCCCATCCTCCAATGTTCCCCATGGCAATGAGCACCACGGAGAGTATTATTCCGAGAAGTGTGAAGAAGGAGCCAATCGCGAAATAGCGCTTTACTCCGGCTTCCTGTTCAACAGTCCATCCCAGACGACTCATCGTAGTCCTCTCCAGGGTTATGAGGGGTGGGAGGATCGGTGAAGACCCTCCCACTCGCATTTCATCTATCCGCCGACTGTGTTGGAAACAAAGGTGCTGGCGCCCCAGGATCCCGCAAAGCAGACCGCTTGCCCCGCCACTGCCGATGCGCCGGCCGTGGGAATAGCTCCACCTAGCATGATGCTCTCGCACACGGCTAGAACGGCGGCGCCTGCCACGAACCCTGCGACGTCGCCCCAGAGCGCCCGAGTGTCACCTTCAACCAGGTGGCTTACGCCTTGAATGGCGTCGCCCACCATGCCCAGGGCGTCCCACGCTGCGAGCCCTGTGGGGTCGATGCGGTTGACGGGGTCGCCTTCGGCGTAGAGGTAGGGGTTCTTCTCCTGGCCGGAGGGGTCGGGTTGGGTGAAGCGGCCGATGTTGGGGTCGTAGTAGCGGGCCGCGTAGTGGTAGAGGCCGGTGGGGTCCTGGTAGCC
>NZ_JBEOSJ010000011.1:0-238517 GCF_040302905.1 Streptomyces sp. NPDC096193 | reverse complement strand
GAACTGGATGCGAGCGTCCTCGGCCAACTCCCGCGGCAACGTGGCGAAAAGCTCGGTGGTGAAGGCGTCCTTGACCGGGGTCGACCTCGCCGGGCACCGGGGCGCGCGCGGGTCACCACAGCACGGGCAGCCTCTCCGGCAGCCGCTTGATGAATCCCGTACGCCACACCAACTGCTCCGCCGGCACGGCGAGCCGCATCCGCGGCAGCCGGGTCACCAGTGCGGTCAGCGCGGTCTCCGCGTGCAGCCGGCCCAGCGCGGAGGCCGGGCAGAAGTGCCGTCCGCCGCCGAAGGAGAGATGCGGGTTGGGGGTGCGCTCCAGGTCCAGGCGGTCCGGGTCCTCGAAGACCTCCGGGTCGAAGTTGGCCCCTTCCACCAGGACCAGCACCAGCTCTCCCTTGCGGACGAGTACGTCACCGAGCTTCACGTCCTCCAGGGCGAGCCGCGGCAGTCCGTCGCCGATGGAGAGGTTCCACCGCAGCAGTTCGTCGACGGCGGGCCCCATCCGCTCCGGATGCTCCCGCAGATACTCGATCAGCTCCGGGCGCTGCAACAGCGCCACGACGGCGAGCAGCAGAAAGGCGGAGGTGGAGACCGCGCCCGCGCCGAAGAGGGACACGGCGACGGTGGCGAGCATCTCGTCGGTCAGGTGCGCCGACTCCTCGTCCTCCCGCAGTGCCGCGAGCCGGCCGAGCAGACCGGCGCGTTCCGCCTCGGGCACATTGAGCTGTTCGACCATGTAGTCGAGGTCCTTGTACCAGTTCAGCCCGGCCCCGTCGAAGGGCCGGGCGCTGGTCATGAACGCGATGTCGAGTCCGGACATCAGCCGCCGCCAGTCGCGGAACGGGACACCGATCACCTTGCAGTGCAGCGCCGCCGAGAACGGGTCGGCGAAAGCGGTCCGCAGATCGACCGGCGGCCCCTCGGCGAGCAGCCCCTCGACCAGCTCGTCGGCCCGGGTGCGCAACCAGCCGCGCAGCCCGTCGTCCGCACGCGGGTTGAGCGAACGCATCACCGCCCCGCGCAGCCCGGCGCTGTTGATGTTGCCCATGTTGTTCACGACTTCGGGCGGGATGGTGAGGGCGTACTGCCGCGGGGCCTCCGGCGACGCCGTCTCCTTCAGACCGAACCGGTCGTCCTCCAGAACCTGGCGGGCCAGGCCGTGGCTGCTCACCAGCCAGGCGTGGTCACCGGTGAGGGTCCGCACCCGGGCCACCGGCGCCCTCTCACGCAGCGCGGCACACTCCGCGGGAAGCACGTCGCCCCGCCGGGAGAGCGGGAAGTCAAGCTGCAGCTGTCCGGTGTCCATCGTCCGCGCTCCTCTCGGGTGCGTCCGGCCGTACGACGGCGTAGCCCTGGTTGCGGGCGGCGCGCAGTCCGCCGCCCTTGCCGAAGAGCAGCTCGGTGAGCGGCATCAGCGCGTGGTAGCAGGAGACGGAGGAGGGGACGCCGAGAATCCCCGGGGTGTCGAGGAAGAAGGGGAGTTCGGCGGCGATGTAGTCCAGGCACGCCGAGCGCTGCTCGGGTGTGACGGCCCCGCCCTCGCCGATCCGAGGGGCCAGGAACTGCCGCACCATACGGTCGCAGCTCTTGCGGAACTCCTCGTCGGTGGCGAGGAAGTGACGCACCCGCCGGTGCAGCAGCGCGTACACCGGATCGCCGGAGAACTCCGAGAGCGCCCGCACGCCGATCCGCCGCCCCGGCGGGCCCGCGGCCTCCACCCCGCCGAGGATCCGCCGGCGTACCGCCTTGAGTTCCTTGGACGCGCGCCGGACGGCCTGCTCGGGGGCGTGGCCGAGGGCGGCGAAGACGGAGGCCACATGTAGATCGGCGTAGACGAAGTCCACGGCGGTGAAGCGTGGCGCTGCCCAGCGCGCGAGCTCGCTGATGCGCCGGGCGGAGAAGTAGCTGTTGCCGGGGGAGACCCCGATCAGGACATGGTCACCCTCGTCCACGAGGAGACGGCAGTTGGGGGTGAAGGGGCGGATCGTGAAGGAGTCGGTTGTGATCGTCACTGATGACATCACCCTTGCGCCGCTTGTCCCTGGGAGCCCTGTGCTCCTGGTGTGGCGGCGACGCCATGAAGTTAGCCCCCGTTGTCGGAGAGTGACGAACCGGGTCACGGGTTTGGCGGAATCCGCTCCGGGTGGGGCCGAAAATCATCTTCCGCTCTGCGGAATGCTGTGTGACGCCCTGTCAGTCGGCGGTCAGCGCCGCCTCGGAGCCGACCGGCGGAAGCCGGCCGTCCGGAACGCCCACGCGCCGCGGGAGTCGATCGTGTTCGTGGAGCGGCCCCGCCATCAGGGCGGCCAGGAACGACGGGTTCATCGCGGCGCCGGCCGGTCGGCGTCGGTGGCAGTCAACTCGGCCCGCACCCACGCCGGTTCCTCGTCGGTGAAGATCACTGAAGGCGCGATGAAGCCATCACCCCGGCGTCCCGCGCGCTCGGCTGCCGTGTCACGCGGGTCGCGCTGTCCTGCGGCGGGAAGCCCCGCCGCACGGCCGCCGCCGGTATCCGTGCCGGCTCGTCGCTCATGCGTCCGTGGCCGGGGGCGGGCGCCGGAACCGCAGCGGCGCCCTGCGGATAATCTGACCCCCGTCAGTAATGCACCAAGAAGGGGTGGACCGGTGGCGGACATCGAGGAAGCACGCAAGGCGTTCGATCGCTACGACGCGGACGGCGACGGCTTCATCACTGCGGCCGAGTACAAGTCGGCCATGGCACAGATGGGTGACTGGAACGTCACCGAGCCGGTGGCCGAGGCCGTGATCGCCGCGCAGGACACCGACAAGGACAAGCTCCTGTCGTTCGACGAGTTCTGGGCCCACCTGAACAAGGCCTGACGCAGCGGACACACGCGCGGCCCCCGGCGGAGCGCCGGGGGCCGCACTGTCGGGCCGCGGTCGCGGCTCTCAGCACTCGATGATGTTCACCGCGAGTCCGCCGCGCGCGGTCTCCTTGTACTTCACCGACATGTCCGCGCCGGTCTCCTTCATGGTCTTGATGACCTTGTCGAGGGACACCTTGTGGCTGCCGTCGCCGCGCATCGCCATCTTCGCCGCCGTCACGGCCTTCACCGCGGCCATGCCGTTGCGCTCGATGCACGGGATCTGCACCAGGCCGCCGACCGGGTCGCAGGTCAGGCCGAGGTTGTGCTCCATGCCGATCTCCGCGGCGTTCTCGACCTGCTCGGGGCTGCCGCCGAGCACCTCCGCGAGCGCCCCCGCGGCCATCGAGCAGGCGGAGCCGACCTCGCCCTGGCAGCCGACCTCGGCGCCGGAGATGGAGGCGTTCTCCTTGAACAGCATGCCGATCGCGCCGGCGGAGAGCATGAAGCGGACGACGCCCTCCTCGTCCGCGCCGGGCACGAAGTTCATGTAGTAGTGCAGCACGGCGGGGATGATGCCCGCGGCGCCGTTGGTGGGCGCGGTGACGACCCGGCCGCCCGCGGCGTTCTCCTCGTTCACGGCCATCGCGTAGAGAGTGATCCACTCCATCGCACGGGCCAGCGGGTCGCCCTCGGCCCGCAGCTGGCGGGCGGAGTTGGCGGCGCGGCGGCGCACCTTGAGGCCACCCGGCAGGATGCCCTCGCGGGACATACCGCGCGAGACGCAGGCCTGCATGACCCGCCAGATCTCCAGCAGACCCTCGCGGATCTCCTCCTCGGTGCGCCAGGCCTTCTCGTTCTCCAGCATCAGGGCGGAGATGGACAGGCCGGTCTCCTGGGTGAGCCGCAGCAGCTCGTCGCCGGTGCGGAAGGGGTACTTCAGCACGGTGTCGTCGAGCTTGATCCGGTCCTCGCCGACGGCGTCCTCGTCCACGACGAAGCCGCCGCCCACGGAGTAGTAGGTCTTCTCCAGCACGCTCGCGCCCTCGCTGTCGTACGCGAAGACCGTCATGCCGTTGGCGTGGTACGGCAGCGTCTTGCGGCGGTGCAGCACCAGGTGCTCGTCGAAGTCGAAGTCGATCTCCTGCACACCGAGCAGCCGGAGCCGGCCCTCGCTGCGGATGCGCTCCACCTCGGCGTCCGCCGACTCGACGTCGACGGTGCGGGGCGAGTGCCCCTCCAGGCCGAGCAGGACGGCCTTGGGGGTGCCGTGGCCGTGGCCGGTGGCGCCGAGCGAGCCGAACAGCTCCGCCCGCACGGTGGCGGTCCGGTCCAGTACGCCCTCGTTCTTCAGACGGTGGGCGAACATACGGGCCGCTCGCATCGGGCCGACCGTGTGGGAGCTGGACGGGCCGATGCCGATCGAGAACAGGTCGAAGACCGAGATGGCCACGGGTGACTCCTAGAACGTTGGTAGACGCCGTTGTCTGCCGGGTGGTACGAGCGAGGCGAAACAAGACGGAACAAGGCGGAACAAGGGGGAGGGCACCGCGCTCACAGCCCAGTGTGCGCGGTGCCCCGAGGTTTCCTGTCAAAAAGAGTACGAAACTACTTCAGACCGGGGTACAGCGGGTGCTTCGCGGCCAGCTCGGACACCCGGGCACGCAGCGCGTCACTGTCGTACGACGGCTTCAGCGCCTCGGCGATGATGTCCGCCACCTCGCGGAAGTCCTCGTCCTGGAAGCCGCGGGTGGCCAGCGCCGGGGTGCCGATCCTCAGGCCCGAGGTCACCATCGGCGGCCGCGGGTCGTTCGGGATCGCGTTGCGGTTGACCGTGATGCCCAGCTCGTGGAGCCGGTCCTCGGCCTGCTGGCCGTCGAGCTCGGAGTTGCGCAGGTCCACCAGGACCAGGTGCACGTCCGTGCCGCCGGACAGGACCGAGACACCGTGCTCGGTCACATCGCCCTGGACGAGACGCTCGGCCAGGATGCGGGCGCCGTCCAGGGTGCGCTGCTGGCGCTCCTTGAACTCCTCGCCGGCCGCGACCTTGAAGGAGACCGCCTTGGCCGCGATGACGTGCTCCAGCGGGCCGCCCTGCTGGCCGGGGAAGACCGCGGAGTTGATCTTCTTGGCGAGTTCCTGCGTCGACAGGATCACACCGCCGCGGGGTCCGCCGAGCGTCTTGTGCGTCGTGGTGGTGACCACATGGGCGTGGGGCACCGGGTTGGGGTGCAGCCCGGCGGCGACGAGGCCCGCGAAGTGCGCCATGTCGACCATCAGGTAGGCGCCGACCTCGTCCGCGATGCGGCGGAAGGCGGCGAAGTCCAGCTGGCGCGGGTACGCGGACCAGCCGGCGACGATCAGCTGCGGCTTGGACTCCTTGGCGAGCTTCTCGACCTCGGCCATGTCGACCTGGCCGGTGGCGTCGACGTGGTACGGGACCACGTTGTAGAGCTTGCCGGAGAAGTTGATCTTCATGCCGTGGGTGAGGTGCCCGCCGTGCGCGAGGTTCAGACCCATGATCGTGTCGCCCGGCTTCAGCAGCGCGAACATCGCGGCCGCGTTGGCCTGGGCGCCCGAGTGGGGCTGGACGTTGGCGTGCTCGGCGCCGAACAGCGCCTTGATGCGGTCGATGGCGATCTGCTCGACCACGTCGACGTGCTCACAGCCGCCGTAGTAACGGCGGCCGGGGTAGCCCTCGGCGTACTTGTTGGTGAGGACCGAGCCCTGGGCCTCCATGACCGCGACCGGAGCGAAGTTCTCCGAGGCGATCATCTCGAGGGTGGACTGCTGACGGTGGAGTTCGGCGTCGACAGCAGCGGCGACGTCCGGGTCCAGTTCGTGCAGAGGGGTGTTCAGATTCGACATCGCGGAATCACAGTCCCTGTCGTGAGGGTGGTCAGTTGCCGGAGAACTCGGTGTACTCGTCCGCGGAGAGCAGATCCTTCGGCTCCTCCGAGACACGCACCTTGAACAGCCAGCCGCCCTCGAAGGGCGCCGTGTTCACCAGCGACGGGTCGTTGACGACGTCCTCGTTGGTCTCCGTGACCTCACCGCTGACCGGGGAGTACAGGTCGCTGACGGACTTGGTCGACTCCAGCTCACCGCAGGTCTCGCCCGCGGTCACCGTGTCGCCGACCTCCGGGAGCTGTACGTACACCACGTCGCCGAGCGCGTTGGCCGCGTGCTCCGTGATGCCGACCGCCGACACGCCGTTCTCGGCGGCCGTCAGCCACTCGTGCTCCTTGCTGTAGCGCAGCTGCTGGGGGTTGCTCATGGCCTGAATTCTCCTGTACGCGGGGGAGTGCTGGGGAACGAGGGGGGAGTGCGGACGATCACTTCTGGCGCTTGTAGAACGGCAGCGCGACGACCTCGTACGGCTCATGGGTACCGCGGATGTCGACCCCGACACCCTCGGTGCCCGGCGCGGCGTGGGCCGCGTCCACATAGGCCATCGCGATCGGCTTGCCGAGCGTGGGGCTCGGGGCGCCCGAGGTGACCTCGCCGACGACCTGGCCGCCGGCGACCACGGACATCCCGGCGCGCGGCACCCGGCGGCCCTCGGCGATCAGGCCGACGAGCTTGCGCGGGGGTGCGGTCTCGGCCCGCTCGGCGGCGGCCTGAAGCGCCTGACGGCCGACGAAGTCGCCGTCCTTCTCGAACTTCACGACCCGGCCGAGGCCGGCGTCGAAGGGTGTGAGCGCCGTGGTCAGCTCGTGCCCGTACAGCGGCATGCCCGCCTCCAGGCGCAGCGTGTCGCGGCAGGAGAGCCCGCACGGGATCAGTCCGGCCGGGGCGCCCGCCTCGGTCAGCGCCTGCCACAGCTTCTCCGCGTACTGCGGCTGGACGAAGAGCTCGAAGCCGTCCTCGCCGGTGTAGCCGGTCCGGGCGATCAGCGCCGGGACGCCGGCGACGGTGCCGGGCAGGCCCGCGTAGTACTTCAGCCCGTCGAGGTCGGCGTCGGTGAGCGACTGGAGGATGCCGGGCGACTCGGGGCCCTGGACCGCGATCAGCGCGTAGGCGTCGCGGTCGTCGCGCACCTGCGCGTCGAAGCCCGCGGCGCGCTCGGCCAGCGCGTCCAGCACGATCTGGGCGTTGCCCGCGTTGGCGACGACCATGTACTCGGTGTCGGCCAGGCGGTAGACGATCAGGTCGTCGACGATGCCGCCGTCCTCCTGGCAGATCATCGTGTAGCGGGCACGGCCGGGGCCCACGGTGCCGATGTTGCCGACGAGCGCGTAGTTCAGCAGGTCCACGGCCTGCGGGCCGGTGACGGTGATCTCGCCCATGTGGGAGAGGTCGAAGAGGCCGGCACGGGTGCGGACCGCGGTGTGCTCGTCGCGCTCACTGGCGTACCGCAGGGGCATGTCCCAGCCCGCGAAGTCGGTCATGGTCGCGCCCAGCGAGCGATGCAGGGCATCGAGGGCGGTGAGACGGGGGGAACTGGTCATGGATGTGACTCCCAGGGCATGGCCGGCGAGGACAATCCTCCCCATCTGTCATCGGAACCTGAGAGGTTCGTCCCGACCACGCGTACTGGTGGACGTGACTTGCACCTTGGGTGGAGCCACTCGAACGCGGCTCGCTTTTCAGATCTGCCTCATCACACGCGGTACGGGGCCTGAGAGATTCAAGGGAGGGACTTGCTCCTTCGGCGCCCGGCGCACACTGTGGCCAGGACTCTCCCGCGTGGATTCAAGCGGCCGGTATGCAGTTGGCGGGCACATCATTGCACGCATCGCGCCGAAGGGCGTCCCCCCAGGCCGGAGGGCTCGGGGCCGGAGCGGACGGCTTGGGAGCTTTCTGCGGACGGCACGGCGCTCCTCACCGGCAAATCGACCTCGTCGCATTACCATTTCTTTACGCTCCATGGGCAAGTGTGGGGGGTGACCCGACAGGGGGAGGGTGATGACTTTGCAGCAGTCCGGTGCATATGCGACCGCCGCGGGAGTGCCTGCGCCGCCGCAGGTACCCGCCCGAGAGGTCGGCGACGTCCTGGGGGCGGCGCCCGTGCTGCGTGACCTGCGGGACCGCGGGGGACGCAGCCCGCACAGCCTGGGGTTCGCCGCGGGCGACGTCGTGGTGGTGTCGGGCCTGCCGGGCAGCGGGAAGTCCACACTGATCAGACGCGCGGCAAGCGGCCGGCGGATCGACTCCCAGGACACGCGGGACCGGTGGGACGCGAGGATGCCGAGGTTCCTCCCGTACGCCGTCTACCGGCCCTTCGTGCGGCTCGCCCACTACGCGGGCCTGCGCCGGGCCCTGCGCTCCGGCGAGAGCGTGGTCGTGCACGACTGCGGGACCCAGACCTGGGTGCGGCGCTGGCTGGGCCGGGAGGCGCGGCGCCGCGGCAGCGCGCTCCATCTCGTTCTCCTCGACGTCTCCCCGGGGATCGCCCGGCAGGGACAGCGCGAGCGCGGCCGCGGGGTGTCCGGTTACGCCTTCGCCCGGCACCAGCGCGCCGTGGGCCGGCTCATCGGTGACGCGGAGGCCGGGAAACTGCCCGCCGGCTGCGCTTCGGCGGTGCTGCTCGACCGGGACGCGGCGACCGTGCTGTCACGGGTCGGTTTCGGCGAGGAGTGATCGCTCGGCCCCGTCCCCGGCCCGGCGGGCGCGCGCATTAGGGTCGGGGGAAGCACAGAGGAGAGCCGGGGGAGAGACCAGCACATGACCATTCAGGGACAGGCGCATCCGCATCCGTCCGGCGGCTGGCCGGCGAACGAGCTCGAAGAGGTGCTCGGCGCCTCCCTCGGCAACCCGGCTGCCGGGGGCCGGCTCGTGGAGGTCCTCGGCCGCAGCTTCCTCTGGGTGCCGCTGCCCAACGGCGGCGGCCCGGACAGCCCCAACCTCGATCTGCCCACCACGGAGATCGAGGGACAGGCGTATGTGCCGGTCTTCAGCTCCGAGCACCAGTTCCTGACCTGTGTGGGCAGTCATATGCCCTTCACCGTGGCGCCCGCGCGCGACTTCGCCCGCGGGCTGCCGCCGCAGCTGGGCATCGCCGTCAACCCGGGCGGTGTCGTCGGCACCCCGCTGCCGCCGTCCGCCGTGGCGGAGCTCTGCCGGGCCGGACGCCACGAACCGGGCGGGCCGCAGGTCGGGGCGAGCGGCGGGCGGGTGCGGCTGTTCGAGCCGGACTGGCAGGAGGAGCCCGTCGACTTCCTGGCCGCCGCCGCCGGTGAGTTCGAGGAGTCCGGAGTGGTCGTCACCGCGCGGCGGGCGCTCGCGTCCATCGAGGGCGACCCGCCCACCCTGTTCATCGGTGTGCAGCTGTCCGGCTGGGACGCGGTCGGCAGCAACGCGCCCATGGACGCCCTCGGTCGGGCGCTCGGCCGGGTCCAGGTCGGCTGGCCGGTCAGCATCGTCCTGCTGGACGTCGCCCAGGACCCCGTCGCCGACTGGATGCTGGCCCGGGTGCGGCCGTTCTACCAACGAGAGCACGTGTAGTCGTCAAGTCGGTGTCGAAACGGCCGAATAAGCTGGTTTCATGACCTGCTGAATCGTGATGCGAAGAGGGGCGGAACCCACAGTGAGTGCGTCAGGCACCGCGGCGGCCGGGCAGGTCGAGCACATGCTGCGCCAGGTGACTCCCGGACGCTACGACGCGTACGAGGCGCTGCTGAAGGCGCTGGCCGACCCGGCGAGCGGCCAGGTCTGGATGCTGCTCTGGCACGGCCGTGCGGGCTCGCCCGACGCCCAGTACGGGAACATGGAGGTCGACGGCGTCGGCTACGCCCCCTGTGTCACCTCCGCCCAGGAGCTCGCCGTCTCCGGCTGGAACCGCGCGCACGAGGTCGTCGGCGGCCTCGACATCGCCCGCGCCCTCTACCCCGACCGCTGGGGCATCTGGCTCAATCCGCACGCCCCCGGCGGCGGTGTGGGCATCCCCTGGCCCGATCTGCGCAGGATCGCCACCGGCCTCGACCGGATGCCCGCCGGACCACTGCGACTGTCCGAGCCGGTGATCGAGATCCCGCAGTTCTACGCCCTGCTCTCGCAGAACGCCCACCGCACCCCGGCCGTCCGATCGTTGCGCCGCGCCTGGGTGCAGCCCGCGCTCGGCGCCCCGTATCTGGCGATCGGTCTCGATCTGTACGACACCGGACGCCAGTCGGTGGACGCGGTCCGCGCGATGATGCAGCAGTCGATCGCGGCCGTCCCGGAGGGACTGCCGGTGTCCACCGTCGCGATGTCGGACGAGTACGACCCCGTCACGATGTGGCTGCGGGCCAACTCCCGGCCGTTCTACGACCGTGACGCGCACGGCGCCCCCCAGGCCGGCGGTTACGGCTATCCGCCGCCCCACGGCCACTGAACCGACCGGCCCCGGCCGGTTTTCCACCACACTGCTTCCGAGGGCGAATTCGTCCTCTTTCCATGCCCTGCGCGGATGTTCTGGTCGGATTGTGTGTGCGCAACCCGTGACGCGCCTTGTATTCGAATGAGCCGCCTCTGCGTGACGGGCGGTGCATCGGTGAACTTCCGTCCCATATGGGCCATTTGGCGTTCCGCTCAGTCGGCGGTCCCGTCCGTATAACGGAAACCGGCTTCCCTCATCACGTTTACGCAAACATTCCCCGAGGGGTCTGGCGGGTGATCGCGGCAGCGTTGAAGACTCCCCGCAACAAGGACCCTTCGGTCCCGTGTACGACCTGCTTCTTCAAACTTTCCTCGCACCACACACAACTGCACCACTGATGTGAACGAAGCCGCTACAGCGGCGGGCATGGGTCGGTCACCACCGGCCGAGAGGGGTCCCCACCACGATGACGGCACCACTGCACGACACGAGCGCGGCCGAGACCGCGGCCGTCGATGTCGCCGCCGATGTCCCGCAGAAGGACATCGAGGGGCGTTCACCCTGGAAGATCGCCTGGGTCCGCCTCAAGCGGGACAAGGTAGCGCTGGCCGGTGGGGTCGTGGTGCTCCTGCTGGTCCTGGTCGCGCTCCTCGCCCCGCTGATCGTGGACGCGTTCGGCCACCCGCCGGAGGAACTGCACGAGGACCAGATCGACCCGCTGCTCGGCACCCCGATCGGCAGCTGGGGCGGCATCAGCTCCGACTTCCTGCTCGGAGTCGAGCCGGTCAACGGCCGCGACGTCTTCAGCCGGATCATCTACGGCGCCCGTATCTCGCTGCTGGTCGCCTTCCTGTCCGCCTTCGTGGCCGTCTCGCTCGGCACCCTCTTCGGTGTCATCGCGGGCTACTTCGGAGGCTGGGTGGACGCGGCGATCAGCCGGGTCATGGACCTGCTGCTCGCCTTCCCGCAGCTGCTCTTCATCATCGCCCTGATCTCCGTCACCCCGAACGAACTGTTCGGGTTCTCCGGCTCCGGACTGCGCATCGCCGTCCTGGTCCTGGTGATCGGCTTCTTCGGCTGGCCCTACATCGGCCGCATCGTGCGCGGCCAGACCCTGTCGCTACGCGAGCGCGAGTACGTCGAGGCGGCGCGCAGCCTGGGAGCCGGCCGGTCCTACATCCTCTTCCGTGAGCTGCTGCCGAACCTGGTCGCGCCGATCACCGTCTACACGACGCTGATGATCCCGACCAACATCCTCACCGAGGCCGCGCTGAGCTTCCTGGGTGTCGGAGTGAAGCCGCCCACCCCGTCGTGGGGCGAGATGCTCCAGACGGCCGTGCGCACATACGAGGACGACCCGGTGTTCATGATCATCCCGGGTCTGGCGATCTTCATCACCGTGCTCGCCTTCAACCTCTTCGGTGACGGCGTACGGGATGCGCTGGATCCCAAGGGATCCCGCTGAACCACCGCAAGCCCTGCGGACCCACAGCCCAGCCCCTGCCACCAGTCAGGAGCGACAGCCCAGACCCGCGGCCCTCAAGGGCCGCGACTACCACGGAGGTTGCGAGCATCGTGACAACCCATCGCACGTCGAAGCGCAGGCTTGCCGCAGGCACGGCTGTCGTACTCGCGGCCCTGCTCACCACCACGGCCTGTGGCGGCAACAACAACGACGACAAGGACGGAGCCGGCAAGACGCCCGGCTTCAACGCCGGCGTCGGCAAGGTCGCCAACCCGTCCACCGCGAAGGGCGGTGAGCTCAAGTTCGTCGGCACGCAGGACGCCGACTCCTGGGACCCGCAGCGCGGTTACTACGGCTTCATGTGGGACTTCGCCCGCTACTACACCCGCCAGCTCGTCAGCTTCAAGCCGGCGCCGGGCGCGGGCAGCACCGAGCTCGTGCCGGACCTCGCGACCGCGAAGGCCGAGATCTCGCCCGACGGCAAGACCTACAAGTACACGCTGAAGGACGACGTCACGTGGGAGGACGGCACGCCCGTCACCTCGCAGGACATCAAGTACGGCATCGAGCGCACCTGGGCCCAGGACGTCATCTCCGGCGGTCCGGTCTACCTGATGCAGGTCCTGGACCCGAAGTCGGAGTACAAGGGCCCCTACAAGGACAAGTCCGCCGACAAGCTCGGCCTGAAGGCCATCGAGACGCCGGACGCGAAGACCATCATCTTCAAGCTCCCGAAGCCGAACGGCGACTTCGAGCAGATGCTCGCCATGCCGGCCGCCTCTCCGGTCAAGAAGGAGAAGGACACCGCCGCCAAGTACGGCCTGAAGCCCTTCTCCAACGGTCCGTACAAGATCGACTCGTACGCGCCGAACAAGTCGATGAAGCTGTCGCGCAACGCCAACTGGAAGGCCTCGTCGGACACGATCCGCAAGGCGCTCCCGGACAGCATCTCGGTCACCTTCATGACCAACGCGGACGACATGGACAAGCGCCTGCTCAAGGGTGACTTCGACATCGACATCAACGCGACGGGCATCGGCCAGGCGGCCCGCACCACCGCCCTGCGCGAGCACAAGGGCAACCTGGACAACGGCCAGACCGGCTTCATCCGTTACGCGGTCTTCCCGCAGACGGTGGCGCCGTTCGACAACATCGAGTGCCGCAAGGCGGTCATCTACGCCGCCGACAAGAAGTCCCTGCAGACCGCCCGTGGCGGCCCGCAGGCCGGTGGCGACATCGCCCCGAACATGCTCCCCGCGGGCATCAAGGGCGCCGACACCTCGTACGACCCCTACGAGGTCCTGAAGAACGACAGCAAGCCGAACGTCGCGAAGGCCAAGGCCGCGCTGAAGGCCTGTGGCAAGCCGAACGGCTTCAAGACCACCATCGCGGTGCGCAACAACAAGCCCGTCGAGGTCGCCACGGCCGTCTCGCTGCAGAACGCGCTGAAGCAGGTCGGCATCGACGCCCAGGTCGACCAGTTCGACGGCGCCCAGACGTCCGGCATCATCGGTTCGCCGAAGGTCGTCAAGGACAAGGGCTACGGCATCATCATCATGGGCTGGGGTGCGGACTTCCCGACCGGACAGGGCTTCTCCCAGCCGCTGGTCGACGGCCGGTTCATCCTCCAGAGCGGTAACAACAACTTCTCCGAGCTGAACGACCCGGCGATCAACAAGCTCTTCGACCAGGCCATCGCGGAGACCGACCCCGACAAGGCCGGCGAGATCTACAAGCAGATGAACCAGAAGGTCTCCGAGGCCGCTGTCTACCTGCCCTTCGTCTACGACAAGACGATCACCTGGCGCAGCACCCGCCTCACCAACGCCTACACCGCGGACGCCTACAACGGCCGCTACGACTACGCCTCGCTCGGCGTCGTCAAGTAAAACCCAGTCAGTTCACGTTCCAGTGCCACACCCGCTAGGCACGAAGGGCAGGTGATGGCCGCGAGCGGTGGCCCGGGGCCCTCTCCAGAAGAGAGGGCCCCCGGGTCGCCGTCGGGCCGAGCGCAGTGCTTGCATATCTCATCCGGCGAATCTTCGCCGTCATCGTCATGCTGATGGTCATCACTCTGGTGACCTTCGGAATCTTCTTCCTGTTCCCCAAGATGATCGGGACGGACCCGGCGCTCTACTTCGTCGGCAAGCAGTCCGACCCGGCGGCCATCGAGGGCATCCGGCAGAAGATGGGCCTGGACGACCCGATCCTGGTCCAGTTCGGCAAGTTCGTGGTCGGGCTGGTGGCCGGGCGTACGTACTCCAACGGTTCCGACGTGACGCAGTGCGCCGCGCCCTGCTTCGGGTACTCGTTCAAGACCGAGCAGGAGGTCTGGCCGCTGCTCCTGGAGTGGCTGCCGGTCACCCTCTCGCTCGCCCTCGGTGCCGTCGTGCTCTGGGTCATCGGCGGTGTCGCCACCGGCATCGTCTCCGCCCTCAAGCGCGGTACCCCGCTGGACCGTTCGGCGATGGGCATCGCCCTCGGCGGTGTCTCCCTGCCGATCTACTTCACCGGCATCCTGTCCCTGGCGCTCTTCTCCGACCAGCTCGGCTGGTTCGGACGCCCGGACACGGACTTCGGTGACGATCCGGCTACCTGGTTCAACGGCATGATCCTGCCGTGGGTCACCCTGGCCTTCCTGTACGCCGCGATGTATGCGCGGCTCACCCGGGCCACCATGCTGGAGGTCCTCAACGAGGACTACATCCGTACCGCCCGGGCCAAGGGCCTGACCGAACCCGTGGTCATCGGCAAGCACGCGATGCGCTCGACGATGACCCCGATCCTCACGGTCCTCGGCCTCGACCTCGGAGCGCTGGTCGGCGGCGCGGTGCTCACCGAGAGCACCTTCTCGCTGCACGGTCTCGGGTACAACGCGGTGAAGGCCATCAGCGACCACGATCTGCCGGTGATCCTCGGGGTCACCCTCATCTCGGCCTTCTTCGTGGTCCTCGCGAACCTTGTCGTGGACCTCCTGTACGCAGTGATCGACCCCCGAGTGAGGCTCTCATGACCGAACTGACGAAGACCGGCGCCGTCGGCGAGCCCGTCTCCGCGGGATCGGCCCCCTCGACGGCCTTCCTCGAAGTCCGCGACCTCGAGGTGCACTTCCCCACCGACGACGGTCTCGTGAAGTCCGTCGACGGACTCTCCTTCCAGCTGGAGAAGGGCAAGACCCTCGGCATCGTCGGCGAGTCCGGCTCCGGCAAGTCGGTGACCTCACTCGGCATCATGGGTCTGCACCGCGTCGGCCAGTACGGCCGGCAGAAGGCCCACCTGTCCGGCGAGATCTGGCTCAACGGCAAGGAACTGCTGTCCGCCGATCCGGACGAGGTGCGCCGCCTGCGCGGCCGCGACATGGCGATGATCTTCCAGGATCCGCTGTCCGCGATGCACCCGTACTACACCATCGGCAAGCAGATCAGTGAGGCGTACCAGGTCCACAACAAGGTGGACAAAAAGACGGCGATGAAGCGCGCCGTCCAGCTGCTGGACCGGGTGGGCATCCCGGAGCCCCACAAGCGCGTGGACAGCTACCCGCACGAGTTCTCGGGCGGTATGCGTCAGCGCGCGATGATCGCGATGGCGCTCGTCAACAACCCCGAGCTACTCATCGCCGACGAGCCGACCACCGCCCTGGACGTCACCGTCCAGGCGCAGATCCTCGACCTGATCCGCGATCTGCAGAAGGAGTTCGGCTCCGCGGTCATCATCATCACCCACGACCTGGGTGTGGTCGCCGAGCTGGCCGACGACATCCTGGTGATGTACGGCGGCCGCTGCGTCGAGCGCGGTCCGGCCGAGAAGGTCTTCTACGAGCCGCAGCACCCCTACACCTGGGGCCTGCTGGGATCGATGCCCCGCATCGACCGCGACCAGACCGAACGCCTCATCCCGGTCAAGGGCTCCCCGCCCAGCCTGATCAACATCCCCAGTGGCTGTGCCTTCCACCCGCGGTGTCCGTACGCCGATGTGCCCAAGGGCGGAATCACCCGCACCGAGCGGCCGAACCTGCGTGAGGTCGGCAGCCGGCACCACTCGGCCTGCCACATGTCGCAGGAGGACCGCACGCGGATCTGGACCGAAGAGATTGCGCCGAAGCTGTGAGTGAGACAAAGGATTCCGAGATGACGATCCCGGAGCAGGCCACCTCCTCGCCCGAGCCGCTGCTCAAGGTCACCGGACTGGTCAAGCACTTCCCGATCACCAAGGGGCTGCTGCGCCGGCAGGCCGGCGCCGTCCAGGCGGTCGACGGCATCAGCTTCGACGTGCTTCCCGGCGAGACGCTCGGCGTCGTGGGCGAGTCCGGCTGCGGCAAGTCGACGATGGGCCGGCTCATCACCCGGCTCCTCGAACCGACCGGCGGCTCCATCGAGTTCGAGGGTACCGACATCACGCACCTCGGCGTGGGCGCCATGCGTCCACTGCGCCGGGACGTCCAGATGATCTTCCAGGACCCCTACGGATCGCTGAACCCGCGTCACACGGTCGGCTCGATCGTCAGCGCGCCGTTCAAGCTCCAGGGCGTCACGCCCGAGGGCGGGATCAAGAAGGAGGTCCAGCGGCTGCTGGGCCTGGTCGGTCTCAATCCCGAGCACTACAACCGCTATCCGCACGAGTTCTCCGGCGGCCAGCGCCAGCGCATCGGCATCGCCCGCGCGCTCGCCCTGAAGCCGAAGCTGGTCGTGGCCGACGAGCCGGTTTCCGCGCTGGACGTCTCCATCCAGGCGCAGGTGGTGAACCTGCTCGACGACCTCCAGCAAGAGCTGGGCCTCACCTACGTGATCATCGCCCACGACCTGTCGGTGATCCGGCACGTCTCGGACCGCATCGCGGTCATGTACCTGGGCAAGATCGTGGAGTTGGCGGACCGCAAGTCGCTGTACGAGGCGCCGATGCACCCGTACACGAAGGCGCTGATGTCGGCGGTGCCGGTGCCCGATCCGCGCCGTCGCGGCGTCAAGAGCGAGCGCATCCTGCTCAAGGGCGACGTGCCCTCGCCGATCTCGCCGCCGACGGGCTGCCGCTTCCACACCCGGTGCTGGAAGGCGACGGAGATCTGCACCACGCAGGAGCCGCCGCTGATCGCCCTCAAGCCTGGGCAGCAAGTGGCCTGCCATCACCCGGAGAACGCGCCGGACCAGGTCCCGCAGGACGTGGTGATCGCGTCGGCGCGGGAGGCGATCGACATCGTCGACGCGAAGCCGAAGTCGGAGGAGTCGGCGGAGGCCGCCGCGGTGGTCGCTGATCCGGTCGTGTCCGAGGCGCCGGTGGCGAAGGCCGCCGAGGCCGAGCCCGAGGCCGAGCCTGAGGCCGCTGTGGCCAAGGCTCCCGGGGCCGAGCCTGAGGCCGCCGTGGTCGAGAATCCGGTCGCGAAGGCCGCCGAGGCCGAGCCTGAGGCCGCTGTGGCCAAGGCTCCCGGGGCCGAGCCTGAGGCCGCCGTGGTCGAGAAGCCGGTCGCGAAGGCCGCCGAGCCCGACGCCCCGGTCGCCGGGTCCGAGACGCCGGTGGCCGAGGCCACCGACGCGGACGAGGCCAAGGGCCCGCGGGACACCACCAAGGAGTAGAACCGGCACAATCGTCCGGTGCTCCAAGAACTGTTCACGCCCTCCGTCCAGCATTCGCTCGACCTCGCCGGAATCTTCGTCTTCGCGATCTCCGGTGCACTGCTCGCCGTGCGCAAGAACTTCGACGTCTTCGGCATCGCGGTGCTCGCCGAGGTCACCGCGCTGGGCGGAGGGCTGTTCCGTGACCTGATCATCGGGGCCGTGCCCCCGGCGGCCTTCACGGATTTGGGGTACTTCGTCATGCCGCTGGTCGCCGCCGCACTGATCTTCTTCCTGCACCCGCAGGTCGAGCGCATCCAGTCCGGGGTCAACGTGTTCGACGCGGCCGGCCTCGGCCTGTTCTGCGTCACGGGCACGACCAAGGCGTACGAGTACGGGCTCAGCCTCACCTCGTCCGCGGTGCTCGGCCTCGCGACCGCGGTCGGCGGCGGTGTGCTGAGGGACGTCCTCGCCAACGAGGTCCCGTCCCTGCTGCGCTGGGACCGCGACCTCTACGCAGTGCCTGCCATCGTCGGCGCGACCATGGTCGTGCTGTGCATCCGCTTCGACATGCTGAACGCGTTCACCAGCGGGGCCGCCGTCATGACCGCCTTCCTGCTCCGGCTGGCCGCGATGCGCTTCAACTGGCGCGCACCCCGAGCCTGGAACCGGCGCTCGTCCGCCGCGGAGGAGGCGTAGCCGTATCCGGGGCCCGTACCCGGGGCCGGCCCAGCTTCGTGGCGAGAAAGCTACCGCTCAGTAATTGCCTGTTGTACCGTACCGATATGGCACAGGCAGTTCAGGCATCGATCGGGGACAGCGAGTTCGACCGCGACACCGCTGTGTCCCTGCGCGCACCGGGCGTCTACGACGCGGAGCTCTCGGCGGGCTGGACGATCGTCCGCGCCGTCAACGGCGGGTACCTGCTGGCCGTACTAGGCCGCGCCCTGGGCGAGGCCCTGCCCCACGCGGACCCCTTCACGGTCTCGGCGCACTACCTCACCGCGTCGCAGCCGGGTCCCGCGATGATCCGTACCGAGATCGTCCGCACCGGCCGCACGCTCTCCACCGGCCAGGCCTCCCTCGTCCAGTTCGAGGAGGACGGCACCGAGGTCGAGCGCATTCGCGTGCTCGCCACCTACGGCGATCTCGACGCGCTCTCCGACGAGGTCCGCACGTCCGCGGCCCCGCCGGCCATGCCCCCCTACGGGCAGTGCCTGGGCCCCGCGGACGGTCCGGTGGCGATCCCCGGCAGCTCCGCCATCACCGAGCGGCTGAACATCCGGCTCGACCCGGCGACCGTCGGCTGGGCCGTCGGGGCGCCTTCGGGCAAGGGGGAGATGCGCGGCTGGTTCTCGCTCGCGGACGGGCGTGACGCGGACCCCTTCTCGCTGCTCCTGACGGTCGACGCCCTGCCGCCGACCTCGTTCGAGCTCGGGCTGACCGGCTGGACGCCCACGGTGGAGCTCACCACACACATCCGCTGCCGTCCGGCGCCCGGCCCGCTGCGGGTCTCCATCACCACCCGCAACCTCGCGGGCGGATTCCTGGAGGAGGACGCCGAGGTCTGGGACAGCCGCGACCGGCTCGTCGCCCAGTCCCGGCAACTGGCGAAGGCGCCGCGCCCGTCCGCGGATCGCTGAAGGTGCCGCGCTGGTACGGCAGCCGGTGAAGGTGCCGGCAAGTACGGCAGTCGGTAAGGGTGCCGCCCCGCACTACGCTTCATTCTCTTGCGGTTATATAACCCAGTGAGTATGTTCACGGTATGCCCATACCGTTCGACGTGCTCGCGGAGCCCAGCAGGCGCAGAATCCTCGACCTGCTCCTGGAGCGTCCGCATCTGGTCGGTGAACTCACCGAACGGCTCGGCCTCAGCCAGCCCGGTACCTCCAAGCATCTGCGGGTGCTCCGCGAGGCCGGGCTGGTCCGGGTCCGGCAGGACGCGCAGCGCCGCTGGTACGAGCTGAGCCCCGAGCCCCTCGCGGAGCTCGACGCCTGGCTCGCGCACTACCGCCATCTCTGGGCGGGGAGCCTCGATGCCCTCGAACGCCATCTCGACGCGATGGAGGACGACTCCTCATGACCCCGCACCCCGACACCCTCACCACCGAGGACGGACGCAACGCGCTGCGGATGGAGCGCCGGCTCGCACACCCGCCGAAGAAGGTCTGGGCCGCGATCACCACGCCCGAACACCTCGCCCGGTGGTTCCCCTCCGAGGTGACCGTGGAGCTGCGTCCCGGCGGCGCCATCGGGTTCCTCTTCCCCGGTGAGGCAGAGCCCGGCATGACCGGCACCGTGACCGACGCGGACGAGCCGCACGTGTTCGCCTTCACCTGGGGCGAGGATCATCTGCGCTGGGAGATCACACCGGACGGCGACGGGTCGCTGCTGACCCTGGTGCACACCTTCGGCGACCGGTTCGGGGCGGCGAGCTTCGCCTCCGGCTGGCACATCTGCATCACGGCGCTGGCGCAACTGCTCGACGGCAGGGCGCCCGACGTCGAAGGGGACGCGGCGGGCGCCCTGCACGAGGCGTACATCGAGCGGTTCGGCCTCACCGCCGGCACGGTCGAGGACACGGCCGACGGCCTGCGGATCCGCTTCGAGCGGCAGCTCGTCCGTCCCGCCGGGACGGTCTGGGACCTCCTGACCGGTGGTGGGACTCCCGAGGCCGGCGCACCGGTGCCCGAGGGATTCACCGCACCCGTCGCCCCCGCGGGACCGGTCGTCGAGGTCCACGCCCCCGAACTGCTCGTCTACGCCTGGCGTTCCGGCGGCGAGGTCCGCTGGGACCTGGGCCAGGGCACCGGCCACGGCCCGCGCCTCGTCCTGACCCAGACGGGCCCGGCGGACCTGGACACCCGGGCCGCGCTCGACTCCTGGCGACAGCGCATCGAGCACCTGGCGGCCCGGCTCCAGGAGCGGTGACGTCCGCTCCGGGCCCGCTCCGGGGCCCGTCAGCAAGGAGTGGTGACCACAGGTCCCGGGTCCGTCTCCGGGAGCGGCGACCGCCGCTCCCGGGGCCGGGTCCGGGCCTGCTCTCACACCGTACGGCCCATCCACGCCGCCAGCCGTGCGTACGCGTCGGAGCCCTCCGGTGCCTCCTGCACGGCCCCGAAGGGGACGGGCCCCCCGCGGGGTTCGACCGGGAGTACCTCCCGGGCCAGCGGCAGAATGATCTCCGCCAGCTCCTGGTCCAGGGGGAGGGGATGCCCCAGCGCCTGGGACAGGTCCCAGGTGTGGGTCAGGGTCTCCATGACGTAGCCGCCCACCGCGGCCGCTCCCGGAACCTCGGCGCCCCACGGCACCGTCACCGGACGCGCCAGCTTCGCGTCGTCCGCCCATGCCTCGCCGAAGCGGCTGCGCGCCGCGTCGTACGCCGCGCTCCAGCCGTCATCCGGGATGCCGTCCGCGCGGGCGGGCACCGACAGACCGTCGCCTCCCTCACCGACGAGCGCGATCCGGTGCGTGCCACCCACGACATGGGAGAGCAGGGCCCGTACGTCGAACTCGGTACACGGCGTCGGAGCGTCCAGCCGGTCCGGTGTCACCATCTTCACCAGGCCGGCGAACTGCTCGGCCGCGCGCTCGTACAGGGGGCGGGGATCGTTCATGTCATCCATCTCCTCGAACTCGCCAGTCCCGCGAACTCGTTGCTCGCCGGCCACACGCACTGTTCCGGGATAACCTGACACCTCCCGTCATGTTTTCCGGAGACGTTCGCCACGTGAAATCCGACCGGCTGCTCTCGATCCTCCTGCTGCTCCAGACCCGCGGTCTCGTGCCCGCCGCCGAGCTCGCCGAGCGCCTGGAGGTGTCCGTACGCACCATCTACCGCGACGTCGAGGCCCTTTCCGCCGCCGGTGTCCCCGTCTACGCCGAGCGGGGCCGCCACGGCGGGATCGCCCTGCTGCCGGGCTTCCGTACGGATGTCACCGGGCTGACGGCGGACGAGTCCCGCGCCCTGTTCGTCCTCGCTGCTCAGGGCGCCCACAGCGCCCTCGGCCTCGACGAGGCACTGGGCTCCGCGCTGCGCAAGGTGATGGCCGCGCTGCCCGAACCGCACCGGCCCGGTGCCGAGTTGACCAGCCGCCGGATCCTGGTGGACCCGGCGCGCTGGATGAAGGCACCGGGTCCGGCCGTCGATCTGGACGCGCTCAACTCGGCCGTCTTCACGGACCGCAGGGTGCGACTGCGCTACCGCCACAGCGGCACCACCGAACCTCGGACGTACACCCTCGACCCGTACGGCCTCGTCGTGAAGGCCGGGATCTGGTACCTGGTCGCCGATCACCGCGGCGCACCCCGCCTCTTCCGGGCCGACCGGGTGCTGTCCGCCGCCGTCACCGACGACCCCGTGCGACGGCGTGCCGGTCAGGAGTTGGCCGACGTCTGGGAAGTGCTGCGCCGTCAGGTGGAGGACCGGCCCGCGGAGGTTTTCGTGACGGCGCGGGTGAGCCAGGAGCGGCTGGACCTGTTTCTGCGGATGCACGGCAGCCGGTTGACCGGCGAGCCCGTGCCCGAGGAGCCGGTGGAGTCCGGGCGGCAGGCGGGCGCGGAAACGCCGAAGGGGTCCGGGCGGCAGGCGGGCGCGGAGGTTCCGCGCTGGTCCAGGGTGGAGCTCGCCCTCACCTCCCTGGCGGCGGTCCGCGTGCTCCTCGCCTTCGGTGAGAGCGTCGAGGTGCTCTCCCCGCCGCAGGCGCGTGCCGAACTGGCGCGCGCCGCGGCGGGGATCGTCGCGTTCTACGGGGAGGGCACCGTCAGTCCAGCCAGTGCCGGCGGCCGAGGCTGATCAGCCGCAGCTGACGGCGGGCCAGCGAGGCCGCCCGGTCGAGCCCCTCGGGCCCGGCCTCCAGGAACGCGGACGCCGTCATGACCATGTGGTCCACGTACACCCCGGCGAGCATCCGCACATCCGCGGCGCTCCAGCCGTCCGCCTCGGGCTCGTCGGCGAATGCCGCCGCGACCTCGTCGCCGAACTGCCGCAACTGCTCGGCTATCGCCGCGCGTACGGACTGCACTCCGCCGTGCCGTTCCCGCGCGATGAAGCGGACATGCGCGGGGGAGGTGCGGACGAGATCCATGATCAGGTTCACGGTCCGGTCGATACGCGCATCGTCCGCCTCCTCGGTGAGCGCTTCGCCGATCGTGGCGTGCAGACTGCCGAGTGTCTCCTCGACCAGCGCCACACCGAGGTCGGCCGTGTCCCGGAAGTGGCGGTAGAAGGCCGTCGGCGCCACGCCCACGGCCCGGGTCACCTCGCGCAGCCCGAGACTGCTCAGACTCTGCTCCTCGAGCAGCCGCAGCGCTGCGTCCAGGAGGGCCTGACGGGTCTTCTGCTTCTGGGCCTGGCGGATTCCGGCGGTGTGACTCATGGAACTGAGTAAACAACCGTTCTCCGGATAAAGGAAGTGTAGACTCGCCAGTCAGTGAACAGTCGTACCTACAAATGTTCACCGAAATGTCGAAAGGATGACGATGATCGCCCTCGTCGCAGCACTGCTCCTCCTGGGGATCCTGCTGGGCGCCGTGGCCCAACTCCCCCTTTCCGCCAGCTTCGTCGCCTGCGCCGTGATCGGCGTCTGGCTTCTCGTCTTCGCCGTGCGCGAGCGTCGCGCCCGTCAGCACTGACCCGGAAGGAGCCGAACCGGACATGCAGCTCTCCGCCGTCAAGCACAGCGACCGCGTGAACCACAGCGACCGCACCCAGCACACCGACCGCAGCGCCCCGCACGCCGGAACTCCGCACTCCGACCTGCCGAAATCCGACCTGCCCAACGCGGACACGCCGGACTCCGGCACCCCAAGCAACCCCAACTCGGCCGCGCGCACCCGTCCGACGGGCCGCCGCGACGCGGACGGCATGGCCGTCGCAGCCTTCGTACTCGGCCTCGTCGGCCTGCTCGTGATGAACATCCTGCTCGGCCCGACCGCCATCGTGCTCGCCTCCCTCGCTCTGTGGCGGGGCACCGCACGCCGTGGCCGCGCCCTCCTCGGACTCGCCCTCGGCGTCGCCGACCTGGTCGTCCTCGGCGTGCTCGTGGCCATGAACGGCACCGTCGTCTGGAGCTTCGGCGGCTGACCGCCCTACGACTTGGGCGCGCGCGTGCGGTTCCTCGCCGCGCCGCACCCACCGCCTCCCGCAGCGCCGCGGGAGGCGGTCGGCGTTCGGCGTTCGGCGGGGCCTACTTGCTCCGCAGCGACCCCAGCGGGTGAGGGTCCTCCTCCAGCGCGGCCTGAGCCATCTTCCAACTGGTGTCGGCGGGGTCGAGCGCACTGCGCAGATACGCCCACGTCAACTGCTGGACCAGAGCGACGCGTTCGGGGCTCTCGTCCGTCGTCTCCGCGACCTCGTACCCCGGGATGCCGCCGAGCGAGTGCTCCGCCCCGAACAGGGTGAGCAGGCTCTTGCTTCCCGGGCTGAGGGTGTAGGGGTCGGTGAACCAGTCCGGCCCCCGGGTGGTGAGCGCCGACTGGTCCCGGTCACCCACGACGATCAGAGCCGGCATGGTCATGCCGTCGAAGGACGGGTTCATGAAGGGCAGGTTCTCGACGGCGAACGGAGTCAGGTCGTCGCCGCCCCGGCCGGGTGGGGTCAGCAGCACGCCCGCCATCACGCGAGAGTCGGACAGGTCCTCCCCGGGAACGCCGTCGGAGTCGAGGACCCGCGCGCCCAGGAGTGTGCTCGCCGTCTGGGCTCCCCAGGAGTGGCCGGCCACGGCGGTACGGCTGCGGTCCAGGCGTCCGCCGAGGCCCGGCACGGCGGCCTCCAGGACGTCGAGCCCGTCGAGGACACGCACCAGGTCCTCGACGCGTATGCGCCAGATCCGCGGCGTACGGGGGTCGTCGGCAGGCAGGCCGAGCGTTCTCGAGTCGAGATGGGTGGGCTGGACGACCACGAAGCCGCGGGCGGCCCAGAAGTCGGCCAGCGGAGCGTAACCGTCCATCGACCAGCCGAAACCGTGCGAGAGGACGATGACGGGCAGGTCGCCGCCGGTCGCGGGCGCGGAGACGCGGACCTGGAGGTCCTCGCCGCGGCCGGGGGCGGGCAGGACCACGGGCTTGGCGGACACGATCGTCGTGGGGGCACTCGCGATACGTGGTGCGGTCGCGATGATGGATTCGGGCATGGCAATGCTTCCGTTCGGTTGCTGTGCACGGTGGAGGTGGCAGGCACGGGCCCGGCAGCCGCGGTGTCGGGCCGGGGCAGGGCGGCGGTTGCGGCGTGGTCGCCCGGCCCGGTTCTGGCATCATGAGAAAAACGGAACCCCGCTCCGCCAACGATACGGAGCGGTGTTCCGCTTTGCAAGGCTCGCAGGAGTCTCAGGAGAGTCGCGGGAAACTCATGGAAGGGGTGCCGCGTTGAACGACGGCGACCAAGGCGCGGGAAGCTCGGCCGGCTCCCGGCGCAAGGACGCACGGCGCAACCAGCAGACTCTGCTGGAGGCGGCCGCGACGGTCTTCGTCAGATCCGGGGTCCAGGCGCCGGTCCGCGACATCGCGGCGGAGGCGGGCGTCGGGATGGGCACGATCTACCGCCACTTCCCGACGCGGGCGGATCTCATCATCGCCGTCTACCGGCACCAGGTGGACGCCTGCGCCGAGGCCGGCCCCGCCCTGCTGGCGTCCGGTGCGACTCCGCACGCCGCCCTGGGGCGCTGGATCGACCTCTTCGTCGACTTCCTGGTCACCAAGCACGGACTCGCCGCCGTGCTCCAGTCGGACAACGCCGGCTTCGAGACGCTGCACAGCTACTTCCTCGACCGTCTCGTGCCCGTGTGCGGCGAGCTGCTCGACGCGGCGGCCGCATCCGGCGAGATCCGGTCCGACGTGGAGCCCTACGAGCTCATGCGCGGAGTCGGGAATCTCTGCATCGGTTCCGGCAGCGACGCACGTTACGACGCGCGCCGGCTGGTCGGACTACTCATCGCGGGACTGCGCCAACCGCGTTGACCGCGGGGCCCTGCGCCCGCCCCCGCGGTCGGGCGTGGCGGGCTCCGCGCACATGTGCCCCCCTGCGCCGCCTCCGCGCCCCCGCCATGCCTCGTAGAATCGTGGCCACCATGGCTTACCTGGACCACGCTGCGACCACTCCGATGCTGCCGGAGGCCGTCGAGGCGATGACCGCGCAGCTCACCGTCACCGGCAACGCCTCGGCGCTGCATGCCGCCGGGCGCGGGGCCCGCCGTGCCGTCGAGGAGGCCCGCGAGACCCTCGCCGAGGCGCTCGGCGCGCGCCCGAGCGAGGTGGTCTTCACCGCCGGCGGCACCGAGGCGGACAACCTCGCGGTCAAGGGTCTGTACTGGCAGCGCCGGGACGCGGAGCCCGCCCGTACCCGGGTCATCACCAGCCCCGTGGAACACCACGCCGTGCTCGACGCGGTCCACTGGCTCGGCGAGCACGAGGGCGCGACCGTCGAGTATCTGCCGGTCGACGCGTACGGACGGGTGCACCCCGACGCCCTGCGCGAAGCCGTCGAGCGGAACCCCGACGACGTGGCCCTCGCCACCGTGATGTGGGCGAACAACGAGATCGGCACCGTCATGCCGGTGGCGGAACTGTCCGCCGTGGCGCGGGAATTCGAGATTCCGCTGCACTCCGACGCCGTCCAGGCCTTCGGCCAGCTCGACGTCGGTTTCGCCGACTCCGGGCTCGCCGCGATGACCGTCTCCGGCCACAAGATCGGCGGCCCCTACGGCATCGGGGCCCTGCTCCTCGGCCGGGAGTACACCCCGGTCCCCGTCCTGCACGGGGGTGGCCAGGAGCGGCATGTGCGCTCCGGCACCCTCGACACCCCCGCGATCGCCGCTTTCGCGGTCGCGGGCCGGCTCGCCGCCGAGCGGCGCGATGAGTTCGCCCGCGAGATCGGCGCCCTGCGTGACGAACTGGTCGACGCCGTCCGTACGGCCGTGCCCGACGCGGTCCTCGGCGGGGACCCGGCGGACCGGCTCCCCGCCAACGCGCACTTCAGCTTCCCCGGCTGCGAGGGGGACTCCCTGCTCCTGCTGCTCGACGCCCAGGGCATCGAGTGCTCCACCGGGTCGGCGTGCACGGCCGGTGTCGCCCAGCCCAGCCATGTCCTGCTGGCGACCGGCTCGGACCCCGACCTCGCGCGCGGCACGCTCCGTTTCAGCCTCGGCCACACCTCCACCAGGGCGGATGTGAAGGCGGTGGCCGAGGCGATCGGACCGGTGGTGCAGCGGGCCCGTGCCGCGGGCCTCAGCTAGATCGTCTTGCCGGGGCTGAGCCGCGTCCCTGGGGCTCGGTCGAGTCCCGGGAACCTGTCGCCGCGGACCGGGCTCAGGCCTTCTTCTCCGCCATCTGCCGGGCCGACGGCATCTGGCCGCGTACCAGTTTCAGATAGCGGTTCCAGTCCCAGTGCGGTCCCGGGTCCGTGTGGTCCGTCCCCGGCACCTCCACATGGCCGATGATGTGCCCGCGGTCCACCGGTATCCCGTACCGCACGCAGATCCCCGCGGTGAGCTTCGCCGAGGACACGTACATGGCATCGGTGAAGTCGCGGCGCCGGTCCACGAAGCCCTCGTGCTCGATGCCGATGCTCCGTTCGTTCATCTCGCGGTTCCCCGCGTGGAAAGCGACGTCGAGCTCGCGGATCATCTGGGCGACGCGACCGTCCTTGCCCACCACGTAGTGCGTGGCCGCGCCGTGCCCCGGGTTCTTGAAGACCTTCAGAGCGGTGGGATAGCTGCCCTGCACGACATGGATGACCACCCGGTCGATGTGGTAGTCGTCGGGCCGGTCCGCCTGGCGCCAGTTCGCCCGGGCCGCCGCCGTCCAGACCGCTCCGAGGTGGTCCAGCTCACCCTCCACCCGCTTCTTCTGCACGCCGGGCACCTGCCACCAGACCCGTCGCAGCTCGTCGTGGGCCACCGCACCCGCCCCCACCACCGCGGCCGTGCCGCCGATCAGCGCGGCTCGTCTGCTGATCCGCCGCTGTCCGCCGCGCTTCTCATCGCTTCCCATGCGCTGTTCAACGCATACTCGCGAGCCTCTGGTTCCCCGGGCCCCTTACCCTGGTAGCGCTATGACTCAGACTTCCCCGCGTCCCCTCCGTGTGCTCGCCGCCATGTCCGGCGGCGTGGACTCCGCCGTCGCCGCCGCACGTGCCGCCGAGGCCGGCCACGACGTGACCGGTGTCCATCTGGCGCTCTCCGCGAATCCGCAGTCCTTCCGCACGGGTGCGCGCGGCTGCTGCACCATCGAGGACTCCCGCGACGCCCGCCGCGCGGCCGACGTCATCGGCATCCCGTTCTACGTCTGGGATCTCGCCGAGCGCTTCCGCGAGGACGTCGTCGAGGACTTCGTCGCGGAGTACGAGGCGGGCCGCACCCCCAACCCCTGCCTGCGCTGCAACGAGAAGATCAAGTTCGCCGCGCTGCTCGACAAGGCGATCGCGCTGGGCTTCGACGCCGTCTGCACCGGCCACTACGCCACCGTCGTCGAGCGCGAGGACGGCAGCCGCGAACTGCACCGCGCCAGCGACATGGCCAAGGACCAGTCGTACGTCCTCGGGGTGCTCGACGAGCGCCAGCTCGCGCACGCGATGTTCCCGCTCGGCGACACCCTCACCACCAAGGACGAGATCCGGGCCGAGGCCGAGGAGCGGGGACTGGCGGTCGCGAAGAAGCCGGACAGCCACGACATCTGCTTCATCGCCGACGGTGACACCCAGGGCTTCCTGGCGAACCGCCTCGGTACGGCTGAGGGCGACATCGTCGACGAGGGCGGTACGAAGGTGGGCACCCACGACGGCGCCTTCGGCTTCACCATCGGCCAGCGCAAGGGGCTGCGGATCGGGCACCCGGCCGCGGACGGCAAGCCCCGCTACGTCCTCGACATCTCCCCGGTGAACAACACGGTCACGGTCGGCCCCGTGGAGGCGCTGGACGTCACCGCCCTGACCGCGATCAAGCCCCGCTGGTGCGGGGCGGCGCCGACGGGTCCGGGGACGTACACCGCGCAGCTGCGGGCCCATGGCGGCGAGACCGAGGTGAGCGCGGAACTGGTCGACGGCGAGCTGCGCGTGACCTTCACCGAGCCGGTGCGGGGAGTGGCCCCCGGCCAGGCGGTCGTGCTGTACGACGGCACGCGGGTGGTCGGCTCGGCGACGATCGCCTCCACGCGGCGCGTGACGGCATCGGTCGCCTGACACCTGACACCTGACGTCTGACGGGACCGGACGTCGCTGAGACCTGAGATTTGAGACCGACGCCCGGCTCTACGCGGAGAAGAACTCCAGCAGCAGTGGCGCCAGCACATGCGGTGCCACCTCGTGCGTCTGGCCCGTCAGGGTGCGGTGCCGGCCGCGCGGCAGAGCCTGGGCGACCAGGCGTGCCGCCTCCCGCATGAAGGGAGGACTCATCCCGCCGTCGACGACCATCACCCGGGTCCCGACCCCGCCCAGCATCGCGGTGGGCACACCTCCGCCCGCCATGACCTCGTGGTCGTAGACGAGCGTGGGGGCGACCGCCTCCATGTCCGTCCACATCTGCGTCCCGCGCATCGCGTCCAGGGCCTGGGGCGGCAGCCCCATCTCACCCAGGAAGACCGCGAGCGCCTCTCCGCGCCGGTCCTCGGCGAGGAGCGCCCGCATCCGGTGTTCGTAGGGCGGCGGCGGGGCTCCCGGCGCCCCGTCCGGGTCGTACGGAGGCTCGTAGACGGACACCTGCGTGATCGGCAGCCCCGCGGCCGCCGCCCGCAGCGCCAATGCCGCGCCCGACGACGTCCCGTGCACGGCCGCGGCTCCACCCGCCTCACCGATCACCGCCGCCAGATCCTCGATCTCCCGCTCCACGGCGTACGGAGCGGTGTCACCGCTCGCACCACGGCCGCGCCGGTCGTATGTGAACACGCTGAACCGCGACGCGAGCAGCCCCGCGAGCGGCGCCTCCGCCGCGGACGTGCACAGCGCGCCACTGACCAGAATCACCGGCGGACCGTCGCCCCGCTGCTCGTACGCGATGAGGGTGCCGTCCCCCGACTCCGCCTTGCTGAGCGTCCTGCTCATGTTGTCCATGAGAGAGCTGACCGGTGCCCGCTCAGGAACTCATCGGTCGCGCGCGAAATTTTCCGCCGGCCCGGCGAGACGGCCGGTCAGTCCTGGACGACCTCGGTGTCGTAGAAGCAGAAATGGCCCTTGATCTCGGCGACTTGCGTCTTCGGCTCCGGATACGACCAGACCAGGTCCGGCGCGTCCGGGAGCGACCAGTAGTCGGCGTCGCCCTTGAAGGGACAGTGGCTGTGGGTGCCGGAAGGGGTGAACAGATCGCTGCGCACATCCTCGGGCGGAAGGTAGTAGCGGTCGGGATAGCCGGTCTCGTGCAGGATCAGGGGCCGGCGGCTCTCCGCGAGCAACACCCCGCCATGGCGGGCGATGACATGGACCGTGCCCTGCTCGACCGTGATGCGATGTCCGGTGTGTGCCTTCGTCATGCCAGGTACAGCACCGGCGGCGGCCCGCTTCTTCCCGTCCCGGGCCCCCTCCGGGTGTCCGACGCCGGTAATACGGTGGCGTCATGAACATCTGCGTTTTCCTCTCCGCCGCCGACCTCGACGACCGCTACACGCGCCCGGCCCGCGAGTTCGCGGAACTCCTCGGCAAGGGCGGCCACACGCTCGTGTGGGGCGGCTCCGAGAGCGGACTGATGAAGGTCGTCGCCGATGGGGTGCGGGCGGCGGGCGGACGGCTCGTGGGCGTCTCCGTCGACTTCCTCCACACCCTCGCCCGCGCCGACGCCGACGAGATGGTGGTCGCCAAGGACCTGTCCGAGCGCAAGGCGTTGCTGCTCTCCCGCTCCGACGCCGTCGTGATCATGGTCGGCGGCACGGGCACCCTGGACGAGGCGACCGAGATCCTGGAGCTGAAGAAGCACGGCAGGCACACCAAGCCGGTCGTGCTGCTGAACACCGCCGGGTTCTACGACGGCCTCAAGCAGCAGTTCCGGCGCATGGACGAGGAGGGCTTCCTGCCCGTACCCCTGACCGACCTGGTGTTCTTCGCCGAGGACGGTGTCGCGGCCCTCGCGTACCTGGAGGAGGCCGCCGGGGTGCAGTAGGCGGTCACGGCAGTGCGAGCATGGTCGGTATGCCAACACATCTGATCACCGGGGCGGGCTCCGGCATCGGCGCGGCGGTCGCCCGCCGGCTCCACGAGCGCGGCGACGCACTCGTCCTGCTGGCCCGTGACGCCGGCCGCGCGAAGGAACTCGCCGCCCGGTACGAGGGCGCCCGTACGCTCGTCGCCGACCTCGCCGACCCGGACCGCATCTCCAAGTCGTTCGGCATGCAGCCCATGCCGGACCGGCTCGACACGCTCCTGCACATCGCGGGCGTCGTCGACCTCGGCCCGGTCGCCGAGCTGCGGCCGACGACCTGGCACCAGCAGCTCAACGCCAACCTGGTCTCGCCCGCCGAGCTGACGCGGCTGATGCTCCCGCAACTGCGCGCCTCCCGGGGCCAGGTGCTGTTCGTCAACTCGGGCGCCGGCCTCACCGCGCACGCCGACTGGTCCGCCTACGCGGCCTCCAAGCACGGGCTGAAGGCCCTCGCCGACTCGCTGCGCCACGAGGAGAGCGGCAACGGCGTACGGGTCACCTCGGTCTACCCCGGCCGCACGGCAAGCCCCATGCAGGTCAAGGTGCACTCGCAGGAGGGCAAGGAGTACGACGCCGCGCGCTGGATCGACCCCGAGTCCGTCGCGACGGTCATCCTCACCGCGCTGGACCTGCCGCGCGACGCGGAGATCAACGACGTGACCGTGCGGCCGGGCCGGTGAGCGACGTGCTGTTCGGACCCGCGACCGGAGTGGGCTCCATGCCCGGCACGGACGCGCGCGAGGCCGCGAAGACGGTCGCCGGGTCCGTCGAGGAGTTCCCGTATCTGCCCGAGCTGCCCGCCCGCGGGCCGGGCGCCGACATGATCGGGCGGACCATCGGGCTGCTGGTGGAGATGTACGCGCATGTCGAGCCCAGCGGCTGGCGGATCAGTGACCGTCCGGGCCGCGACACCCGGCGTGCCCGTTCCTGGCTCGGCGAAGACCTCGACGCGCTGGAGGAGTTCACACAGGGTTACGAGGGGCCGCTGAAGATCCAGGCGGTCGGCCCGTGGACGCTCGCCGCGGCCCTGGAGCTGCGGAACGGCGAGGCGGCCCTGTCGGACGCCGGTGCCTGCCGTGACCTCACCGCGTCGCTGGCGGAAGGACTGCGTGCGCATCTGGCGGATGTACGCCGCCGGGTGCCGGGCGCCTCCGTGACGCTCCAGCTGGACGAGCCCTCGCTGATCGCGGTGCTGCGCGGGCAGATCGCGTCGGCCAGCGGCTACCGCACGCACCGGGCGGTGGACCGACAGGTGGTGGAGTCCGCGCTGCGGGACGTGATGGGGGTCAGCGACGGGCCCGTGACCGTCCACTCCTGCGCGCCGGACGTGCCGTTCGCCCTGCTGCGCCGGGCCGGCGTCGCGGGGATATCGTTCGATTTCGGCCTGCTCACCGAGCGTGACGACGAAGAGATCGGTGAGGCGGTCGAGGGCGGCACGAAGCTCTTCGCGGGAGTCGTGCCGTCCACTGACACGGCATTGTCGGACCCTGCGGGTAGCGTCATGGGTGTCAGGACGCTGTGGCGCAGGCTGGGGCTGAATCCGGGGACTCTCGGCGAGTCCGTCGTGATCACTCCCACCTGTGGACTGGCGGGTGCCTCACCGGCGTACGCGCGGGCGGCGCTCGCCCACTGCGTCCGGGCCGCGAGATCGCTCGCAGACAACCCTGAGTAAGGGTGCCGGGGAATCGGGAGGACGAAACGGTGGCTGGCGAACAGCAGACGGGACTGCCCGCAGAGGCACGGGAGCAGCATGCCCTCATCGCCGAGCAGGTCGAGGAGCACCGCTTCCGTTACTACGTGAAGGACCAGCCGGTCATCAGCGACGGCGAGTTCGACACGCTGATGCGCTCGCTCGAGGAACTCGAGGAGCAGTACCCCGAGCTGCGCACACCCGACTCCCCGACGCAGAAGGTCTCCGGGCAGTACGAAACCGACCTGGCGAAGGTCGAACACCGCGAGCGCATGCTCTCCCTGGACAACGCCTTCGACGAGGGCGAACTGTCCGCCTGGGCCGAGCGCGTCGCCCGTGACGTCGGCACCCCGGACTTCCACTTCCTGTGCGAGCTCAAGGTCGACGGCCTCGCGGTGAACCTCACGTACGAGAAGGGCAGGCTGACCCGGGCGGCCACCCGTGGCGACGGGCGGGTCGGCGAGGACATCACGCCCAACGTCCGCACGATCGCGGACATCCCCAACCGGCTGCGGGGCGACCGCATCCCGGACCTGGTGGAGATCCGCGGCGAGGTCTTCTTCCCGATGGCCAAGTTCCAGGAGCTCAACGCCCGGCGCGTGGAGGCCGGTGAGCAGCCGTACGCCAACCCGCGCAACTCCGCGTCGGGCTCGCTGCGACAGAAGGACCCCAAGGTCACCGCGACCCTGCCGCTGCACATGGTGGTGCACGGCATCGGAGCCCGGCAGGGCTTCGACATCGATCGCCTCTCCCAGGCGTACGACCTGCTGCGCGAGTGGGGCCTGCCCACCGCACAGCACAACAAGGTCGTGGACTCCCTGGAGGGCGTGCGGGAGTTCATCGCCCACTTCGGCGAGAACCGCCATTCGATGGAGCACGAGATCGACGGGGTGGTCGTCAAGCTCGACGAGATCCCGCTCCAGGGCCGCCTGGGCTCCACCGCGCGGGCGCCGCGGTGGGCCATCGCGTGGAAGTACGCCCCGGAGGAGGTCAACACCAAGCTGGTCAACATCCGGGTCGGCGTGGGCCGTACCGGACGCGTCACGCCGTACGCCCAGGTGGAGCCGGTCACCGTGGCGGGCTCCGAGGTCGAGTTCGCCACCCTGCACAACCAGGACGTCGTCAAGTCCAAGGGTGTGCTCATCGGGGACACCGTGGTGCTGCGCAAGGCCGGTGACGTCATCCCCGAGATCCTCGGTCCGGTGGTGGACCTCAGGGACGGCAGCGAGCGGGAGTTCGTGATGCCGGCCGAGTGCCCCGAGTGCGGGACGGCGCTGCGGCCCATGAAGGAGGGCGACGTCGACCTGCGCTGCCCCAACGCCCGTTCCTGTCCGGCCCAGTTGCGTGAGCGACTCTTCTATCTCGCGGGCCGGAAGTCCCTGGACATCGAGCACTTCGGCTATGTGGCGGCCGCCGCGCTGACCAGACCGCTGGAGCCGGCGGAGCCGCCGCTGCGGGACGAGGGCGACCTCTTCGACCTGACCATCGAGCAGTTGCTGCCCATCAAGGCGTATGTCCTCGACCAGGACAGCGGACTGCCCAAGCGCGACCCGAAGACCGGCGAGGAGAAGATCGCGACGGTTTTCGCCAACCAGCAGGGCGAGGCGAAGAAGAACGCCGTGGCGATGCTGGAGAACATCGCCGCCGCCAAGGAACGCCCGCTCGCCCGGGTCCTCACCGGCCTGTCCATCCGGCATGTGGGGCCGGTCGCCGCGGAGGCGCTGGCCCGTGAATTCCGCTCCATCGACCGGATCCGCCAGGCGACCGAGGAGGAACTGGCCGCCACCGACGGCGTCGGCGGAATCATCGCCGCCTCCCTCAAGCAGTGGTTCGCGGAGCCGTGGCACGAGGAGATCCTGCGCAAGTGGGCCGCGGCCGGCGTCCGGACGGAGGAAGAGGGAGCGGGGGAGGAGCAGGGGCCCCGTCCGCTCGAAGGACTCACCGTCGTTGTCACAGGAACACTCGAGAACTACACGCGGGATGGCGCAAAAGAGGCCCTCCAGGGCCTCGGTGCGAAAGTGGCCGGTTCTGTTTCGAAGAAAACGGCGTTCGTCGTGGTCGGGGACAACCCCGGCTCCAAGTACGACAAGGCGATGCAGTTGAAGGTGCCCGTTCTGGACGAACAGGGGCTGGTGATTCTGCTCGAACAGGGGCCGGATGCGGCGCGTGAGGCCGCTGTGCCTCCAGAGGCGTGACGGAGGGGGCGTGCGCGGGTCTTGGAGGGGGCTCGTTCGAGGAGCCGAAGGGGGCGCGCAGGGCGGGAATGAGACGCCCGGCGCGGGGTCCCAACGACCGGTACAGGTCACCCGTTCAGCGCATAGCAGACGGATAAGGGTGGCTGGGTCGCATTCGGGCAAGACCTGTAGAGCGCTGCCCGTCGAAGCCAACTGCGGCCTACTGTTGAGACGTGCGCCTGTCGTGCACGGCTGCGTGGTGGGATGTCAGTCGTGGTGGCATGACAACGGGAGCCATCGCGAGGCATCGGCACCGCCGGCTGTGAGAGGGACGGGAATGAAACCGACCGAGAGCGCCGCCCCGGTCTCACGGCCGCGGGGATTCGCGGCCCTGGCCGGCATGACGCCGGGACTGCCCGTCGCCGTCGTCACCGGCGCCGCCTTGGTGCTCGTCACCGGCATCCTCGACACGCTCCGCGAAGGCCGCGCACTCTTCCCGGGCTCCACGGTCGGCTGGTCGCTCGCCGTCCTCACCGGAATCATCGTCGGCCACCTCGTCGCGCTCGGCCGCGATCGCTGGTGGGGCGGCACCGGCTCCGGCTCCGCTCTGACCCTCGCCGTCCTGCTGCTGTTCGGCTGGGTACCGGCCGGGCTGGTGAGCCTGGCCGTCGTCGCCCTCGTCGGCGCGGCCCGCACCCACCGCCGGCGACAAGGTCTGCTGCACGGCTCCGTCGACATCCTCGGCATCGGCGCCGCGGCCCTCGTGCTCGCCCTCTTCGGGGTGACACCGAGCGTCGAGAAACCCTGGGAACCACTCGACTGGGGTATCGCGGCCCTGCCCGAAGTGATGCTGGCGGCCACCGTCCATCTCACCGTCACCCGCGTCCTGCTGTGGTACGTCCTCTCCCCCCAGGGCACCGGGCTGCCCACCATCGCCCGTACGGCCCTGATGCGGCAGGGCCTTGTCGCAGTCGCCCTGCTCGGGATCGCCCCGCTGATCTGCGTCGTCGCCGTCGCCATGCCGCTGATGCTGCCGCTGTTCGCGGTGCCGCTGATCGCCCTGGACTCCACCCTGTGGATCGCCCGGGCCCGGGCGGAGGAGCAGTTGCGCGACCCGCTCACCGGGCTGCCCAACCGGCAGTGGCTGCTGGAGCGGACCTGGGCGGCCCTGGAGGACGCGGAGGGCAGTGGCGCCCGGTCCGCGCTCGTCCTCATCGACCTCGACCGGTTCCGTTCCGTCAACGACACCCTCGGCCATCTCGCCGGCGACCGGCTGCTGCTGCAGATAGCCGAGCGGCTGCGGCTCGCCCTGCCGCGCGGCGCCGAGGCGGCCAGGCTCGGCGGCGACGAGTTCGCCGTGCTGCTGCCGGCCGCCGACTCCACCACCAGCGCCCAGCGCGTCGCCCGCCTCCTGGTCGCCGAACTGTCCTCACCGCTCGACCTGGACGGGCTCACCCTCGTCCTGGAGGCGAGCGCCGGGGTCGCCGTCTTCCCCGACCACGCGCTGGACGCCGAAGGGTTGCTGCGCCGCGCGGACGTCGCCATGTACCAGGCCAAGCGGGACCGTACGGGCGTCGAGGTCTACGAATCCAAGCGCGACAGCAACACCCCCGACCGGCTCGGCCTGCTCGGCGATCTGCGCCGCGCTCTGGACGCCGGCGACGTGGAGCTGCACTACCAGCCGAAGGTCCGCTTCGACGGCCATGTGGCGGGCCTGGAGGCCCTGGTGCGCTGGGTGCACCCGGACCGCGGGCGGGTCCCTCCGGACGAGTTCATCGCGATCGCCGAGTCCTCCGGGCTGATGCCCCACCTCACGGAGTACGTGCTCGACACCGCCCTCGCGCAGGTCGCCAAGTGGCGCTCGCAGGGGCTGTTCGTCCCGGTCGCCGTCAATGTCTCGCCGCGCGACGTCCACACCCCCGGCTTCGCCGGCTCCGTCGCCGCCCGCCTCGCCCGGCACGGCGTCCCGCCGGGCGCCCTCCAGCTGGAGATCACCGAGCATGTGCTGCTGGAGGACCCGCAGCGCGCCGCCGACACCCTCGCCGGGCTCACCGACCACGGCGTGAAGATGTCCCTGGACGACTTCGGCACCGGCTACTCCTCGCTCGTCCATCTGCGCAGGCTCCCCGTCAGCGAGCTGAAGATCGACCGCTCCTTCGTGGCGAGGCTCGCCGTGGACAACGAGGACGCGGAGATCGTCCGCTGCACCGTCGACCTCGCCCACTCGCTGGGCCTGCTGGTCGTCGCCGAGGGCGTCGAGGACGACGAGACCTGGGAGCGGCTGCGCGATCTGGGCTGCGACGCCGTCCAGGGATGGCTGGTCGCCGCCGCCATGCCGCCCCAGGAGACAACGGCCTGGCTGCGGGCAAGGGGCGAACGCGGCTGGCACCGCCACGAGGAGGTCGAGTCCTCGGACGCCGACGAACCATCCGGCCAAGTCGTGCCCTGAAGGGCCGTACGCCGGCCTCGACGGGCGCTCAGCCGCCCCGGCCCGGGACCTGTCCCGAGGGCCACGGGGAGAGCCGCCGTGCCGCTGTGGCCGGTCCTCGCCGGTACCGCGCAGCGGCCGGGAGGCCCGTCCGGAAGCCGCACACCCAGGGGCGGCCACCTCACCACCCGAGCCCTCCGGCCCCACCACGCGCGCGCCCCAGCCTCACCACCCGAGCCCTCCAGCCTCACCACGCGCGCGCCCCAGCCTCACCACCCGAGCTCTCCAGCCTCACCACGCGCGCGCCCCAGCCTCACCACCCGAGCCCTCCAGCCCCACCACGCGCGCGCCCCAGCCTCACCACCCGCGCCCGCAGCCGCGTCCCCGGCAGGTGTCAGGATGGGCCGCCCGGAGCCCGTGGAGCGGCCCGGCCGCGAAACCGTTTCGTGGGCAGCGCCCCGGGCCCCATAGGATTGGGCCAAACCACACGCACTCACCCCTGAGGATCGCTGCATGCCTGGCATTACGCGCGAGGAGGTCGCCCACCTCGCCCGGCTGGCGCGTCTGGAGCTGAAGGGCGAAGAGCTCGACCACTTCGCCGGACAGCTCGACGACATCATCGGCGCGGTCGCCCGCGTCTCCGAGGTCGCCGACCAAGACGTACCCCCGACCTCCCACCCGCTGCCGCTGACCAATGTCATGCGCGCGGACGAGGTCCGTCCGTCGCTCACCCCCGAGCAGGCGCTCTCCGGCGCCCCGGCCCAGGAGCAGCAGCGTTTCAAGGTGCCGCAGATCCTGGGGGAGGACTGATCATCATGACGGACATCATCAAGCTCACCGCGGCCGAGATCGCCGGGAAGATCGCCGCCGGCGAACTGACCGCCGTGGAGGTCACCGAGGCCCACCTGGCCCGTATCGAAGCCGTCGACGAGAAGGTGCACGCCTTCCTGCACGTCGACCGCGAGGGCGCGCTCGCGCAGGCCCGTGCCGTCGACGCCAAGCGCGCCGCGGGCGAGAAGCTCGGCCCACTGGCCGGTGTGCCGCTCGCGCTGAAGGACATCTTCACCACCGAGGGCATCCCGACCACCGTCGGTTCCAAGATCCTCGAAGGCTGGATCCCGCCGTACGACGCCACCCTGACGCGCAAGCTGAAGGAAGCCGACGTCGTCATCCTCGGCAAGACCAACATGGACGAGTTCGCCATGGGGTCCTCCACCGAGAACAGCGCGTACGGCCCCACGGGCAACCCGTGGGACCTGACCCGCATCCCGGGCGGTTCCGGCGGCGGCTCCAGCGCCGCCCTGGCCTCGCACCAGGCCCCGCTCGCCATCGGCACGGACACCGGCGGCTCCATCCGCCAGCCCGCGGCCGTCACCGGCACGGTCGGCGTCAAGCCCACCTACGGCGGCGTCTCCCGCTACGGCATGGTGGCCTTCTCCTCCTCGCTCGACCAGGGCGGCCCCTGTGCCCGCACGGTCCTGGACGCGGCCCTGCTGCACGAGGTCATCGCCGGCCACGACCCGATGGACTCGACGTCCATCGACGCCCCGGTCCCGGCGGTCGTCGAGGCCGCGCGCAACGGCTCGGTCACCGGCATGCGCGTCGGTGTCGTCAACCAGTTCCGCGGCGAGCACTACCAGGCCGGCGTCATGCAGCGCTTCGACGAGGCCGTCGCGGTGCTCAAGGAGCTGGGCGCCGAGATCGTCGAGCTGGACTGCCCGTCCTTCGACCTCGGCCTCTCCGCCTACTACCTGATCGCGCCGTCCGAGTGCTCCTCGAACCTCGCCCGCTTCGACGCCATGCGCTACGGCCTGCGGGTCGGCGACGACGGCACGAAGTCCGCCGAGGAGGTCACCGCGCTCACCCGTGAGGCCGGCTTCGGCGACGAGGTCAAGCGCCGCATCATGCTCGGCACGTACGCGCTCAGCTCCGGCTACTACGACGCGTACTACGGCAGCGCCCAGAAGGTCCGCACGCTCATCAAGCAGGACTTCGACAGGTCCTTCGAGCAGGTCGACGTCATCGTCTCGCCGACGACCCCGACCACCGCCTTCCCGATCGGTGAGCGCGCCGACGACCCGATGGCGATGTACCTTGCCGACCTGTGCACCATCCCGACCAACCTGGCCGGCAACGCGGCGATGTCGCTGCCCGTCGGCCTGGCCCCGGAGGACAATCTCCCGGTCGGACTGCAGATCATCGCCCCCGCCATGAAGGACGACCGGCTGTACAAGGTCGGCGCCGCCGTTGAGGCCGCCTTCGTGGAAAAGTGGGGACACCCGCTGCTTGAGGAGGCTCCGTCGCTATGAGTGCCATGGCCAAGAAAGCCAAGAACTTCAAGAAGTCCAAGTCCGGTCTCTACGTGTCGCTCGGCACCACCGCCTTCGGTGCGCTCAGCGTCGCCAAGCAGGCCAGGCTCGCCCGCCAGGACAACGACACGCTCCGGCTCATCGATGCCGCCATCTCCGCCGCGGCCATCGTGACCGGCCTGGCGATCCTGTATCGCGAGCTGAAGCGGCTCGGCGACGACGACGTCCTGCTGGGCTGAGAGGGAATGTTTCACCGTGACCGTCACTGAACTGGTGTCGTACGAATCGGCCCTCGCCGAGTACGACCCCGTCATGGGCCTCGAGGTCCATGTCGAACTCGGCACCAAGACCAAGATGTTCTGCGGCTGTTCGACCGAGCTGGGCGCCGCGCCCAACTCGCAGACCTGCCCCACGTGCCTCGGTATGCCCGGCTCCCTCCCGGTCGTCAACGCGATCGGCGTCGAGTCGGCCATCAAGATCGGCCTCGCGCTCAACTGCGAGATCGCCGAATGGTGCCGTTTCGCACGGAAGAACTACTTCTATCCGGACATGCCGAAGAACTTCCAGACCTCGCAGTACGACGAGCCGATCGCCTTCAACGGCTATCTGGACGTCCAGCTCGAGGACGGGGAGATCTTCCGCGTCGAGATCGAGCGCGCCCACATGGAGGAGGACACCGGCAAGTCGACGCACGTCGGCGGTGCCACCGGCCGTATCCACGGCGCGTCCCACTCCCTGCTGGACTACAACCGCGCCGGCATCCCGCTGATCGAGATCGTCACCAAGCCGATCGAGGGCGCCGGCGAGCGCGCACCCGAGGTCGCCAAGGCGTACGTCGCCGAGCTGCGCGAACTCATCAAGGCCCTCGGTGTCTCCGAGGCCCGGATGGAGATGGGCCAGATGCGCTGCGACGTGAACCTGTCGCTGCGGCCCCACGGCCGGGAGAAGTTCGGCACGCGCTCGGAGACGAAGAACGTCAACTCGCTGCGTTCCGTCGAGCGTGCGGCCCGCTTCGAGATCCAGCGGCACGCAGCGGTGCTGGACTCCGGCGGCACCATCGTCCAGGAGACCCGCCACTTCCACGAGGAGGACGGCTCCACGACGTCCGGCCGTGTGAAGGAGGAGGCCGAGGACTACCGGTACTTCCCGGAGCCCGACCTCGTCCCGATCGCTCCGCCGCGCGAGTGGGTCGAGGAACTGCGCGGTTCCCTGCCCGAGCTGCCGCGGCTGCGCCGCAACCGGCTGCGCGAGGAGTGGGGTGTCTCCGAGCACGACATGCAGTCGATCCTCAACGCCGGTGCGCTCGACCTGATCGTCGCCACCGCCGCCGCGGGCGCCCCCGCCGACCAGGCCCGTAAGTGGTGGATGGGCGAACTGGCCCGTAACGCCAACGAGTCCGGCCGCGCGCTGGACCAGCTGCCGATCACCCCGGAGCAGGTCGCGCGCGTCACCGCGCTCGTCGCTTCCGGCGATCTGAACGACAAGCTGGCCCGCCAGGTCATCGAGGGCGTCCTCGCGGGCGAGGGCGACCCGGACACCGTGGTCGACAAGCGCGGCCTGAAGGTCGTCTCCGACGAGGGCGCGCTGAGCACGGCAGTCGACGAGGCGATCGCCGGCAACGCGGGCGTCGCGGACAAGATCCGCGGTGGCAAGGTGGCCGCGGTGGGCGCGCTGGTGGGTGCGGTCATGAAGGCCACCCGCGGCCAGGCGGACGCGGCTCGCGTCAAGGAGCTCATCCTGGAGAAGCTCGGCGTCACCGAGGGCTGATCCACGGCCTCTTGAGGAATCCCGAGCGGCCCGCACCGAAGGGTGCGGGCCGCTCGGCGTCTACGTCACCGGCAGCCCCGCGTGATCGGCGGTTGCTACAGGTCAGTTGCGTATGCCCAGGCCCGGCAGCAGCAGCTCGCCGCGGTCCTTGCAGCTGGCGTCCCGGGCCCTCAGTTCGTTCGGCCGCTGAGTGCCCCGGGCCCGCAGCTCAGCCAGCGCCAGCCGCGCCGCCTCCGCCGCCTCGGGCCGCTCCGGCTGCGAGAACTCCGCCTGCCACCAGCCGCGGTCGCGGGAGTGCCAGCCGCGGGAGAACATCAGCCGGGCCCGCTCCGGGCTGTCCTCGCCGTCCCGGTCGTCGACCGAGACATGGAGCCCGTCCGGCAGCGAGTAGGAGATCTGGAGCTGGCGGCCGCGGTCGGCGCCGCTGGTCAGGGTGAACCCGGCCCAGTCGCCTCCGACCTGTACGGAGAGCTGCTCGATCCAGGCGGCCAGCAGCAGTCCCAGCGCGCTCTCGAAGTGTTCGAGGCTGGACGCCATCCGCCCGCCGGGCCGCTCCACCGGACGCTCGCCGGGGCCGCTGCGGTCCAGCTGCCAGACGTACGGCAGCAGGTCGAAGTCGTGCTGCTCGTCCGCCGACCAGGCGCCGCCCCACTCGAAGGTGCGGCGCTCCTCGCTCTCCAGGTATTCCGTGGGGTGGACCGACAGCTCGGCGTGGTGCCGGGTCGCCGAGAGAAGGACCGTCCTCGCGGCGTCCCGCCAGCGGACATTGGGCCCGTCGGCGGAGCCGCCGTAGAGCGTGGGCTCCCCTATCCGGGCCACGATCGTGTCGTACACCTCCCGGAACGTCTCCCGCCGCTCCTGCAGCGAGGCGCTCGGATGGTAGGCGAGCACGGGCACGGGAACGCGGCCGATGTACCCCGCGGGCGCGTCGTGCAGCGCCAGCGCGAAGTCCGCGGCTTCGCAGGGGCTAAGGATCGGCTGATTGGTCCCCGTGGTCTCCATGCCGTCCATCGTGCCAGTCGCAGCCGACAACACCGGCGGTGCGCAGGGGGATTTACGGTTTCCGGACGGCGCGGATTCGCCCCCGGGACACGGGCCGGACGCAGGCGTACAGGTCACGGCCGTGTCCTTCCGGCGGGGAAGCGCCGTACAGTCCGGCGCGGCCGGATCGGAGTCCCGCGTACCTGGCGAGAATTCGCGGTGCCGACCGGGCGGGTGCGGCCCATCGGCGGGGACAGCGCCTGCTCGGGACCGTTCACCACGGCGCCGTCCACGGGTCTTCCTCAGGTCATCCGGCCCGATTACGGTCCCGGCAGCGTCGGAATCAGGAGGATCACTTGACTACGGACATGTCACGGCGGCGTCTGCTCGCACTCGGCGGAGGCGCCATCGGCGCCGCAGCGGCCGGGTCGTTGCTGCCTCCGTCCTTGCAGGCGGCGCTGGCCGCCGAGCCTCCCGCCGGCGGGAGGCGGGCGATCAGGCATGTCGTCGTGCTGATGCAGGAGAACCGGTCCTTCGACCACTACTTCGGCGCGCTCCGCGGCGTCCGAGGCTTCGGCGACCGCAACGCCGTCGAGCTGCCCGCCGGAGGCTCCGTCTTCGAGCAGCCGGGACCGAACGGCAGCGCCGTGCTGCCCTTCCCGGTCCGCGACGCCGCCGAGACGCAGCAGAAGGACCTCCAGTACATCGGCGCGCTCGACCACTCCTGGAGCGGCGGCGCCAAGGCCTGGGGCGGCGGGTGGATGAACAACTGGGTCTCCGCCAAGTCGGCCGCCACGATGGCGTACTACGACCGGCGCGACATCCCGCTGCACTACGAGCTCGCCGACACCTTCACCATCTGCGACGCCTACCACTCCTCGATCCACACCTCCACGAGCCCCAACCGCAACCACCTGTGGAGCGGCAAGACCGGCTTCGAGGCGGACGGGACGCGGGCCGTCGACAACGACGCCTACGACGAGGGCACCCATCCCGGATACGACTGGGGCACGTACGCCGAACGTTTGGAGCGGGCCGGGCGCAGCTGGAAGACGTACACCGAGTGGGAGAACTTCACCGACAACCAGCTGGAGTTCTTCACCGGCTTCAAGGCCGTGGCCCGCAAGGCCCTCGCGCGGACCGGCGGCCACACCTTCATGGAGTCGTTCTACGCGGCTGTCCGCGGCACCGGCGACACCGCCGAGCGCGAACGGCTGCTGGGCCTGCTGGAGCAAGGCGTCGCCACGCTCTCCCGCACCGAGCGCCGGCTCTTCGAGCGTGGGCTGCGTCGCGTGCCGACCGGCACCCTCGCCGATGAGTTCGCACGGGACGTCGCCGCGGGCACGCTGCCCGAGGTGTCCTACATCGTCCCCTCCGCGGTCGATTCCGAGCACCCGAGCGTCTCCTCGCCCATCCACAGCGCCACGATCGTCTACAAGATCCTGGACGCCCTCGGCAGGCATCCCGATGTGTGGCGGCACACCGCCCTGCTCATCAACTACGACGAGAACGACGGCTTCTTCGACCATGTGCCGCCGCCCGTCGCGCCCCCCGAGGTCACCGAGGAGCAGTGGCAGGGCAAGCCCACCGGCCTCGGCATCCGGGTGCCGATGCTCGTCGTCTCGCCCTGGTCCGTCGGCGGCTACGTCTGCTCCGAGGTCTTCGACCACACCTCCGTGATCCGCTTCCTGGAGGAGTGGACGGGCGTACGGGAGCCCAACATCGGCGCTTGGCGCCGCGCGGTCACCGGTGACCTCACCTCCGCGTTCGACTTCCGCCGGGGCAGGACGCAGCCGGACGTCGAACAGCCCGGCGCTATTCCGGCGTTCAGCGGCCGCTGGCAGCCGAAGCCGCCGCAGGTCCAGCGGATGCCGGAGCAGGAGCCGGGCAGCCGGCCCGCACGGCCGCTGCCGTACCAGCCCGACGCCCACGGCCGGGTCACCGGCGACTCCTTCACGGTCGCGCTCAGCAACAGTGGCCGGTCGAGCGCGCACTTCGCGCTGTACCCGTACGCCGGCGAGTTCCCCGTCCCCCAGCACAAGGACGTCCGGGGCAAGGCGCACTGGACGGTCCCCCTGGCCGGAGACGCCTACCGCTTCACGATCACCGGACCCAACGGCTTCCGCCGCGAGTTCGCCGGCACCGCCCGTGGCTCCGCCGCGCTCACCACACAGGTCGACCACCACGACCGCGACCTCCACCTCGTGCTGCGCAACGAGGGCCTCAGGACGGTCACCTTCACCGTCCGGCCGCTGGCCTACGTCGACGAGGCCGACCTCGACGACTGGACCCGCTCCATCACCGTCAAGCCCGGACGCAGCCGCACCGTCGTCCACTCGGCGGCCGACGCGCACGGCTGGTACGACGTCGAGGTGACGGCCGACCGCGAGCCCGCGTTCCGCCGCCGGTTGACGGGACATGTCGAGAACGGCCGTGCCAGCGTGTCGGGGTGAGCCCACGCACCTGTGAGTAAGCCCACGAAAGGGGCAAAGGATCACGATCGGCTGTCAGAGTGTTCCCCTGTAGGTCATGAGTTCTTTGCGGGCTGTTCCCGGACAAAGATCGACGAACCATCCGGGGAGCAGTCCGTTGGCAGCCATTGCCCGTTGGTGTGTCAGGCACCGGCTCGTCGCCGTGCTCCTCTGGCTGGTCACCCTCGGAGGCGTCGCCGCCGCCGCGGGGTTCGCGGGGTCCGCCTACTCCCACGACTACGACGTCCCCGGCACCGAGTCGGGCCGCGCCACGGCGCTGCTCGACGCCGGCTTCCCCGGCCGGGGCGGCGACTCCGACACCATCGTGTGGCACACCGAGGACGGCAGCGTCCGGGCCGCCGAGGTCCGGCAGCGCATGTCCCGGATGCTCGGTGAGGTCGCCGGACTCGACGGAGTCGCCACCGTCACCGGCCCGTACGGGTCCGAGGGCGTCGGGCAGACCAGCGAGGACGGACGCACCGCCTTCGCCACCGTCACCTTCACGCAGAAGGCCGACGACATCCCGCTGCCCCGGATCGAAGCGGTCGTCGCCGCGGCCGAAGCCGCCGAGACGGACACGGTCCAGGTCGCGCTCGGCGGCAGCGCGGTCGTGTTGACGGAGTCGGCGTCCCCGGGGCATGCCGCCGAGGTCGTCGGTGTGGCCGTCGCGGCCGTCGTCCTCTTCCTCGCCTTCGGCTCGTTCGCCGCCTGCCTGCTGCCGATCGCCACCGCCCTGGTCTCCGTCGGCACGGCGTACGCCTGCATCGTCCTGCTCGGCCATGTGATGACCGTCGCCGACTTCGCGCCCATGCTCGGTCTGCTGATCGGCCTGGGTGTCGGTATCGACTACGCGCTGTTCATCGTCACCAGACACCGCACGGGCCTGCGCCGCGGGCTGCCCGTCGCGGAAGCCGCACGCAACGCGGTCGCCAGCACCGGCCGGGCCGTCGTCTTCGCCGGGGCCACCGTCTGCATCGCCCTGCTCGGCATGCTCATCCTGCGGCTCGACTTCCTCAACGGCGTGGCGATCGCCGCATGCCTCACGGTCGTTCTGACCGTGGCCGCCTCGGTGACCCTGCTGCCCGCCCTGCTGTCCTTCATCGGCATGCGCGCGCTCGGCGCCCGCGAACGGCGCCGACTGGCCAGGCGCGGCCCCCGGCGGGAGGTGCCCTCCGGCTTCGCCGCCCGCTGGTCCGCGTTCGTGGAACACCGGCCGAAGCTGCTGGGAGGCATCGCGGCCGTCGTCATGCTGGTCCTCGCGGTGCCGACGTTCTCCCTCCACCTCGGCACTTCGGACCAGGGCAACAACGCCTCGACCGCGACCACCCGGCAGGCGTACGACCTGCTCGCCGACGGGTTCGGCGCGGGCGTCAACGGACCTCTCACCCTCGTCGCCCGTCTCGACAGCGCCGACGACCGGCTCGCGATGAACACCCTGGCGGGCACCTTGCGGGGTACCGAGGGCGTCGCGTCGGCCGGTCCCGTCACGTACAACGGCAGCGGCGACACCGCCCTGCTCCCCGTCGTACCGGACTCGGCGCCCCAGTCGAAGGCCACCAGCGAACTCGTGGACCGGCTGCGCGACGACGTCCTGCCGGCCGCCACCGACGGCACGTCACTCGATGTGTACGTCGGCGGAGTCACCGCGAGCTACGATGACTTCGCCGACATCATCGTCGGCAAACTGCCCATCTTCGTGGGCGTGGTCATCGCACTCGGCTGTCTGCTACTGCTGCCGGCGTTCCGCTCGGTCGGCATTCCGCTGAAGGCCGCCGTGATGAACGTGGCCGCCGTCGCCTCGTCCTTCGGCATCGTCGTCGCCGTCTTCCAGTGGGGCTGGGGCAGCGAGCTCCTGGGGCTCGGCCGAGCGGGCCCGATCGAGCCGTTCCTGCCGGTCATCATGGTCTCGGTGCTCTTCGGACTCTCGATGGACTACCAGGTCTTCCTGATCAGCCGGATGTACGAGGAGTGGCTGGAGACCGGCGACAACTGCCGGGCCGTGCGCGTCGGGCTCGCCGAGACCAGCCGGGTGATCAACTCCGCGGCCGTCATCATGATCTCCGTCTTCCTCGCCTTCGTCCTCAGCGGCGACCGGGTCATCGCGATGTTCGGCATCGCACTCGCGGCGGCCGTCGCCCTGGACGCGTTCGTCCTGCGCACGCTGCTGGTGCCCGCCCTCATGCACCTGCTCGGCGGCGCCAACTGGTGGCTCCCCGGCTGGCTCGACCGCCGGCTGCCGAGGATCAGTATCGAAGCCCCCGAAAACCGTTCGCGTGCGAGGATCCCAGGGCAGCGCGCGAGCGAGGACGGGCAGCTCGTGCCGTGACGGGCCGAAGGAGCTTTGATGTTCTCGATATCCCTGGGCGACGAGGCGGCACAACTGCGCCCCCTGGAGCCGTGGCAGGCCGAGGAGTTCCTCGCCCACATGGACCGCGGGCGGGAGTTCATCGGTGAGTTCATCGCTCTCGCCGCAGCGGCCACGGACCTCGATTCGGCCCGGGCCTTCCTGCACTCCTACGCCGAGAAGCAGGCGGCGGACGGCGGCCGGATCTACGGCATCTGGCTGGACGGGACGCTGGTCGGCGGCGTGCTCTTCCGGGTCTTCGACGCCGCCCTGGAGTACTGCGAGGTCGGCTGCTGGCTCGAACCGGCGGCCGTCGGCAGGGGGCTCGTCACCCGGGCGGTCCGGGTGCTGATCGACTGGGCCGTGGTCGAGCGGGGGATCCACCGCGTCGAGTGGATGGCGGCCGCGGGGAACACCGCGAGCGTCAATGTCGCCAAGCGGCTCGGCATGACGCGGGAGGGCGTGCTGCGGGACGCGTTCCCCTACCGGGGAGTACGTCACGACATGGAGGTCTGGTCGGTCCTGGCGCCGGAGTGGCGGGAGCTGCGGAGCCGCTGAGCGGCCGTGCCTTCTCGGTCGGCCCCGCAGGTCGAGGGGACTCGCCGCGCTGGTCGAAGGGCTCGCCGTTTTTGTTAAGGGGACTCTCAGACAAGCCGCCTAGCGTGCGCCTCATGAACCCCACCGAAACCGACAAGACCACCGACAAGACGACGCAGCCGGCGGCAGCCGGCACCGGCGCTGTCGACACGAAGGCCGAGGACACGGCCGTCGCGGCCCCCGGGACGTCGGAGAAGGCCGCAGGCACGACCGCGGAGACCGTGGGGGACGAGCACGACACCGCGTTCTCCGACGACGCCGACGCCGACGCCGACGACCGGCCGGACGCGGACGACGACGGACGGATACCCCGTGCCTCCTCCGGCCTCGCCCCGTCCGCCGGAGCCGTCTTCGCGGCGGGACTGGGCGTCGTCGGTCTCAGCGGCAGCTGGATCGGCCGGGTCGCCGCCGAGCGTCAGACTCTGATCGGCCAGATCAAGACGTCCCAGGGCGGCTCCCCGGCCGACCAGATCTCCGCGATCTACGGCGACGCCTGGCACACCACCGCACTCAGCAACGGTGTCTTCGCGCTGCTCGCGCTGATCATCGGGCTCGTCGTCCTCACCCGGCCCCGGAAGTCCGGCTGGGTACCCGCCGTCGCCGTGGCCGGAGCCGCACTCGGCGCCCTCGGACTGATCGTGTCCATCGGCATGTACTTCGACATCATCCTGGCCCTGCCCAGCGCCGGGTCCTGAGCGCCGGGCACCCACGCATGAGCACCGGGCACCGGAATAATCCGGTGCCCCCAGCCCCTGCCGGGTGTTCCCCTGTGCCGATGGACCATGAGGAAGCACTCCGGCTGTTCGACCGCAGGCTCCGTCGGCGCACCGGCGCCGACGGGCCACAGACCCGGCTTCGGCGGGCCGGCGACGTGATTCGCGAGAGCGGATCCGCCGACGACTGGCACGGCGTCGTCTGGTCGGGCCTCGACGAAGCCACCGCCGACGCGGCCATCGCCGCACAGATCGCGTACTTCACCGCGCTCGGACGCGACTTCGAGTGGAAGCTGTACGCCTACGACCGCCCCGGCGACCTCGGTGCCCGGTTGCGGGCCGAGGGCTTCACCCCCGAGCCCCAGGAGACGCTGATGGTCGCCGAGACCGCGGCTCTTCCGGCCCCCACCTCGCTCCCCGAGGGCATCCGGCTCGTGGAGGTCACCGACCCCGCGGGTGTGGAGTTGATGGCCGAGGTGCACGAGCAGGCCTTCGGCGCCGACGCGGCGAGACTGCGCGACCAACTCCTCGCCCAGCTCTCGCGGACACCGGAGACCGTGCTGATGACCCTGGCCATGGCCGGTGACGTGCCGGTCTGCGCGGCCCGGATGGAACTGCACCCCGGCACCGGGTTCGCGAGCCTGTGGGGCGGCGGCACCCTCGCGGCCTGGCGGGGCCGCGGCATCTATCGTGCGCTGGTCGCCCACCGCGCGCGCATCGCCGCGGCGAAGGGCTACCGCTACCTCCAGGTCGACGCCTCGGACCAGAGCCGCCCGATCCTGGAACGGCTCGGATTCGCCGTCCTCACCACCACGACGCCCTACCTCTACGAGCAGCGCGTCCACCCCTCGCGACCGACCGTCTGAGGACCCCGCACCCGCGCACTCGGGCACGCGACGGGGTCTCAGGCAGCACCAGGCGGTCAACGGCCCGTCTAAGGACCCCGCGCCCGCGAAGATGCGGCACTCTCCCGATGTGAGCGACCCCCCTGGGGGACGAGATTGGTGGCACGGCGGAAAGCCGACAGGACCACCGAAGAATCCGACCAGGGAGTACGACATGTTCGAGTACGAGATCGCTCAGATCCGCCGGGCCGAGCTGATCCAGGAGGCCGAGTCCGAGCGCCTGGTGCGCCGGGTGCGACGGGCCCGCCGTGCCGAGAGGCGGTCGGCCAAGGACGGGGAGGGGCCGGTGAGCCGGCAGGGCGAACGCTTCGTCCGGGCCGCCTGAACCGGCCGGACCGCCCGACCGTGACCGTCGTACCGATCAGGGCCGAGGGCAGGGCCGCAGACAGGAACCCCGCCGCGTTGTCGGAGCCCTGTGCGATGCTCGGCACCGTGGAGACCATGTCCGTGAGTCCGGTGTTCGTGGGGCGTGCGGGGGAGTTGTCGGTGCTGACCGACGCCCTCGCCCGCGCGGCCGGCGGGGGTGCCTCGGGGAACCCCGCGGGCGAGCCGCAGGCACTGCTCGTCGGCGGTGAGGCCGGGGTGGGCAAGACCCGCCTCGTCGAGGAAGTGCTCGCCGAGGCGTGCCGTCGCGACGCTGTCGTGGCGGTCGGGGGATGCGTCGAGATCGGCGCGGACGGACTGCCGTTCGCGCCGTTCTCGACGGCACTGCGCGCCCTGCACCGACAGCTGCCGGAGCAGCTGGCCGCGGCCGCCGCGGGCCAGGAACACGAACTGGCGCGACTGCTGCCCGAGTTGGGGGAGCGACACGAGCGGAGCCGGCACGACGAGGAGGGGATGGCGCGCCTCTTCGAGCTGACCGCCAGGCTGCTGGAGCGGATCGCCACGGACCGCACGGTGGTGCTGGTGCTGGAGGACCTGCACTGGGCCGACGCCTCGACGCGTCATCTGCTCGCCTATCTCTTCCGCACGCTGCGGCGCGGCCGGCTGGTCGTGATCGCCACCTATCGCTCCGACGATGTGCATCGCCGCCACCCGCTGCGGCCCTTCCTCGCCGAACTCGACCGCATGCGGACCGTGCAGCGCATCGAGCTGACGCGGTTCAACCGCGGTGAGGTGCACCGCCAGCTCGCCGGCATCCTCGCGGCAGAACCCGAACCGGCCATGGTGGACGGGGTGTTCGAGCGCTCCGACGGCAACGCGTTCTTCGTCGAGGAACTGGCGCGCAGCATGGCCGACCGCTGCCCCAGCCTGCCCGACTCGCTGCGGGACATCCTGCTGGTGCGCATCGAAACTCTGCCCGAGGACGCCCAGCGGGTCGCGCGCATCGTCGCCGAGGGCGGCTCGACCGTGGAGTACCGGCTGCTGTTCGCCGTCGCCCGGCTGTCCGAGGACGACCTCATCGAGGCCCTGCGGGCCGCCGTCGGCGCCAACATCCTGCTGGCCACACCGGACGGCGACGGCTATCGCTTCCGGCACTCCCTGGCCCGCGAGGCCGTCAGCGACGACCTGCTGCCCGGCGAGCGCTCCCGGCTCAACCGGCGCTACGCCGAAGCCCTGGAGGCCGACCCCTCGCTCGTCCGGGACGAGGAGCGGGTCATGCGGCTGGCCAGCTACTGGTACCACGCGCACGACGCCGCCAAGGCCCTGCCCGCCGTGCTCGCCGCCTCGGTCGAGGCCCGCCGCCGCCACGCCTACTCCGAGCAACTGCGGCTGCTGGAACGGGCGATGGAGCTGTGGGACAGCGCCCCCGCCGATGTACGGGCGGCACTGCGGCCCCTGGACTACGCGGAGGCCTACCCTCCGTGCAGCGGCGACCCGCAGACCACACCGCTGCGCTTCCTCGATCTGATGGCGGAGGCCGCGGTCGCGGGGCGCCTGTGCGGCGAGCGGGAGCGGGCCCTGAAGATCACCAAGCGGGGGCAGCGGCTCGCGGAGGCGGACGACGACGCCCTGCGCGGCGCCTGGTTCTCCCTCCAGCGCTCGCTGCTGGTCTCCTCGCTGGGCCGCGGTGACGGCTGGGCCGAACTCGCCGACGCCCAGGAACTGGTGCGCGGACTGCCGCCGTCCCCGGTGCACGCGGAGGTGCTCGCCGAGGCGGCCGGCTGGGGCATGGTGCACGCTCCCGGCCCGGGGAGTCTGGCGACCGCCGAGCGCGCCGTCGAGTACGCACGCATGGTCGGCGAGGAGGACAACGAACTCCGGGCCCGGCTGACGCACGGCAGCCTGCTGGTCGACGCCGGTCATGTCGACGACGGCCTGGCGGAGATGTACCTCGTCAAGGAGCGGGCCGTGCTTCTCGACCTGCCCTCCCTCATCGGCCGCACCCATGTGAACCTGCCGTCCGTGCTGGAGGGCATCGGCCGCTCGGCGGAGGCGGTGGACGTCCTCGCCGAGGGCGTCACGCTCTCCCGCAAGTACGGCCTGTGCGACACCGAGGCCTGGATGCTCGGCAACCTCGCGGAGTCGTACCACTCGCTCGGCCGCTGGGACGAGACGCTGGAGGCGGCGGAACGCGCCCTGCGGATCGGGCTCAGCCCCAAGCCCCGTGGCTACGCGGCCACCCGGCTCGCGACCCTGGCGCTGGCCCGCGGCGACACGGCGAGGGCGACGGAGCATCTGGATGCGGCGCGCGCCCACTTCGGGCCGAACGACCCCATGCCGCAGAGCTCCCTCCCGCTGGACGTGATCGCCCTGGGCATCGCGGCGGCGCAGGGACGGGTCACGGAGGCGCGGGAGGAGTTCGAGCGAGCGGCGAAGGACGGCTTCCCGCCGGGCACCCAGCGGTACGCCTGGCCGCTGCTGCGCGCGGCGGCCACGCTGGAGGCCGACACCCGTGGCCTGCCCGCGGCCGAACCGGGCCGCGCCGAAGCGCTGGACCGCATCCGCAAGGCAGCCCGCACACTGGTCACCGCGGTCCCCGTCTGGACCGCCCATGAGCGGTGGGTACGGGCCGAACTGCTGCGCGCGGGCGGCCAGGACACGGCAGCCGACTGGGAAGAGGCCGGCGTGGCCTTCGGGGCGGTGGACTTCCCCTACGACCTGGCACGGGTCCGCGTGCGCTGGGCGGAGTCCCTGCTGCCCTCGGACCGCACCCGCGCGGCGACACTGATGCGCGAGGCGGCGGAGACGGCGCGGGGGCTGTGCGCCCGCCCGCTCTCCGAGGACATCGCGCTGCTCGCCCAGCGCGCCCGGATCTCCCTGGCCGACGACCCGCCCACCACTCCGGCCGCGACTCCGGCCGCCCCCGGCCCGGTGTTCGGTCTGACCCGCCGCGAGGAGGACGTTCTGCGGCTGGTGGCGGCGGGCCGGAGCAACCGGCAGATCGCGGAGGAGCTCTACATCTCCCCGAAGACGGCGAGTGTGCACGTCTCCAACATCCTGGCCAAACTGGGCGTCTCGGGCCGCGGCGAGGCGGCGGCCATGACCCACCGCCTGCGCCTGTTCCCGGCCTCGGACGAGGACCAGCGGGCTTCGGTGTGAACGGGGCGTCGGGAAGCCGGGCTTGAACGGGCCACCGGACGCGGCGCGTACGGGCGGGTCGCCGAGCGCCGGTGTTGGGCGCGCCCGCCCCCAGAGATCCCGCTGCGGTCGGGCGCCGCGTCCCGGGCAGGGACACCCGACCACCCTGGGCGCCCCGGTCCAGCGCCCGCACCCGAGGCACCGGGCGTTGGGCACCGGCCCCCCAGTCGGGCCGCGCCGGTCCGGACGCCCGCGTCCCGGGCAGGACACCCGACCGCCTTGGGCATCCTGGTCCAGCGCCCGCACCCGAGGCACGGTGTTGGGCACCCGCCTCCAGCCGGGCCGCACCGGTCGGGCTCCCGTGTCGGGCGCCGCGTCCCGGGCAGGGACACCGGACGGCCTGGGGTGCCCTGGTCCAGCGCCTGTACCCGAGGCACCGGGCGTGGGGCACCCGCCCCCAGAGGTCCCGCTGCGGTCGGGCGCCGCGTCCCGGGCAGGGACACCCGACCGCCTTGGGCATCCTGGTCCAGCGCCCGCACCCGAGGCACCGGGCGTTGGGCACCGGCCCCCCAGTCGGGCCGCGCCGGTCCGGACGCCCGCGTCCCGGGCAGGACACCCGACCACCCTGGGCATCCTGGTCCAGCGCCCGCACCCGAGGCACCGGGCGTTGGGCACCGGCCCTCCAGCCGGGCCGCACCGGTCCGGACGCCCGCGTCCCGCGCCGGCTCGTCAGGCCCCCCGCGCCCGTGTGGGACCTTGGGCATCCCGGCCATCGAGGCTCGCGGGTGGCTGTTCCCCGCGCCCGGGGCGCCGGTCACCCGGCACCCCGCCGCCTCGGCACCAGCGGCTGCCCCCTACCCGGCGGCCCCTACGTGACCTCCAGCTGGAGGATCTTGTCGTCGCCCGCCGCAGGCGTGCCCCTGTTGTCCGTCTCGCTCGTCACCAGCCAGAGCTTGGAGCCGCCCACCGCCAGCACGGTGCGCAGCCGGCCGTGCTCCTCCGCCAGGAACGACTGGGGGTCCGCCGAGGCTTTCGTGCCCGCCAGCGGGATCCGCCAGAGCCGCTCGCCCCGCAGACCCGCCATCCAGATCGAGCCCTGGGCGTACGCGATACCGCTCGGCGACGCCTCCGACGTCTTCCACACCGCCACCGGCTGCACGAAGCCGGACCCGCCGCCCTTGCCCTCGGCCTCCGGCCACCCGTAGTTCTTTCCCGGCTCGATCAGATTCAGCTCGTCCCAGGTGTTCTGCCCGAACTCCGATGCCCACAGCCGCTTCTCGGAGTCCCAGGCCAGCCCCTGCACATTGCGGTGCCCCCACGAGTAGACGACCGAGTCGGCGTCGGGATTGCCGTGCACCGGCTGTCCGTCCGGGGTCATCCGAAGGATCTTGCCGCCCAGCGACTTCCTGTCCTGCGCGAGCCCCGTCTCACCCGTCTCGCCCGTGCCCGCGTAGAGCATCTTGTCGGGGCCGAACGCGATCCGTCCGCCGTTGTGGATGGAACCCTTGGGGATGTCGCGCAGGACCGTGTCCGGCGCGCCGAGCTGCTGGCCCGGTGGCTTCCGCTCGTCGTACAGCATGCGGGCGATGCGGTTGTCCGACTCAGTGGTGAAGTACGCGTACACCTGGTGGTCGGAGGCGAAGGTCGGGGAGACGGCGAGGCCCAGCAGCCCGCCCTCGCCCTCGGGGGAGACGCCCGGCACCGAGCCGATCTCCGTCTGCTTCCCGGTCTCCACGTCGACGCGGGTGACCGTCCCCTCGTCGCGCGAGCCCACCAGCAGGTCGCCGTCCGCCAACGCGGCCACGCCCCACGGCGACTTGAGGTTCTCGGTGAGCGTCGACACCACCTTCACGGAGCCCTTGGCGGGAGGCGCGGAGGGACTCGCCGAACCGCCGGACGCGGACCCGGTCGGGGCCGGTTTCGCGGTCGACCCCGCCCGGTCGCCGGGGGACGCGCCGTCATCGGACGAGCACCCGGCGGTGAACACCAGGAGGGCAGCGGCCAGCACGGCCGTCACTGCGGGACGTGGCACAGGACTGATCCTTTCGACGGCTGCGGAAGCTGCCTGACTACCCTTCCTACACCGCCCGGGCCCCGGAGGTTCCCGATCTTCCCGACCGGATCGGAAGAGTTGCCCTCAGTCCCAAGATCCGCGTGCCGGCGGCAGTCCGGCAACCTCCGCCAGGTCCCGGGCCGAGAGCGCCAGCCGAACCGCGTCCGCGTTCTCCACCGCCCACCGCTCCCGCTTCGCCCCGGGCACGGCCACTACATGCCGTCCCCGGCCCAGCACCCAGGCCAGCGCCACCTGCGCGGGAGTGGTGTCCGGGCCGTGCCGTTCCGCGATCCGCCGCAGGCCCGCGACGACGGGCTGGTTCGCCGCCATCATCTCGGCCGTGAACCGCGGATGCCGTGCCCGCACGTCGTCCGGCTCGAAGCCCTGCCCCGGGGTGAGCGTCCCGCTCAGAAACCCGTTCCCCAGCGGCATGGCCGCCAGGAAGCCCACTCCGCGCGTCTCGCACCACGGCAGCAGCCGCTCCAGCGCCTCCGGGGACCACACCGACAGTTCCGCCTGCACGGCGCTGACCGGGAAGACCTGCTGGACGCGTTCCAGCTGCCGGATCGTTCCCTCGTACAGATGCGCGCCGGAGCGCCGCGACGCACGGGCTCCCACGGCGCACAGTCCCAGCGCGCGCACCTTCCCGGCGCCCACCAGTTCCGCCATCGCTCCCCAGGTCTCCTCGACGGGGACCTCGGGGTCGGCACGGTGCAGTTGGTAGAGGTCGATCACATCGGTCTGGAGCCGGCGCAGTGACGCGTCGCAGGCCCGCCTCACATAGCCCGGGCGGCCGTTGGCGACCACGTGCTGATCACCGACGAGCAGGCCCACCTTGGTCGAGACGAACGCGTCGCGGCGGCGCTCCTTGAGCACCCGGCCGACCAGCAGTTCATTGGTGAACGGCCCGTACATGTCGGCCGTGTCCAGCAGCGTGGAGCCGGCGTCCAGCGCGGCGTGCACCGTCCGCAGTGAGCGGTCGCCCCGCTGCTGGGAGGTGCTGTACGCCCAGCTCATCGGCATACAGCCGAGCCCGACAGCACCCGTCTCGAGAGCCGCCGCACCGATTGTCCTGCGCTCCAACTGCCCGTATCCCTCCGTCGGCCGTCCCCAAACTAACCAATGCACCACCCCGCCCTGCGCGCAGCCTCAGGACCATTAGCCTCCTGACCATGACTGCAGACGTGTGGCTGCCCATTCCGGCCGGCGAGATCGACGGGCTCCCGGACCCCGCCGGGTCCGGTCTGAACTACCGTTTCTGGGACGGAGGTCCGGACTTCCCCGCCGACCCGGCGGACTGCGTCTTCTACGCGGTGCCCTACATGAAGGGCATGGAGGTCGCGGTGCGTCCGCTGTCCGCCATGACCTCCGTACGGGTCGTGCAGACCCTCTCGGCCGGGATCGACCATGTGGAGCCGGGCGTGGGCTCGCTGCCCCCGGGCGTGCGGCTGTGCAATGCCAAGGGCGTCCACGAGGCCTCCACCGCCGAGCTCACGCTCGCCCTGATCCTCGCCTCGCTGCGCGGCTTCCCCGGTTTCGTCCACGGTCAGGGCAAGGAGGAATGGCGGGCGGGCTTCTATCCGGCGCTGGCCGACAAGTCGGTGCTCATCGTCGGCTACGGCTCGATCGGCGCGGCGATCGAGGACCGGCTCGTGCCCTTCGAATGTGCGCGGGTGGCGCGCGTCGCGCGCTCCGCACGCGCTTCGGAGCGCGGCGAGGTGCACGCACTGAGCGATCTGCCGGCCCTGCTGCCGCAAGCGGACGTGGTGATTCTGTCCACTCCGCTCACCGACCGGACGAAGGGCCTGGTGAACGCGGGCTTCCTCGCCGAGATGAAAAACGGCGCCCTTCTGGTGAATGTGGCACGCGGCCCGGTCGTCGACACCGAGGCCCTCCTCGCGGAGGTCGGCAGCGGCCGGCTGACGGCGGCCCTGGACGTCACCGACCCGGAGCCGCTGCCGCCCGGGCATCCGCTGTGGCACGCTCCCGGCGTACTCATCAGCCCCCATGTCGGCGGCTCCACTTCGGCGTTCATGCCGCGTGCCAAGCGGCTGCTGGCCGGACAAGTCACCCGATTCGCGGCAGGTGACCCCGTACGCAACGTCGTGCTCACAACTGAATGAACGAACACCCCGCCACATGCGGCAACTCTGTGAAGTCACCCGGTTGCACCGCGTGCCGGTGACACGAGCGACGGTCACTGAGAGTAGAGGGGCTATATCCCAGAGTGACGATCCTGGTGTATCGTCCGGACTCGGGGGCTGTACCGGGCAAGGGGCGGTGCAGTGACGCGACCTGACTGCCGATCAGACTTCGAGGGGGGCGACGGGCGATGTACGGCCAATGGACGAACCATCCGACGCGGCAGGGCCGCCGACGACCACCCTTGCACCCTCCGCCGGGCGGCGGTGCGACGGCGGCTCCGCGAGGAGTGGCGCGGTGAGCGCGCCGGGAGCGCTCATGGCCCGCGGGGCCGTCCCCGACAAGGGCTCGAGGCTGGTCCCGCAACTGGTACTGGCCGGCGTCTGCGCGGGATACGGCGTGGGTGCGGCCCTCGGCTGGGGCTCCCGCGAACTGGCGCTGATCATGGGCGACTTCGGCCTCAGTGCCGCCGCCCTGATCGCCGCGGTCTCCTGCTTCCTCTACGCGCGCAGCGGGCAGAGCCGTTTTCGCCCCGCCTGGCTGCTGTTCGCGGTCTCCTCCGCCATGGCATCCGCGGGGAACGCCGTGTGGGGCTGGTACGAGGTCGTGCTCGACCGTGAGGTGCCGAGCCCGTCCATCGCCGATCTGTTCTTCCTCTGCTTCGCTCCGCCCGCCATCGTCGGGCTCCTGGTCCTCGCCAAGCGCCCCGTCACCCGGGCCGGCTGGGTCTGCCTCGTCCTCGACGCCTGGCTGATCGGCGGCTCGCTGCTGACTCTCTCCTGGAGCCTCGCGCTCGCCCACTCCACCCATGTCCAGGAGGCGAGCGTGGCGCCCGCCGCGCTCTCCCTGGCCTATCCGCTGCTGGACATCGTGCTGGTCAGCATGGTGCTCGCGCTGCACTTCCGGCGCTCGGCCACCAATCGCTCCGCCGTCAACACCGCCATCGCCGCGCTCGCCCTGACCGTCCTGTGCGACGCGCTGTTCACCTCGCCCCTGCTGCGCGAGAGCTACCGCTCGGGTCAGATCCTCGACGCCGGCTGGTTCGCCGGCTCGCTGCTGCTGGCCTACGCGCCCTGGGGTGCGCGGCGCACGGTCGAACCGCCCGGAGGGCCACGAGGCCCCCGTCTGCCGAGCCGCCCGGTCGCGGGCTCCCTGGCCGCCCTGACGCCCTACCTCGCCGCCGCGGTCTGCACCCTCGGCATCCTCTACAACGTTGTCGAGGGCCGCCGGGTCGACCGTGTCGTCGTCCTGACCGGCTGCACGGTGGTGCTCGCCCTGGTGGTCCGGCAGGGCATCATGCTCCTCGACAACATCGCGCTCACGCATGAACTGGCGCAGAAGGAGAACCACTTCCGCTCCCTCGTGCAGGGCTCCAGCGACGTCATCATGATCGCGGCCTCCACCGGGATCCTGCGCTATGTGAGCCCCGCCGCCGCCGGTGTGTACGGCCGGGAGGCGGACGAACTCATCGGTTCGGAACTGGCCTCGCTCATCCATCCCGAGGACTTCGGACGCGTCGTCCACGAGGTGCGCCGCTTTCTCGCCGCCCCTCCGGCGGAGGAGCCCACCACCCGGATCGAGTGCCGCTTCCGCTCCGGCACCGGCGACTGGCTCAACGTGGAGTCCACGGTCAACCGTCATCAGGGCGGCCTGATCTTCAACAGCCGCGATGTCACCGAACGGGTGAGACTGCAGGCCCAGTTGCAGCACAACGCCGAACACGACCCGCTCACCGACCTGCCGAACCGGGCGCTGTTCACCGAGCGCGTCCGTCAGTCCCTGACCGGCCGGCGGTCCGGGGACCCCGGCACCGCGGTGCTCTTCATCGACCTCGACGGCTTCAAGGGGGTCAACGACCGCCTCGGTCACCAGGCGGGCGACGAGCTGCTGATCCAGGCGGCCCGCCGACTGGCCGAGTCCGTCCGCGCGGGGGACACCGCGGCCCGGCTCGGCGGGGACGAGTTCGCCGCCCTGATCCTCGGCGACGGCACCCGCGACGAGTCGGCCCGCGAGTCCCAGGTCCGCGAGATCGCCGACCGGCTGCGGCTCACCCTCTCGCAGCCGTACCGCATCGACGGCAGCGAAGTGCGGGTGGCCGCCTCCATCGGGGTGGCCTTCGCCGAGCCCTCGATCACGCCCACCGACCTGATGCGCAACGCCGACCTCGCCATGTACCGCGCGAAGGCCGGCGGCAAGGACCGTGTCGAGCTGTACGCGCCGCAGATGCAGGCCGAGGTGGTCCGCCGCTCCGAACTCGCCGCCCGGCTGCGCAGCGCGCTGCACGAGGGCGAGTTCGCGCTGCTGCACCAGCCGGTGGTGAGCCTGGCGACCGGCCGGATCGAGGCCGTGGCGGCGCAGGCCCGCTGGCGCTCCACCCAGGGCATCCTGTTCACGCCCGCGGAGTTCCTGCGGGTCGCCGACGACGGCGACCGCACCGCGGAGCTCGGCCGCTGGCTGCTGGAGGAGGCGGTGGAGCAGGCCGCCGAGCGCAGCAGACTCGGCCACCGGGTGCCTGTCTCCGTCCGTATCTCCGCGCGGGGCCTGCTGGACAGATCGATGCCACTCGGCTCCATCGAGGCGCTGCTGACCCGGCACGGACTGGCGTCGGGCGCGCTGATCATCGAACTGGCCGACAGCGATCCGCGGATCTCGTTCGACGAGCTGGAGCAGCGCCTCGTCTCGTTGCGCCGACTGGGTGTGCGGATCGCCCTCGACGGCTTCGGCAGCGGCTACGCCGCCATCAACGCCCTTCGCAGACTGCCGGTGGATGTCCTGAAGCTGGACAGAGGACTGGTCGAGGGGGTCGTCGAGTCGGCGCGTCTTCACAAGATCACCAGCGGTCTGCTGCGCATCGCCTGTGACCTCGGGATGCAGTCCGTGGCGGACGGGGTGGACGTGCCGGAGCAGGTGCTCGCCCTGCGCGCCATGGGTTGTACACACGGGCAGGGCATGGCCTTCTCCGGTGCGCTGGACGAGTACCGGCTGCGCAGGGCACTGGTCCGCGACGAGTTCCCGGTGCCCGGCGGCATCGCTCTGCCGGTGCTGACGGGTGGCGCGTTACCGGCCCAGAGCGGTTCACATGGTGAGACGCGCGTCCCACCCACTTGACACTCCCCCCGCGTCGGGGGGAGGGTCTGTGCCATGCGCACCCGAATTCTCGTACTTGGAAAGCGCGTCGGCTGAGTGGGTCATGACGGCCCGCAGACCCCTCCCGACGCGCTCCCCTCGCTTGCCTCATGGCACGAGGGGTTTTTTGTTGCACCGGCACCACCGTCATACCGCACAAAACGAGCAGTCCTCGCATAAACCCTCAGCTTCGAGAAGAGAATGCCGATGACCGAGCAGGCCACCGGGGCCCACCATCCGCAGCCGCGGGCCCGTACCGGCGGACACCAGACCGCCGCAGTTGAGCACGTCACGGGCGCGCAGTCCCTCATCCGCTCTCTCGAGGAAGTGGGGGCCGACACGGTGTTCGGCATCCCCGGCGGCGCCATCCTCCCCGCGTACGACCCGATGATGGACTCGCAGCGGGTGCGCCACGTCCTGGTCCGTCACGAGCAGGGCGCAGGCCACGCCGCCACCGGATACGCGCAGGCCACCGGCAAGGTCGGCGTCTGCATGGCCACCTCGGGCCCCGGCGCCACCAACCTGGTCACCCCGATCGCCGACGCGCACATGGACTCCGTCCCCATGGTCGCGATCACCGGCCAGGTCGCCTCCAAGGCCATCGGCACGGACGCCTTCCAGGAGGCGGACATCTGCGGCATCACGATGCCGATCACCAAGCACAACTTCCTGGTCACCAACGCCGACGACATCCCGCGCACCATCGCCGAGGCCTTCCACATCGCCTCCACCGGCCGCCCGGGTCCCGTCCTCGTCGACATCGCCAAGGACGCCCTGCAGGCGCGGACCACCTTCAGCTGGCCGCCGCAGACCGACCTGCCCGGCTACCGCCCGGTGACCAAGCCGCACGCCAAGCAGATCCGTGAGGCCGCCAAGCTCATCACCCAGGCCAAGCGGCCCGTCCTGTACGTCGGCGGCGGCGTTCTGAAGGCCAACGCCACCGCCGAGCTGAAGGTTCTCGCCGAGCTCACCGGAGCCCCCGTCACCACCACCCTGATGGCGCTGGGCGCGTTCCCCGACAGCCACCCGCTGCACGTGGGAATGCCGGGCATGCACGGAGCGGTCACCGCCGTCACCGCGCTGCAGAAGGCCGACCTGATCGTCGCCCTCGGAGCCCGTTTCGACGACCGTGTCACCGGCAAGCTGGACAGCTTCGCCCCGTTCGCCAAGGTCGTGCACGCGGACATCGACCCGGCCGAGATCGGTAAGAACCGCACAGCCGATGTCCCGATCGTCGGTGACGCCCGCGAGGTCATCGCCGATCTGGTGCTGGCCGTCCAGGCCGAGCACACCGAGGGCCGCACCGGCGACTACAGCGCCTGGTGGAAGGACCTCAGCCGCTGGCGCGACACCTACCCGCTCGGCTACGACCAGCCGGACGACGGCAGTCTCTCCCCGCAGCAGGTCATCCAGCGCGTCGGACAACTCGCGCCGGAGGGCACGATCTTCGCCGCCGGTGTCGGCCAGCACCAGATGTGGGCCGCCCACTTCATCGACTACGAGAAGCCCGCCACCTGGCTCAACTCCGGCGGTGCCGGGACCATGGGGTACGCGGTCCCGGCCGCGATGGGCGCCAAGGCCGGCATGCCGGACCGGGCGGTCTGGGCGATCGACGGCGACGGCTGCTTCCAAATGACCAATCAGGAACTGACCACCTGCGCGCTCAACAACATCCCCATCAAGGTCGCCATCATCAACAACGGGGCCCTGGGGATGGTCCGCCAGTGGCAGACCCTGTTCTACAACCAGCGCTACTCCAACACCGTGCTGCACTCCGGCCCCGTGGACGGCATCGCCGTCGCGGGCCAGTCCAGCGGCGGCACCCGCGTCCCGGACTTCGTCAAGCTGTCCGAGGCGATGGGCTGTCACGCCATCCGCTGCGAGTCCCCGGACGATCTGGACAAGGTCATCGCCGAGGCGAACGCGATCAACGACCGCCCGGTCGTGATCGACTTCATCGTCCACGAGGACGCCATGGTGTGGCCGATGGTCGCCGCCGGCACCTCCAACGACGAGGTCATGGCCGCCCGCGGGGTCCGCCCCGACTTCGGCGACAACGAAGACGACTGAGCGCGCCCAGAGAACGAGTAGAGAGAAACCGACCATGTCCAAGCACACGCTCTCCGTTCTGGTCGAGAACACGCCCGGCATCCTCGCCCGGATCGCCGCCCTGTTCTCCCGCCGCGGCTTCAACATCGACTCGCTCGCCGTGGGCGTCACCGAGCACCCCGACATCTCCCGCATCACCATCGTGGTCAATGTCGAGGACCTGCCGCTGGAGCAGGTGACCAAGCAGCTCAACAAGCTGGTCAACGTTCTGAAGATCGTCGAGCTCGAACCGGGCGGGGCGATCCAGCGCGAACTCGTGCTGGTGAAGGTCCGCGCCGACAACGAGACGCGCTCGCAGATCGTCGAGATCGTCCAGCTGTTCCGTGCCAAGACCGTGGACGTCTCACCCGAGGCGGTCACCATCGAGGCCACCGGTTCGAGTGACAAGCTCGAGGCGATGCTGAAGATGCTGGAGCAGTTCGGCATCAAGGAGCTCGTCCAGTCCGGCACGATCGCCATAGGGCGCGGTGCCCGGTCCATCACCGACCGGTCCCTGCGTGCTCTGGACCGCAGCGCCTGACAGCGCCCGCCCCGCGCTCTGCTCGCATCGCGAGACCGTCGCACTTCCGCCCCGACCCCGCCGTACGGTGGGACGCACACCTGCACACCAAGGAGATATTTCAGTGGCCGAGCTGTTCTACGACGACGATGCCGACCTGTCCATCATCCAGAACCGCAAGGTCGCGGTCATCGGCTACGGCAGCCAGGGCCACGCCCACGCGTTGTCGCTCCGTGACTCGGGCGTCGATGTCCGCGTCGGTCTGCACGAGGGCTCCAAGTCCAAGGCCAAGGCCGAGGAGCAGGGCCTTCGCGTGGTGACGCCCGCCGAGGCCGCCGCCGAGGCCGACGTCATCATGATCCTCGTCCCGGACCCGATCCAGGCCCAGGTCTACGAGGAGTCCATCAAGGACAACCTGAAGGACGGCGACGCCCTCTTCTTCGGCCACGGCCTCAACATCCGCTACGGCTTCATCAAGCCGCCGGCCGGTGTCGACGTCGCCATGGTCGCCCCGAAGGGCCCGGGCCACCTGGTCCGCCGTCAGTACGAGGAGGGCCGCGGCGTTCCGTGTATCGCCGCCGTCGAGCAGGACGCCACGGGCAAGGGCTTCGAGCTGGCGCTGTCGTACGCCAAGGGCATCGGCGGCACCCGCGCCGGCGTCATCAAGACGACCTTCACCGAGGAGACCGAGACCGACCTCTTCGGCGAGCAGGCCGTTCTCTGCGGCGGTGCCTCCGCGCTCGTCAAGGCGGGCTTCGAGACCCTGACCGAGGCGGGTTACCAGCCGGAGATCGCGTACTTCGAGTGCCTCCACGAGCTGAAGCTGATCGTGGACCTCATGTACGAGGGCGGCCTGGAGAAGATGCGCTGGTCGGTCTCCGAGACCGCCGAGTGGGGCGACTACATCACCGGCCCGCGGATCATCAACGACCAGACCAAGGCCGAGATGAAGAAGGTCCTCGCGGAGATCCAGGACGGCACCTTCGCCAAAAACTGGATGGACGAATACCACGGTGGTCTGAAGAAGTACAACGAGTACAAGAAGGCCGACAGCGAGTCGCTGCTGGAGACCACCGGCAAGGAGCTGCGCAAGCTCATGAGCTGGGTCGACAACGACGAGGCGTGAGCCGCGGACGGGGGCCGGGACAACAGCGTCCCGGCCCCCGTCGCACACCGCGCCGTGGTCCGGCCGCTGCTCCATTCCGGCTGACCACGGACGGGTGATCCTGCCTCGGAGGCGTAAGACCGGCGCCGAAGCACCACTACACTTCTCAACACATACGCGTCAGGCCCACAGTGTCGTGCGTCTTCCACGCGGCTTGCCCCCTCCACCGCCTACGGCCGTCGGGACGGCCGTTCTCCCCCGTAGCGCGTGGCGCACGGGCGGGGCCCCCATGGACTTGTGAGGACTCACGTGAGCTCGAAACCTGTCGTACTCATCGCTGAAGAGCTGTCGCCCGCCACCGTCGACGCCCTGGGCCCGGACTTCGAGATCCGGCACTGCAACGGCGCCGACCGCGCGGAGCTGATCCCCGCCATCGCCGATGTGGACGCCGTTCTCGTCCGTTCCGCCACCAAGGTGGACGCCGAGGCCATCGCCGCGGCCCGGAAGCTGCGCGTCGTCGCCCGCGCCGGCGTCGGACTGGACAATGTCGATGTCTCCGCCGCCACCAAGGCCGGCGTGATGGTCGTCAACGCGCCGACATCCAACATCGTCACCGCGGCCGAGCTCGCCTGCGGTCTGCTGGTCGCCACGGCCCGCAACATCCCCCAGGCCAACACCGCCCTGAAGAACGGCGAGTGGAAGCGGTCCAAGTACACGGGTGTCGAGCTCAGCGAGAAGATCCTCGGCGTCGTCGGCCTCGGCCGCATCGGCGTGCTGGTCGCGCAGCGGATGTCCGCCTTCGGGATGAAGATCGTCGCGTACGACCCCTACGTCCAGCCCGCGCGTGCCGCGCAGATGGGCGTCAAGCTCCTCTCGCTCGAGGAGCTGCTGGAGGTCTCGGACTTCATCACCGTCCACCTGCCGAAGACCCCCGAGACACTCGGTCTCATCGGCGACGAGGCGCTGCACAAGGTCAAGCCGACCGTCCGCATCGTCAACGCCGCGCGCGGCGGGATCGTCGACGAGGAGGCGCTGTACTCGGCGCTCAAGGAGGGCCGCGTCGCCGGCGCCGGCCTCGATGTGTACGCCAAGGAGCCCTGCACCGACTCCCCGCTCTTCGAGCTGGACGAGGTCGTCTGCACCCCGCACCTCGGCGCCTCCACCGACGAAGCCCAGGAGAAGGCCGGCGTCTCGGTCGCCCGCTCCGTGCGTCTCGCGCTCGCCGGTGAGCTCGTCCCGGACGCGGTCAACGTCCAGGGCGGCGTGATCGCCGAGGACGTCAAGCCCGGTCTGCCGCTGGCCGAGCGCCTCGGCCGGATCTTCACGGCGCTCGCGGGCGAGGTCGCGGTCCGCCTCGACGTCGAGGTCTACGGCGAGATCACCCAGCACGACGTCAAGGTGCTGGAGCTGTCAGCGCTCAAGGGTGTCTTCGAGGACGTCGTCGACGAGACCGTCAGCTACGTCAACGCCCCGCTGTTCGCCCAGGAGCGCGGTGTCGAGGTGCGCCTGACGACCAGCTCCGAATCGCCGGACCACCGCAACGTCGTCACCGTCCGCGGCACCCTGTCGGGAGGCGAGGAGGTCGCGATCTCCGGCACGCTGGCCGGCCCCAAGCACCTCCAGAAGATCGTCGCGATCGGTGACCACGACATCGACCTGGCGCTCGCCGACCACATGGTCGTCCTGCGCTACGACGACCGCCCCGGTGTCGTCGGCACCGTCGGCCGGATCCTCGGCGAGGCCGGACTGAACATCGCGGGCATGCAGGTGTCGCGCGCGGAGGAGGGCGGCGAGGCGCTCGTCGTGCTCACCGTGGACGACACCGTGCCGCAGCAGGTGCTGACCGAGATCGCGGACGAGATCGGCGCGGCCTCGGCCCGTTCGGTGAACCTCACCGACTGACCGTCCGTCGTTGTACGCCGAAGGGCCCGGCTCACAGGAGTGAGCCGGGCCCTTCGCGTTGCCCCTCAGCGGCGCCGGCCGGTTGGCCGTCCCCGGCACGTGTGCGGCTTGCACCGTCTGCGGGGGAGTGGCGTTCCGCAGCAGGGTGGCGGCGAGGACCGCTGCCGCGACCGGCACGACGCCCGCCCCGAGGGACGCGAGCTGCATGCCGACCAGGCGCGGACGGCCGGCATGATGATCCAGTGGCTGGTGGACCCGGACACCGCCCCGTCCGCCGACGACCTGACGAACGGGCTGCGGGCCGTGCTGGAGGACCGTGACTGACGGATCGTCACCACCGGTCAGGGGGCGGTCGGCCCGGGCTCTGCCCGGAGCCGCCCCGCCTTGAGCGCCATATGGAGCAGCAGGCGGTCCTCACCCTGTGAGAGATCGAGGCCGGTGAGCTGTTCGACGCGGGACAGGCGGTAGTAGAGCGTCTGCCGGTGGATGCCGAGCGCGGACGCCGTGCGGCTCGCCTGGCCGGCGCAGTCGAGGAACTCCTCGGCGGTACGGGCCAGTTCGGCGTGGGATCCGGCCAACAGGGCGGCGGCCACGGGGTCGTGGGCCGTCTCCGCGGGCAGCGCTGTCAGCATGCGGTACGGGCCGATCTCCGACCACTGTGCGACCGGCCCGAGACGGGGCTGCGCCCAGGCGGCCCGGGCGGCCGAAGTCGCCTCCTGCCAGGCCGCGTTGAGGCCGGTGAGCCCCTGACGGGCGCGGGCGATCCCGACGGTCGCGGCACGGGCCACCGCGAGCAGACGATCCGCGACGGCCAGCGCGGGGGCAGGCGACTCGGCGGTCCGCAGTCTCACCAGGGCGGCGAGCCGGGCGCCCGCGGCGGCGGACTCCGGGGTCTGGTCGGGGAGCCCGCCGGCCCGGGGCACCGTGGACACGGCCGCCACCCCCGGCAGGGAGCGCGGCGCCGGCGCGTCCACGGCCGGCCAGGGCGACACGCACACCACCGCGTGCGGGCCCTCCGTCCCGGGGCCCCCGCCGAGCGCCGTGCGCAGCGCCGCGACCGCCATGTCGTAGTGCCAGTCGCGTTCCGCCGTCAGCACCGCACGGAACTCCCGCGACAGGTCCGCCCCCGCACGCTCCTCGTCCGCCAGCAGGGTGCCGATGCGTTCGGTGACCTCCATCGCAGCCGACAGCTGCGCCGGGGTCGGGCCAGGCGTTGTGTCGAGCAGCCAGACGTAGCCCAGCACGATGCCCCGATGGCGTACGGGCAGGCAGATCCGGTCCCGGAACACCCCCGCGTCGGGGGAGGCCGGGATACGGACCGGACCCGTCGCACGGGTGATGCCGAAGCCCTCGAACCAGGCGCGAACGGCCGGTGTCGACTTGCGGGTGAGGATCGAACGGGTCCGGACCGGGTCCATCGCGGTGTCGTCGTCGCTGTCGTGCGCACCGAAGGCGATCAGCCCGAAATCGCGGTTCTCCAGCGTGGCCGGAACGGCCAGCAGCGCCGAGATCTCGTCCACGAGTTCCTGGTAGTCGCCCTTCATGCGAATATTCTGGCACGCCCTTCAGACATATGTATGAGATCGCGGAAACGGATGCGTGACAGCTGTCGATGGCAGACGATCGGAGCGATCCTTAGGTTTCACGGTGGTTCTTCGTGCCGTTCCGGATCCGTTCACCGCGGGCCGGGCCGGCCCTGTCCGCACTCTCCGTGGAGGTCCCCGTGCTGGGTCCCGTGATCCTCGCCGCGTCGCGCAGCGGCAAGATGCGCCGCGTCGTTTCGGCCGCCCCGGTCACCAAGCCGGTGGTGAACCGCTTCATCGCCGGGGAGTCGGTCCGCGAGACGATCCCCGTCGTCCAGGACACGGCCGACCGCGGTCTCGAGGTCACGCTGGACGTCCTCGGCGAGGACATCACCGACCCGACCGAGGCGCTGCGCGCCCGGGACGCCTACCTGGAGCTCATCGAGGCGCTGAAGCCGCTCGGCCTCGGCACCCGCGCCGAGATGTCGGTGAAGCTGTCCTCCTTCGGCCAGGCGCTCCCCGGCGGACACGACCTCGCTTTGAAGAACGTCACCCCCGTCGTCGAGGCCGCCGCCGAGATCGGCACCACGGTGACGCTCGACATGGAGGACCACACCACCATCGACTCGACCCTGGCCATCCACGCCGATCTGCGGGAGCGCTTCCCGGGAACCGGCGCGGTCGTCCAGTCGTACCTCTTCCGTACGGAGGACGACTGCCGGGCCCTCGCCGACGCGGGCTCGCGTGTGCGTCTGGTCAAGGGCGCCTACAAGGAGCCCGCGTCCGTCGCTTACCAGGACAAGGCCGAGGTCGACAAGGCGTACATCCGCTGCCTGAAGATCCTGATGGAGGGTGAGGGCTATCCGATGGTCGGCTCCCACGACCCGCGGATCATCTCCATCAGCCAGGAGCTCGCCCGCCGGGCCGGCCGCAAGCTCGACGACTACGAGTTCCAGATGCTGTTCGGCATCCGGGAGGCGGAGCAGCACCGGCTGGCCGCCGAGGGCCACCGGATGCGTGTCTACATCGCCTACGGCACCGACTGGTACGGATACTTCATGCGTCGCCTCGCGGAGCGCCCCGCCAACCTGGCGTTCTTCCTGCGTTCGCTGGTCAGCCGCGGCTGAACCCCCCAACTGACCTACTGATTAAGGAGATTCGGCACCCATGGACGCTGTGACCAAGGTCCCCGCGCCGGTCAACGAGCCGGTTCACTCCTACGCGCCGGGCACCCCCGAGCGCTCCCGCCTGGAGGCCAAGCTCAAGGAGCTGGCCGAGAACCCGATCGACCTGCCGATGACCATCGGCGGTGTGCGTCGGATGGGCGGCGGCGAGCGGGTCGACGTCGTCCAGCCGCACAACCACAAGGCGGTCATCGGCACCTTCGCCGCCGCCACCCAGCAGGACGCGCAGGACGCCGTCGACGCCGCGCTGGCCGCCGCGCCCGCGTGGCGCGCGATGTCCTTCGACGACCGTGCCGCGATCATCCTGCGCGCCGCCGAGCTGCTCGCCGGCCCGTGGCGCGAGACGCTCGCCGCCTCCACGATGCTGGGACAGTCCAAGACGGCGCAGCAGGCGGAGATCGACACCCCCTGCGAGCTCGTCGACTTCTGGCGCTTCAACGTCTCCTACGCCCGTGACCTGCTGGCCGAGCAGCCGCCCGCCAACTCCCCGGGTGTGTGGAACCGGCTGGACCACCGGCCGCTCGAGGGCTTCGTCTACGCGATCACGCCCTTCAACTTCACCGCGATCGCCGGCAACCTGCCCACCGCCCCCGCCCTGATGGGCAACGTGGTCGTGTGGAAGCCGTCCCCGACGCAGACCCACGCCGCCGTGCTGCTGATGCAGCTGCTGGAGGAGGCGGGCCTGCCCAAGGGCGTCATCAACCTGGTGACCGGCGACGGCATCGCCGTCTCCGAGGTGGCGCTGAACCACCCCGAGCTGGCCGGCATCCACTTCACCGGCTCGACCAAGACCTTCCAGCACCTGTGGAAGACGGTCGGCAACAACATCGAGAAGTACCGCTCCTACCCGCGCATCGTCGGTGAGACGGGCGGCAAGGACTTCGTCGTCGCCCACCCGAGCGCCGACCGCGCCGTGCTGAAGACCGCGCTGACCCGTGGCTCCTTCGAGTTCCAGGGCCAGAAGTGCTCGGCCTCCTCGCGTGCGTACATCCCCGCCTCCATCTGGAACTCCGGCTTCAAGGAGGAGTTCGCGGCCGAGGTCGACGGCATCAGGATGGGTGACGTCACCGATCTGACGAACTTCATCGGCGCCGTCATCGACGAGCGTGCCTTCGCCAAGAACAAGGCCGCGATCGACCGGGCCAAGGCCGACGACAGCTGCACCATCGTCGCCGGCGGCACCTACGACGACTCGGTGGGCTACTTCGTCCGCCCGACCGTCGTCGAGTGCTCGGACCCCGCGAGCGAGGTCTTCACCACCGAGTACTTCGGCCCGTTCCTCGCGGTGCACGTCTACGAGGACGACCAGTACGAGGCCATGCTGGAGCAGATGGAGTGCGTGTCGGCCTACGCGCTGACGGGCGCCGTCATCGCCAACGACCGCGCCGCCGCCGCGCACGCGATGGAGAAGCTGCGGTACGCCGCGGGCAACTTCTACATCAACGACAAGTCGACCGGCGCCGTCGTCGGCCAGCAGCCCTTCGGCGGCGGCCGGGCCTCCGGCACCAACGACAAGGCCGGTGCCCCGCAGAACCTGATGCGCTGGACGCTGACCCGCGCCATCAAGGAGACGCTCGTTCCGCCGACCGAGTACGGCTACCCGCACATGGGCTGACGGTTGCCGTCGCCCCCGGCACTCCGCCCCCGTCCCGGCCCCCACGCCGGCACGGGGGCGGCTTCATGCGCCCGCGGTTCAGGACCCTGCGCGAAGACCGGGTCCGACAACGCGGTCGACACCTGGGTTCGAGGGAACCTCAGACCTTCCGCCAGCGGGCCATCGCGAACGAGAAGACGCCGAACAGCGCCAGCCCGACGGCGATCACGGCCAGCAGCCACGGCCCGACCGGGGTGTCGGCGAAGGAGCGGAGAGCGTCGTCGAAGCCCTTGGCCTTGTCCGGCTCGTAGTCGACGGCGGCCCGGACGACGAACACCCCGATCGCCGTGAAGAGGGCGCCGCGTGCCGCGCCGCCGCCCACACCCGTGACATCCACGAGCTGACGGGTCCTGCGGGACATCTCGCCGAGCTTCAGATGCTTGTGGTACTTCCGCATGGCGGCCCGGGCACCGACCCAGATGCCGGCGACGGCTATGCCGACTCCGGCGATGCCCACGAGCCACTGGCCCGCAGGCAGTTCGAGCGCCCGCGCGGTGATGTCCTGCGACTGCTGGTCCGAGGACCCGCTGCCCCCGCCGCTGCCGCGGTCGCCCGCGGCGAACGCCAGCACCGAGTAGGCGACGAAACCGTAGAAGAGGAAGCGGCCCGCCGACAGCAGCCGTTTGTGCGTCTTGTGGCCGTCGGGCCCGGCGGCTCCGAACAGCGCCTCCGACAGGCGCCAGAGCGCCATTCCGACCAGCCCGATCCCCACGGCCCACAGCATCACGGACCCCATGGGCTTCTCCGACAACTCGGCGAGCGCGCCGCCGCGGTCGGCCTGCTTCCCCCCGTCGCCGAAGGCGATCTGCAGGGCGAGAATGCCCACGAGCAGATAGATCACCCCGCGGGCGACGAAACCCCAGCGGGCCGCCACGTCCATGGCAGAGCTGTTCGCCGCCCGACGGGCCGTCATGTGTCCACGAAGCGTCAACGCGCGTGCGTTCATCAGTGAACCTCCCGTACGCGGGTGCCCTGCGGACCTGTGCGAAAACCGGGAGGTCACGAGGGCGTCCCGTCGGGAGGGGGCGTCGGCGTGATGCGTGGGGCCCCGTGCGCGGGCGTGGCAAGCGGGGCGACGGCGTTCCGCGATCGGGCCGGACTGCTCGGTGAACCCACCGCCAGGGGCGGGGAGTTCACCGGAGCCGGCCAAGGGCCCGTCCCGTCATCCGGCGGGCGCACGACGGCAGAACGGCGCCGCGCTGCGTTGACGGATCGCCCGCATACCGCCGGTACGAGGGCGGCCCTCCGCCGTGCGATGACCGCGACCGACGCGGCGCGCCGATCCGCCGGGGACGACGGGACAGCCCTCAGGCGTCCGGTGCGGTGTTCCCGCCGGCGTCCTCGGCCAGCCGCTTGATCGCCGCCAGCCGGGAGTCCCACTCGGACGCCACCCGGTCCATCCAGCGTGCCGTGAGGTTCAGCCGCGCGGGCAGGACCGTGTAGCGCGCCTCGCGGCCCTCCCGGTGGCCGGCGACGAGGCCGGCCCGGGTGAGGACCGCGAGGTGCTTGACGATCGCCTGCCGGCTGACCGGCAGCTCACGGGCCAGGACGGTGGCCGTCGCCTCGCCGTGGGCGGCGATCGCGTCGAGTATCCGGCGGCGAGTCGGGTCCGCCAGTGCGGACAGGACCTCCGTCACGGCATCCTGGTCGGCCTCCGTCATGCCGCGAGTTGCTCCGCGTACTTCTGGATGTTCACGACCTGCTCGCTCCAGCCCTGCGAGTGGCTCTCGTACGACGCCCCCGCCTTCCTGTCCTCGGGGATGACCAGCTCGGCGAAGCCGGTCTCCACCACGCGCAGATGGGTGCCGTCGCCCTCGGGGGTGAGGGTGAACTCGACGAGGTTGGAGTTGCCCTCCGCCGCCTGCTCGCCCGGGTACGCGCTCGCCCACCGGTAGGAGAAGTGGTTCGGCGGGTCGACCGTGACGATGGTCGTGGGGAACTGTCCGTATTCGCCGTGGTCCAGGTGCATGGTGCCGCCCGGGCGCAGGTCGACGGGCGTCGGACTGCCCTGCCCGAACCAGTTGCCGACGTGCTCAGGCTCCGTGATGACCGCCCACACCCGCTCGACGGGCGCCGCGATGGTGATCTCTCGTTCGATCCGGTTCTCGTTCATGGCTTCCACCTCCGGTTCATAAGTAACGTGCTACTCAATGGTTGCACGTCATGGTGGATGGTGCAACCCATTGGTTGCGCGTACGGCCCGAGGGGGGCCTTGTTCCAGGTGTGCGGGGGCCGCTCCAGGAAGTGGCGTGCCGCGGAAAGGTCCAACTCGCCCGCATCCGGCCCGCGTTGGGGCGGGCCGGGTGAGGGGAGGCGCCGCGGGCGGAGCCCATCGAACCGATGACCGACTTCGCGGCTCCCCGCGCCGCTTCGGGTGGTGAGCGGTGTCCTGCTCGGCCGGTCCCTTCCGCTCCGGGAAGCGGTCATTTGTGGTGATCTTCGGTCGTCGGGTCGCGTGCGTGCGGCGGATCGTTCGAGGCCCGGGCAGAGGCTCCTGACCAGGCATAAGACCTTGCGATGTCCGCCTGCGGCGGCGCTCCCGGAGGTCTCGTTCCATGATCGCCGTCTCATATAGTAGGAAGTCCGACTACTTGTAGAGACAGGAGCGCGTACCTGTCCTAGCTTTGTAGAAGCCGAACGTCTCGCTCGATCCAGCGAATGGCGGCAGTGAGCCCGTGCCCCCGGCAGGTGACCCCTGCGGCACGCTCCCCGCCCTCCGGCGCCTCGAAATCTTTCCGATCTCAAGGAGTCGATCATCATGCGCGCTGCGACCGCCCGCCGAGTCCGTCACACCTCCCGCACCAGCGAGTCCGACCGCAAGAACGCAGCCGCCGCGCTGCAGCGGGCCCTGGACCGCCGCGACAACGGTGGCTCCACCGGCCACTGAGTTCTCCCGCTTCACCATGACTCCACCATCGTCCAGATGGTGGACGTCATGTGTCATGTGCTGGGACGGCGAGTAGGGTGCCGATATGTCTCGCAGCATCAATCTCGCAGTGATCCCCGGTGACGGCATCGGCCAGGAAGTCGTGGCCCAGGGCCTGAAAGTCCTGTCCGCCGTCCTTCCCCAGGACGTGAAGCTGGAGACCAAGGCGTACGACCTCGGCGCCCAGCGCTGGCACCGCACCGGGGAGACCCTCCCCGACGCGGAGTTGGAGTCGCTCAAGAGCCACCACGCGATCCTGCTGGGCGCCATCGGCGACCCGTCGGTGCCGTCCGGTGTGCTCGAGCGCGGTCTCCTGCTCAAGCTGCGTTTCGCCTTCGACCACTACGTCAACCTGCGTCCGTCGAAGCTCTTCCCGAACACGGCGACGCCGCTGGCCGGCCGGCCGGACATCGACTTCGTCGTCGTCCGCGAGGGCACCGAGGGCCCGTACACCGGCAACGGCGGTTCCCTGCGCACCGGTACGCCCGCCGAGGTCGCCACCGAGGTCAGCCTGAACACGGCGTACGGCGTGGAGCGCGTCGTACGCGACGCCTTCGCGCGGGCCGCTGCCCGCCCCCGCAAGAAGCTGACGCTGGTCCACAAGAACAACGTCCTCGTCTACGCCGGCCACCTGTGGAAGAACATCTTCGACCGGGTCGCCCGGGAGTACCCCGACGTCACCACGGACTATCTGCACGTCGACGCCGCGACGATCTTCTTCGTCACCCAGCCGGAGCGCTTCGACGTCATCGTCACCGACAACCTCTTCGGTGACATCCTCACCGACCTCGCCGCCGCCGTGAGCGGCGGCATCGGTCTGGCCGCCTCCGGCAACATCAATCCGACGGGCGATTTCCCATCGATGTTCGAGCCCGTCCACGGCTCGGCGCCCGACATCGCGGGCACCGGCAAGGCCGACCCGACGGCCACGATCCTCTCCGTCGCCCTCCTGCTGCGTCACCTCGGCTTCGAGCCGGAGGCCGGGCGCATCGAGGAAGCCGTCTCCGCCGACCTCGCGGGACGCGACGGCACGTTCCGCACGACGGACGAGATCGGCGACACGCTCGCGGTACGCGTAGCGGGCTGACCCGACGCTTCCACCAAGCCGCCGGGTCGCACACGCACCCGGCGGCTTCTCCTGTGCGGCTCCCGGGTGCCACCATCAACCCCGGACCGCTTTCACCCCGTTTCATGCACCGGTCGGCCCGAGCCATAATCGAACCGGGCCGTGGCATGCGGGAATGCTCGGACGCCCTAGCAGCTGTAGCGGCGTGAGCGCGGTCCGTCACAACCAACGGTGAAGGACACTGCACTCATGACGACGCCCACGATCGAGCTCAAGCCCTCCTCGTACCCCCTGTCCGACGCGGAGCGCAAGGCGATCCTGGCCAACCCCGGTTTCGGCCGCCACTTCACCGATCACATGGTGACGATCAAGTGGACGGAGGGCCGTGGCTGGCACGACGCGCAGCTCACCCCGTACGCGCCGCTGTCGATCGACCCGGCCAACATGACGCTGCACTACGCGCAGGAGATCTTCGAGGGCCTGAAGGCCTACCGCCGCCCCGACGGTTCGGTCGCCACGTTCCGCCCGGACGCCAACGCCCGGCGCTTCCAGAGCTCGGCCCGCCGTCTCGCCATGCCCGAACTCCCGGTCGAGACGTTCATCGAAGCCTGTGACGTCCTCGTCCAGCAGGACAAGGCGTGGGTCCCGGAGCACGGCGGCGAGGCCTCCCTCTATCTGCGGCCCTTCATGATCGCCACCGAGGTCGGTCTGGGCGTGAAGCCCGCCAACGAGTACCTGTTCCTCGTGATCGCCTCCCCGGCCGGCGCCTACTTCCCCGGTGGCGTCAAGCCGGTCTCCGTCTGGCTCTCCGAGAACTATGTCCGCGCCGTCCCCGGCGGCATGGGCTTCGCGAAGACCGGCGGCAACTACGCCGCCTCGCTGCTCGCCCAGGCCGAGGCCGCCGCCAAGGGCTGCGACCAGGTCGTGTGGCTCGACGCCGTCGAGCACAAGTGGGTCGAGGAAATGGGCGGCATGAACCTGTACTTCGTGTACGGGGACAGGATCGTCACACCCGAGCTCAACGGCTCGCTCCTCGCCGGCGTCACCCGCGACACGCTGCTCACCCTCGCCAACGACCTCGGATACGAGTCCGTGGAGGGCCGTATCTCCACCGAGCAGTGGCGGCGCGACACTGAGAACGGCACGCTGACCGAGGTCTTCGCGTGCGGCACCGCCGCGGTGATCACTCCGGTCGGCACCGTCAAGTGCGAGAGCGGCGAGTGGACGCAGGCGGGCGGTGAGCCGGGCGAGCTGACGATGAAGCTGCGCGGCGCGCTGCTGGACATCCAGCGCGGCATCGCGCCCGACAAGCACGGCTGGATGCACGAACTGGCCTGACCCGCCCCGCACTTCATTGGCCACCCTGCCCCCGTTCCCGCCGCCGGCATCGGCGAGGATGGGGGCATGGGTGCACCGGAGCGGGACCGTGAACTGGCCGAGGCCATACGTCTGCGCGAGCAGGGGAGCGCCGAGGAGGCCCGGCGGATTCTGTTCGGCCTCGCCGAGCGGCTGCCCGACGACGCGGAGATCGCCTACCAGACCGCCTGGGTGCACGATGTGCTCGGCCTGGAGGCGGAGGCCGTTCCGTACTACGAGCGCGCCCTCACCGGCGACGGCCTGCCGGACGGCGACCGCTGCGACGCCCTGCTGGGCCTCGGCAGCACCTATCGGGTGCTGGGGCGGTACAGGGACGCGGAGGAGACCCTGCGGCGCGGGACCGAGGAGTTCCCCGCGCACGGCGGTCTGCGAGTCTTTCTGGCCATGGCGCTGTTCAACACGGGCAGCCACGAGGAGTCCGTCCGGCTGCTGCTGGAACTGCTCGCCGCCACCAGCGAGGACCCCTCGGTGCGCAGGTTCCGGCGGGCGATCGACGTCTACGCCAAGGACTTGACCGGCACCGTCGCGTAGGACCGCAGCGTCAGCGCGGTGTACGCCAGCCCGCCCACCGCGCCCGACAGCACGAAGCTGCAGTCCACACCGCCGGTCAGCGCGAGCAGCGGACCCTCGTACAGCGGGGTGGACACGGAGCACAGCCCGAGGGCGGCGCCGACGGCCCAGCTCACCGTGGCGCGCGGGTGCCAGCCGGCCCGGAACCAGTAGATCCCGCCGTGGGCCCGCCGGTTGTAGACCTGGAGGGCCTCCGGGTCGTACACACCGCCGCAGCGCAGGTGCGCGATCATCGTGATCACCGCCCAGGGCGTGCCGATCGCGGTCAGCAGCAGCACGAACGAGGTCATCGCCGACTGGGCGTTCCAGGCGAAGTGACCGACGAAGACGAAGCCGGTCGCGACCACGGCGACCACCAGCGTGGCCCGGGTCCGGGTGGCGCGCGGCAGGATCGCGTCCAGGTCGAGGCCCATGGAATAGAGCATCAGCCCCGCGTTGCCGACCGATCCCGCGGTGGCGGCGAGCAGCAGCGGGACCAGGTACCAGGCGGGTGACGCGGTGACCAGCGGCCCGGCGTAGTCCAGCGCGGCGCGGGCGGCAAGCGCGGTGTACGTGCCGAACAGCTGCGGGATCAGCAGTCCCGCGAACAGCCCGAGGCAGGTGGCGCGCAGCACGCGGCGCGGACTGTGCCGCTGCGGCGAGATGTAGCGGGTGTAGTCGCCGAGCAGGGTGATGAAAGCGATCGGGCCGCTCAGCCCCGCCGCCACCGCGGACAGCAGCCACGTCGGCCAGAACGAGCCGAGCAGATACGGGGTGCCGGGCGGGGCGGCGGTGGTCGCGTCGGGTGCGTACGCGAGCAGGCCGAGCAGGAGGAGCGCCGTCATGCCGACGGCGAGGATCCGGCTCATGCGCAGCAGCAGCCGGTAGCCGTACACGGCGCCGACGACCGTACAGCCGGCGAGCAGGGCGTACACAAGGGTGTGCGCGGCCGCGCCGGTCGGCACTCCGGCGATCCGGGACAGCGTCCCCAGCATCACGTCGCCGCCGATCCACAGGGTGAGGGCGGTGTAGCCCAGCGAGAGCAGCAGACCGACGACCGAGCCGACGAGCCGGCCGCGCACCCCGAAGGCCGCGCCGCTGGACGTCGACAGATTGGTGGCGGTGCGCAGCGAGACGAGGGCGAGCGGGGCGGTGACCGCCACGCCGACGGCCGTGCCCGCCACGACCGAGGCGACGGCCGGCCAGAGGCCGAGGCCGAAGGAGACCGGCAGCCAGCCGAAGACGATCACGCCCAGGCAGAGGTTCGACCCGAGCAGGATGGAGACGAGGTCGCGCGGGGTGCTGGTGCGCTCCTGCTCCGGGATGGTGTCGACCCCGCGTTGTTCCATCGGCATACCGCTGCCCCTGACGCTCGACTGTTTGAATGCCGCTCAATGTGACGCAGGGGATGCTCAGCCGTCAATGCTTCCCAGAAAAGAAACTCATGATTAGAGTGTCGTTCAAACAGGAGGTGTGGAGACGTGCGACTGACCCCTACGGAGCGCGACCGGCTGCTGCTCTTCGGCGCCGCGGAGCTGGCGCGGGCCCGCCGCGCCCGCGGACTGAGGCTCAACGTCCCCGAGGCCACCGCGCTGATCGCCGACACGGTCTGCGAGGCCGCCCGGGACGGCCGGCGGCTGGCGGAGGCGATCGAGGCGGCGCGCACGGTGCTCGGTCCGGGCGATGTACTGCCCGGGGTGGCGGACGTCGTGACCGAGGTGCATGTCGAGGCGGTCTTCGACGACGGCTCGCGTCTCGCGGTCGTCTCCGACCCGATCGGCGGCGGTTCCCTGGGAAGTGCCGCACCGGGTGCGGTCGTGCCGGGGCCCGCTGACGTCGAGCCGGAGCCGGTACTGCGGCTGACCGTGCGCAACACCGCGACCGTGCCGGTCAGCGTCACCTCCCACTTCCACTTCTTCGAGGCGAACCCGCGGCTCGACTTCGACCGGGCCTCGGCCTACGGCATGCGGCTGTGCGTGCCCGCCGGGTCCTCGGTCCGCTTCGGCGCGGGCGAACAGTCCGAGGTCGGGCTGCTCCCGATCGGCGGCGCGCGCGTGGCCATCGGGTTCGCCGGCCTGGTGGACGGCCCGCTGGACGCGCCGGGCGCCAGGGAGGAGGCCCTGCGCCGGGCGGCGGCCTGCGGCTATCTGGGCGCGACGCCGTCCGAGACGCCCGGCGCGGCACAGGATGACAGGGCCGCACGGGACAACCGGGCCGCGCGGGACACCCGGCCCCGGCAGGAGCCCTGGCAGGACACCCAGGCACCGCGGGACGCCCAGCCCCCGCAGGACACCCAGGAGGAGGACCAGTGACCGGCATCGATCCCCACGAGTACGCGGCCGTGCACGGCCCCCGCGCCGGCGACCGTGTGGTCCTCGGCGACTCCGGACTCGTCGTACGCGTCGAGGACGACTCCCAGAAGCCCGGCGACGAGTTCCTCGCCGGCTTCGGCAAGACCGCCCGCGACGGACTGCACCTCAAGGCGGCGGCCGTCCGCGAGACCTGTGACGTGGTGATCAGCAACGTCCTGGTGATCGACGCCGTCCAGGGCATCCGCAAGGTCTCCATCGGCATCCGCGAGGGACGCATCTGCTCGGTCGGACGCGCGGGGAACCCCGACACCCTCGACGGGGTGGACGTCGTGGTCGGCACGGGGACCTCCATCGTCTCCGGCGAGGGCCTGATCGCCACTGCCGGCGCGGTCGACACCCATGTCCATCTGCTCTCGCCGCGGATCATGGAAGCGTCGCTCGCCTCCGGCGTCACCACCGTCATCGGCCAGGAGTTCGGCCCCGTGTGGGGCGTCGGCGTCAACTCGCCCTGGGCGCTGAAGCACGCCTTCAACGCCTTCGACGCCTGGCCCGTCAACATCGGCTTCCTCGCCCGCGGTTCGTCCTCCGACCCGGCCCCGCTCGTCGAGGCGCTCGCCGAGGGCGGAGCGTCCGGGTTCAAGGTCCACGAGGACATGGGCGCGCACACCCGTGCGCTCGACACCGCCCTGCGGGTCGCCGAGGAGCACGACGTCCAGGTCGCCCTGCACAGTGACGGGCTGAACGAGTGCCTGTCGGTGGAGGACACCCTCCGCGTCCTCGACGGCCGCACCATCCACGCCTTCCACATCGAGGGCTGCGGCGGCGGTCACGTCCCGAACGTCCTCAAGATGGCGGGGGTGCCGAACGTGATCGGCTCCTCCACCAACCCGACCCTGCCTTTCGGCCGGGACGCCGTCGCCGAGCACTACGGCATGATCGTCTCCGTCCACGACCTGAAGACCGACCTCCCCGGCGACGCCGCGATGGCCCGGGACCGCATCCGGGCCGGGACGATGGGGGCGGAGGACGTCCTCCACGACCTCGGCGCGATCGGCATCACCTCCTCCGACGCCCAGGGCATGGGCCGCGCGGGCGAGACGGTGCGCCGGACGTTCGCGATGGCCGGGAAGATGAAGGCCGAGCTCGGCCCGATGGCGGGCGACGGTGCGCACGACGACAACGCCCGCGTCCTGCGCTACGTCGCCAAGCTGACCATCAACCCCGCCATCGCCCACGGCCTCGCGCACGAGATCGGCTCCATCGAGGTCGGCAAGCTCGCCGACATCGTGCTGTGGCGTCCGCAGTACTTCGGCGCGAAGCCGCAACTCGTCCTGAAGTCGGGCTTCCCCGCGTACGGAGTGACGGGCGACCCGAACGCGGCGACGGACACCTGTGAACCGCTGGTCCTCGGGCCACAGTTCGGGGCGCACGGCGCGACGCCGGCGGACATCTCCGTCGCCTTCGTGGCACGCGCCGCGACCGAACGGGGCTCCGACCACATGCCCACCCGCCGCCGCAGGGTCGCGGTCCGCGGCACCCGCGGCATCGGCCCCGCCGACCTCCGGCTCAACTCGCGCATCGGCGACGTGGGGGTGGACGGCCGCACCGGCCTGGTGACCCTCGACGGCGACCCGATCCGCTCCGAACCGGCCGACGCGATCTCCCTCAACCGCCTCTACTTCCTCTAGGACGTCACCCATGTTCCGCATGCCACCCGAATGGGCCGCCCACGAGCGCACCTGGATGGCCTGGCCCGGCCCCAACCCCACCTTCACCGACGACGAGGAACTCGCCGAGGCCCGCGGTGCCTGGGCCGCCGTGGCCCATGCCGTACGCCGCTTCGAACCGGTGACCATGGTGGTGGGCACCGGGCAGTCGGCGTCCGCGCGCGAGCTGCTGGGGCCCGCCATCGAGCTGGTCGAACGTGACCTGGACGACGCCTGGATGCGCGACATCGGTCCCACCTTCACCACGGACGGCTCCCGACTGGCGGCCGTGGACTGGGTGTTCAACGGCTGGGGCGGCGCAGACTGGGCGCGCTGGGACCACGACAAGAAGATCGCCCGCCATGTCGCCGACATGGCCGGCGTCGAGGTCCACTCCTCACCACTGGTCAACGAGGGCGGTGCGATCCACGTCGACGGCGAGGGCACCGTTCTGCTCACCGACACGGTCCAGCTCGGGCCGGAGCGCAACCCCGGCTGGACGCGCCAGGAGGTCGAGGCCGAGGTCCACGCCCGTCTCGGCACGACCAAGGCCATCTGGCTGCCGCGCGGCCTCAGCGGTGACTACGGCATGTACGGCACCCGGGGCCATGTCGACATCGTCGCGGCCTTCGCCGGACCAGGTGTCGTCGTCGCCCACACCCAGCCCGACCCCGCGCACCCGGACCACGAGCTGTGCAAGGCGAACGTGGCGCTGCTGCGCTCGCAGACCGATGCGAAGGGCCGCCGTATCGAGGTGGTGGAGGTCCCCGCCCCGACCGTGCTCCAGGAGGACGGCGAGTGGGTCGACTACTCCTACATCAACCACTACGTGTGCAACGGCGGTGTGGTCCTGTGCGCCTTCGACGACCCCCGCGACGAGCTGGCGGCGGGCATCTTCCGGCGGCTGTACCCGGGCCGCACGGTCACGCTGGTGGACGCGCGCGCCATCTTCGCGGGCGGCGGAGGCATCCACTGCATCACCCAGCAGCAGCCGAAGGTCTGAGGGACGGCCCACGGCGAGCGCCGACGATCAGGTAGAACATACGCGTGAATGAGTCGCACACCTCCGTGGCCGCCCTCGGGGCCGCCTCCAGGTCCGCTTCCGGGGCCGCCGTATGACCCCCGCCGCCCGGCGGCGGAACATCGCGCCACCCCGTGAGTCCGTTCTCGCCGCCGCCATGGCCACCATCGCCCAGCGCGGTCTCGACGGGCTGACCATGGCGGGGCTCGGCCGGGAGGTCGGCATGAGCAGCGGCCATCTCCTCTACTACTTCCGTACCAAGGACGAACTCCTGCTGCGGACCCTGGAGTGGAGCGAGGGCCGGCTGGGGGCCGAGCGCAGCGCCCTGCTGTCCCGGCAGGCGCCCACCGCCGAGCGGCTCGACGCGTATGTCGATCTGTATGTGCCCGACGGCCCGCGCGATCCGCACTGGACGCTGTGGCTGGAGGTCTGGAACCGCTCGCAGAACGCCGACGACGATGCCCGCGCCCGCCAGGCCGCCATCGAGGGGGCCTGGCACCGGGATCTCGTCGCGCTGCTGGCGGAGGGGATCTCCCGCGGCGAGTTCCGTCCCGTCGACCCCGACCGCTTCGCCGCCAGGCTCCGTGCGCTCCTCGACGGCTTCAGCGTCCACGTCGCCGTCGGCATCCCCGGCACCGGACGCGAACACGTCCTGACTCATGTCAGGGAGTTCCTCCGCGACGCGCTGCTCGGGGAAAGCGCCTGATCATCGGGGGTGCGGGCCGGGTGCGGGTCCCCGGGCGGGACGGACCGCCCGCATACTGAGACCACCGTCCACCGGACGGCTGCGATGTGGCAGACTGCGAGCGTGCTTTCGTTCGCCATGATTATCGGCAGCAGGCGCGCCGGTCCGCAGTGATCGCCTCGTACCACCATGTATGACGCGGCCACCGTGCCCCAGACCCGCGCGCAGACCTCTCGCACCCGCGAGGGGTTTTTTCGTTTTGCGGCCTCACCCGGCCGGAAGCGAGCCGCACGCGGTGACGGGGGCAAGTGGAGCCAGTATTTCCGGAGCCACTCATCCGACAGGAGTCAGGACAGCCATGACCACACAGGCCACGGACACGGATACCGACGACAGTTTCCATGTCTTCGACACGACCCTGCGCGACGGCGCGCAGCGTGAGGGCATCAACCTCACCGTCGCGGACAAGCTGACGATCGCCCGGCACCTGGACGAGTTCGGCGTGGGCTTCATCGAGGGCGGCTGGCCGGGCGCCAACCCGCGCGACACCGAGTTCTTCGCCCGCGCGCAGCAGGAGATCACCTTCCGGCACGCGCAGCTGGTGGCGTTCGGCGCCACCCGCCGCCCGGGAGCGAAGGCGGCCGACGATCCGCAGGTGCGGGCGCTGCTGGAGTCGGGCGCTCCGGTGATCTGCCTGGTCGCCAAGGCACACGACCGGCATGTGGAACTGGCCCTGCGTACCACCCTGGAGGAGAACCTGGAGATGGTCCGCGACACCGTCTCCTTCCTGCGCGGGCAGGGCCGGCGGGTGTTCGTGGACTGCGAGCACTTCTTCGACGGCTACCGCGCGAACCCCGCCTACGCCAAGTCCGTCGTGCGCACCGCGTCGGAAGCCGGAGCCGATGTGGTGGTCCTGTGCGACACCAACGGCGGCATGCTGCCCGCCCAGATCCAGGCCGTCGTCTCCACGGTCATCGCCGACACCGGCGCCCGGCTCGGCATCCACGCCCAGGACGACACCGGCTGCGCCGTGGCGAACACGCTCGCGGCGGTGGACGCCGGCGCGACCCACGTCCAGTGCACCGCGAACGGTTACGGCGAGCGGGTCGGCAACGCCAACCTGTTCCCCGTCGTCGCCGCGCTGGAACTGAAGTACGGCAAGACCGTGCTGCCCGAGGGCGCGCTGGCGGAGATGACCCGCATCTCGCACGCCATCGCCGAGGTCGTCAACCTCACGCCCTCCACGCATCAGCCGTACGTGGGGGTGTCCGCCTTCGCGCACAAGGCGGGCCTGCACGCCTCCGCGATCAAGGTCGATCCGGACCTCTACCAGCACATCGCCCCGGAGCAGGTCGGCAACACCATGCGGATGCTCGTCTCCGACATGGCCGGCCGTGCCTCGATCGAGCTGAAGGGCAAGGAACTCGGTGTCGAGCTCGGCGGCGACCGCGCGCTGATCGGCCGGGTCGTCGAGCGGGTCAAGGAACGCGAACTCGCGGGCTACACCTACGAGGCCGCCGACGCCTCCTTCGAACTGCTGCTGCGCGCCGAGGCCGAGGGCCGCCCGCGCCGCTACTTCCGCACCGAGTCCTGGCGGGCCATCGTCGAGGACCGCCCCGACGGCACCCACGCCAACGAGGCCACCGTGAAACTGTGGGCGAAGGACGAGCGGATCGTCGCCACCGCCGAGGGCAACGGCCCCGTCAACGCCCTGGACCGCGCGATGAGAGTCGGCCTGGAGCGGTTCTACCCGCAGCTCGCCAAGATGGAGCTGGTCGACTACAAGGTCCGCATCCTCGAAGGCCGCCACGGCACCGAGTCCATCACCCGTGTACTGATCACCACGGGTGACGGAGGCGGCGAATGGTCCACTGTCGGCGTCGCCGAGAATGTCATCGCCGCCTCCTGGCAGGCCCTGGAGGACGCCTACACCTACGGTCTGCTGCGCGCCGGGGTCGAACCGGCCGAGTAGACCCGCGGGCGGGGGCGCCCCGGAGCGTCAGGGCTGGAGCCGCCACTTCTGGTTGGCGGCTCCGGTGCACGACCAGATCTGTGCCCGGGCTCCGTTCGCCGACGAGTTGTCCGAGACGTCCAGACACTTGTCGGCCGCCGCGTTCACCAGATCACCGGTGGCCGCCTCGTGCCGCCACTGTTGCGCCCCCGATCCGTTGCAGCCATACAGCTGGACCTTCGCGCCGTTCGCCGTCGACGCCCCCGTCACGTCCAGGCACTTGCCCAGTGCCTGGACCGACCCGTCCGCCCTGACCGTCCAGCGCTGGGCGGTGGAGCCGTTGCAGTCCCACAGCTGGACGGCAGTGCCGTCGGCGGTCGAGCCGCCCGCCACGTCGAGACACTTCCCGGACAGACCGATCAGGGCGCCGGACGCGTCCGAGCCGCCGCTCTGCGTGCCCGACCAGGTGAAGGTCGCGGACGTCTTGCCGGGCAGGGAGTAACGGACGTTCTGGCCGCCCCAGTTGATCCGCATCTCACGCGCCGACGACGAGTCGTTGTAGGCGATCAGGGCCTTGGAGCCGTCGGGATTGCGCCATGCCACGTTCGGCACGTCGCCGCTCGCCGTCGAGGCGATCCGGTGGGCACCCGGCTTCACGAACTTCGTCAGGTGTCCCATCGTGTAGTACTCGATGGTGTAGTCGACCTGCCCGTGCCGGCCGTCGCCGTTGTGCACGGTGATCAGCCCGTCGCAGGTCCCGCAGCCGCCGTTGTGGGGTCCGCGGTTCTGGTCGACCGCCAGGGACCACTTGGTCACCGACTTCGCCCAGTTACGGGTGTAGTCGATGATGTTCATCATGTCCTCGCGCTGCTGGTTGCCGATCCAGGTGCCGCCCGAGTGCTCGGTCTGGAAGGCGTCCAGCTGCGGATACTGGTTGTGCACCTCCGTCTGCTTGGAGACGTTTCCGCCGTAGCCGTGCCAGGCCACGCCACCGAAGTTGGGGTGGCTGCGGACCGCCGCGTCGTTGACCGTCTGCGCGGCGTACGCGTCGTAGGTGTCCCAGTTCCAGTCGTGGGCCAGCACCTTCGTCGGCAGGCCCGCGCCCTGGAGCTTGGGCAGCAGCTCGCTCTTGGTGAAGAAGGCGAGCCCGGAGCCGTTCCAGCTCATCGACGGGTAACCGGCGCAGCAGGTCGGCTCGTTCTGTGCGGTGACGTAGTCGACCGAGACGCCCTGGTCGCGCCAGGCCTGGAGGTACTTCACGAAGTAGTTGGCGTACGTGCCGTAGTTCTCGGCCTTCAGCCAGCCGCCGTTGAGCTGCCCGTTGTCCTTCATCCACGCGGGCGCCGTCCACGGCGACGCCACCAGCGTGAGGCCCGGATTGAGCTGCCGCGCCTGCTTGGTCAACGGCAGCACGTCGGCGAGGTCGTGGGCGATGGAGAACCGTGACAGCGAGGGGTCGGTCTGCCCGGCCGGCAGGTCGTTGTACGTGTAGCCGAAGCGGGCCAGATCGGAACCGCCCATCGGGTTGCGGACGAAGGAGAGCCCGATCCCCTCGGTGGGTGAGAAGAGCTTGCGCATCGTCGCGTCGCGCGTGGCCTGGGAGAGTGCGCCGCTGCCCTTCATCAGCCATGCCGCCGTGTCGGTGAAGGAGGCGCCGCCGCCGCTGAATGTCTGGAAGCGGGTGCCCTCGTCGACAGTGATGTTGGTGCCGCTGCCGCCGTTGCCCGCCTGGAAGTTGACGGGTGTCTGCTGCTGGAGCCCGCGGGTGACGGTGCGGCCGCCGGCATCGCTGGTCGTGGTGAGCCAGACGTTCACCTGCTCGCCTGCGGCCTGCGCCGTACCGGCGGACAGACCGGTCAGACCGGCCGCCGCGAGGGTGGCCGCGAGCAGGATTCTGATCGTTCGCTTCGGTCGTCTTGCCATGGGCTGGAGCCCTTCTCGGCAGAGGTGTGGGGGTCGAGGCGTGAGTGAACTGCCGATGCGAACATGCGTCAAGTGGTTGCGCATTCACACTCTGAACAAATAACCCCTCGTACAACGGCTGAAGTTGGGGTTTCACCGATTCCGGTGTGAAGTCTTGACGGCGCGACGGGACGCTAGTTGACTCGCCGCGCACCACCGGTACCGGTTCCGGCACCGGTTCCGGACCTCGTCGCGGAGGCCTCCCCATGCCCGTCACCATCGCCGATGTCGCACGTCAGGCGGGTGTCAGCAAGACGACCGTGTCCCGGGTGCTCAACACCAGGGGCGAGGTCGACGTCGGTACCGCCGCCCGCGTTCGTGAAGTGATCGCGGCGCTCGGCTATGTGCCCAGCAGCGGAGCCGTCGGACTGGCCCGCGGCAGCAGCCGTACGGTCGCCATGCTGACGCCCCCGCTGACCTGGCCGTGGATGGGCGAGGTCCTCCAGGGGGTCGTCGACACCGTCGAAGCCGCCGGCTACGGACTGCTGCTCTTCACCTGCAACCGCGGACGGGAGTCCGTGGAGCACTTCGCCGGGCAGGTCTCCGCCCGCGCCTTCGACGGACTCCTCGTCGTCGAGCCCGAGGACACCCTCGACACGATCACCGCGATGCACCGCAAGGGCCTTCCCGTCGTCCTCATCGACGACCGCGGCCACCACCCGGAGTTCCCGTCCGTCGCGACCACGAACCGGGAGGGCGGGGCGTCGGCCGCCCGCCATCTGCTCGCCGACGGCCGTTCCCGGCCGCTGATCGTCACCGGCCGCCCCGATTTCGGCTGTGTACGCGAGCGCCTGGAGGGCTTTCTGGAGGTGCTGCCGACCGACCGCGTCGTCGGCGGCGACTTCACCGAGGTCTCCGGGCGGCTGGCGACGGAACGCTTCCTCGCCACCGGCAGGTCCTTCGACTCCGTCTTCGCGCACAACGACCTCAGCGCGGTCGGCGTGCTGCGGGCCCTGCGCGCCGCGGGACGGAGCGTCCCCGACGACATCGCGGTCGTCGGCTTCGACGACATCCCGATGGCCCAGCACACGGAACCACCGCTGACCACCGTCCGCCAGCCGATGCGCCTGATGGGGGAGCGGGCGGCCGGGATGCTGCTCGCCCACCTCGGCGGCACACCGGCTCCCGTCGAGCCCGTCGTGCTGCCCACCGAACTGATCGTGCGTGCCTCCGCGCCCGCCTGACCCGCGCCCGTTCCCCGGCGTTCCCTCGCACCACCGCGCCGGCTCCCCGCCGTTCCCCCCGCACCACCGTGCCCGCTCGTCGACCTTCCTGCCGAGTCACCCCGTCCGCACCGAAGGAGCCGCAATGCCCCCCACCCGTATCCGCTTCAGAACCAGAGCCGGCACGGCCGCGCTCGCCGCGACCGCCGTGCTGACCACGCTGCTCACCGGCGCCGGAGCCGGAGTCAGCGCGGCGGCCGACGACCCGGCGCCGTTCGCCGTCGACCGCTTCGAGGGCGAGGTCCCGTTCGCCGATCCGCCCGCCGAGGGCATCTTCACGTGGGGGAGTGACGCCGACGACCGGCCCCGGCTGGAGCTGAAGGAGCGCACGGACGCCCCCGAGGGCGCCAAGGTCCTCGAAGGCTCCTACGACATCAGCGGCTGGGGCGGCCTCACCCACGACTTCGCCTTCGACAAGCCCGCGCAGAACTGGACCCCGTACAAGGGCATCCGCTTCTGGTGGTACGGGCAGAACACCGCACCGCTGCCTCCCGGTTCGGGCAAGAAGATCAACTTCGAGCTCAAGGACGGCGGCGCCAACGGTGAGGCGTCCGAGCTGTGGACCACCTCCTTCACCGACGACTGGGAGGGCTGGCACCTCGTCGAGATCCCCTTCGCGGACTTCGTCTACCGCGCCGACTACCAGCCCGTCGGCGGCATCGACCAGGTCCTCGGACTCAACGAGATGTGGGGCTACGCGCTCACCCTGCCCACCGGCGCTCCCGGCAGGTTCGCCATGGACGGCGTCGAGTTGTACGGCAAGGCCGACCCGGCACTGAAGGCGAGCGTCATCACCGACGCGGCCGTCCACCCGGTCGAGGAGGGCGGCACGGCCGGGGTGAAGATCTCCGTCGCCACCACCGGCTCGGGCCCGACCGAGGAGCCCGTCACCGTCGCGTACACCACCGAGGGCGGGACCGCCGAGGCCGGCGAGGACTACACACCGGTCTCCGGCACGGTCACCTTCCCGGCCGGTTCCGTCTCGGGCAGCTCCACGACGGTCGCCGTCACCACCCGCAAGGATCGCTCGGCCGAGTCGGCCGAGACGATTCCGCTGAAGCTCACCGTCACCGGCGCGAAGGCCCCCGCCGAGACCCCGCAGATCGTCGTGGACGCCCACGGTCTGCCGTATCTCGACAAGAAGCTCCCGGTGAAGAAGCGCGTCGCCGACCTGCTCTCCCGGATGACGCTCGCGGAGAAGGCCGGGCAGATGACCCAGGCCGAGCGCAACGCCCTCAGGTCGCAGGGCGACATCGCCGCCTACGACCTCGGCTCGCTGCTCTCCGGCGGCGGCTCGGTGCCGACCCCGAACGCCCCCGAGGCCTGGGCGAAGATGGTCGACACCTACCAACTGCGCGCACAGGCAACGCGGTTCCAGATCCCGCTGATCTACGGTGTGGACGCCGTGCACGGCCACAACAACGTCATCGGGTCGACGATCATGCCGCACAACATCGGCATCGGAGCAACCCGTGACCCGGCCGTCGCCGCGAGCACCGGCGCCGTGACGGCGAAGGAGGTCCGCGCCACCGGGATCCCGTGGGACTTCGCGCCCTGCCTCTGTGTGACGCGCGACGAGCGCTGGGGCCGCTCCTACGAGGCCTTCGGCGAGGACCCCGCTCTGGTGACCGCCATGGAGACGGTGATCACGGGTATGCAGGGCGCACCCTCCGGCAAGGACCTCGCCCGCAACGACAAGGTGCTGACCAGCGCCAAGCACTACGTCGGCGACGGCGGTACGGAGTACGGCTCGTCCTCCACCGGCTCGTACACGATCGACCAGGGCATCACCAAGGTCACCCGGCAGGAGCTGGAGGCCGTCCATCTCGCGCCGTTCGCCGAGGCCGTCAAGCGCGGCGCCGGCACGGTCATGCCGTCGTACTCGTCGCTGGACGTCCTGGGCGACGACCAGGGCCCGGTGAAGATGCACGCCAACGCCGAGATGATCAACGGTGTGCTCAAGGACCGGATGGGCTTCAAGGGCTTCGTCATCAGTGACTGGCAGGCCATCGACCAGATCCCCGGCGACTACGCGAGCGATGTGCGCACCTCGGTCAACGCCGGACTCGACATGATCATGGTGCCGACGGCCTACCCGGACTTCCACCGGACGCTGCAGGACGAGGTGACGGCGGGCCGGATCCCCGAGGCGCGGATCGACGACGCCGTCTCGCGGATCCTGACCCAGAAGTTCGCCCTGGGCCTGTTCGAGAAGCCGTACGCCGACACCACCCACCTCGGCAGCATCGGCTCGGCCGCCCACCGCGCGGTCGCCCGTGAGGCCGTCGCCAAGTCCCAGGTCCTGCTGAAGAACGACGGCGCGGTCCTGCCCCTCAAGCCGTCGCAGAAGGTCTACGTCGCCGGGTCCAACGCCGACGACATCGGCAATCAGGCCGGCGGCTGGACCATCAGCTGGCAGGGCTCGTCCGGGAAGATCACCCCCGGCACGACGATCCTCGAGGGCATGAAGAAGGCCGCCCCCGAGACGGTGACCTGGTCCAAGGACGCGTCCGCTCCTCTGGAGGGCCACGACGTCGGTGTGGTCGTCGTGGGCGAGACTCCCTACGCCGAGGGTGTCGGAGACGTCGGCAACGGTCATGACCTGGAGCTGAGCGCGGCCGACCGGGCCGCCGTCGACAAGGTCTGCGCCGCGATGAAGTGTGCCGTGCTGATCGTCTCCGGCCGTCCGCAGCTGATCGGCGACCGCCTCGGCGACATCGACGCACTCGTCGCCTCCTGGCTGCCGGGCACCGAGGGCGACGGGGTCGCCGACGTCCTCTACGGCCGGAAGGCCTTCACCGGCCGGCTGCCGGTCACCTGGCCCAAGTCGGCCGCACAGCTGCCGATCAACGTGGGGGACGCCTCGTACGACCCGCAGTACCCCTACGGCTGGGGACTCACCACCCTGAAGAAGCCGCCCGCCGGCGGGGAACTCACCCTGAAGGCGATGGCGCTGGCGGCGAAGCTCCTGGAGGTGACCGGCCGGGGCAACTCCCCGGAGGCGCGCGAGCTGGTCTCCCAGGCCCGGCTGCTCGTCCAGCAGAAGATCGGGCAGCGGATCACGGCCGCGTCGGCGAAGCCGTTCGCGGACGCGGACCATCTCCTCCTGTCCGGCAAGCCGGCGGCGGCCGTGGCCAAGCTGACGGCCGCGTACAAGCTGGCCTGAATCAGACCATCGGCGCATGTCCGAAAATCAACCCTTTCGGGTAGCGTCAAGGTATGAGGACCAGGCTGTTCACCGCACTGTCCGGTCTGCTGCTCGCGCTCTCGGCGGCCGCCCTCGGGGTGGCGCCGGGAGCGCACGCGGCCACCGGCCCCGACACCGTGGCCGCGGCACTGCAGAACAGCCCGGTCTATGTGGACCCGCGCGCCTCCGCCCAGCTCTCGAAGGCGGACGCGGACGCGCTGGCGCAGAAGATCAAGGACGCGGACAAGCCGCTGTTCGTGGCCGTCCTGCCGGCGTCCACCGAGTTCCCGCCCGAATCAGTGCTGCGGAACATCCGCACCGAGACGGGTGTCACCGGCGTCTACGCCATCCGCCTCGGCGACGGCTTCAACGCGGCGGCCGACAGCCGCGTCCTGTCGGGCCAGGCCGTCCAGAACCTCGTCACCGCGGTCAAGACGCCCCCCGGCGCCGACGCCGCCACCCAGCTGAACAACTTCGTCGACCAGGCCCTCCCGCAGATCCGGGGCAGCGCGCCCGCCTCCTGGGGCACCACGGGCGGTGACGAGGGTGTGAACGGCGGAGCCGTGATCGCCTTCGGCGCGGTGCTCGCCGCGGGCGGCGCCGGCGCCTACGCGCTCGTGCTGCGCAACCGCCGTCGCAAGGCCCAGGAGGAGCGGGAAGCCCTCGACAAGCTCCGGGTGGTGGTCGACGAGGACATCACCGCCTTCGGCGAAGAGCTCGACCGACTGGACTTCCACCCCTCGGAGAAGGGCGCGAACGACGCGATGCGCGCCGACTACGAGCGGGCTCTCGACTCGTACGACAAAGCGAAGTCGCTGATGGGCGCCGCCCGTCGCCCCTCCGACGTGCGAGGGGTCACCGAGGCGCTGGAGGACGGGCGCTTCAGCCTGGCCGCGCTGGACGCCCGGCGCACGGACCGGCCGGTTCCGGAGCGCAGGGCCCCCTGCTTCTTCGACCCGCGCCACGGCCCCTCGGTCACCGACACGACCTGGACCCCGGACGGCGGCCAGGCCCGCGAGATCCCGGTCTGCGCCATGGACGCCTCCCGGCTGAAGGGCGGCCTGGACCCGCTGGCCCGCACGGTCGAGACGGCGGACGGCAGGCGCCCGTACTGGGAGGCGGGACCGGCGTACGGCCCCTGGGCAGGCGGCTACTTCGGCGGCGGCATCCTTCCAGGGCTGCTGGCCGGCACGCTGCTCGGCAGCGTGCTCGCGACCCCCGCGTACGCGGCCGACTACGGCGGCGCCGACTACAGCGGCGGCGACTACTCGGGCGCCGACTTCAACGGGTCGGACTTCGGCGGCGGAGGTTTCGGCGGCGGCGGGGACTTCGGGGGCGGTGGGGACTTCGGTGGTGGCGGCTTCTAGAGCCCGGTGGGGAACAGCCCACTGAGGCAGGGGTACCGGCCCGGCGGCGACAGTGAGCGGACAGCGGAGCGCCCGCCCGGCCGTGGGAACGGCGGGGCGGGCGCGCTCTGGGTGCCGGGGTGAGGTTCCGGATCAGGCCGCGGACTTGATCGCGGAGATGTCGAAGGTCAGCTTCACCTTGTCGCTGACCATGACGCCGCCCGTCTCCAGCGCCGCGTTCCAGGTCAGGCCCCAGTCGGAGCGCAGGATCTCGGCGGAGCCCTCGAAGCCCACACGCTCGGCGCCGTAGACGTCGGTGGCGGAGCCGTTGAACTCCAGGTCGATGGCAAGGGGGCGCGTGACGTCCTTGATCGTCAGGTCGCCGGTGATCCGGTACGTGTCGCCGCCGAGCGTCTCCGCCTGCGTCGAGCGGAACGTCATCAGGGGGAACTTCTCCGCCTCGAAGAATTCACCGCTGCGCAGGTGGCCGTCGCGGTCGGCGATGCCGGTGTCGATGCTGGTGATCGTCACGTCGATCTCGGCGGTGGAGTGGTGCGGGTCCGTGCCGTTCAGCTCGAGGCTGCCGGAGAACTCGCCGAACGAGCCGCGGACGTTGGTGACCATCGCGTGGCGGACCGTGAAGCCGATGCTGCTGTGGGCCGGGTCGATGGTGTAACTGCCGGACAGCGCGGCCAGGGCGGGGTCGACCTGGGTGGCGGTGGCGGTGGCGGCTGCGGCTTCGGGCTTGCGGTTGAAGAGACCCATGACGAACTCCTTGGGGACGGACGGGGCGGCTAGTAGTTAAACCTTCAACGAGATGGACCATAGACCTATTCCGTTTAAAGTTCAACATCTTCTCGAGGGGTTCACCCGAACGACGCGTACGCCCCCTGGCGACGCGCGTAGAACTCGGGCAGCATCTGTGTGCTCCACCTGCACCGCCCGTACCACCGGACTTGCACGGTCTCCCCAACGGTCACCAGCAGGAGGGATCTCCCCCCATGAAAATCCGCTCGACGCTCACCGCGCTCGCGCTCGTCTCCGGCGCGCTCCTCGCCCCCGGCTTCGGCGTCCTCAGCAGCGCGACCGAGGCCCACGCGGCCACCAAGATCAGTCACGCCACGGCCACGTCGATGTTCCGCTCGTCCGGGATCACCTGGTCCTCGTCCGGCGGCTGCTCGAACCGCAACAACCCCACCTGTACGTCCTTCGACCAGCTGAACCTCATGTCCGCGCAGGGAGCCCAGACGCTGAAGAGCGCGAGCGGGTGCGCACTCAACATCACCGGCGGCACCGAGACCGGGCACGCGAGCGGCACGTACTCCCACTGGAACGGCTACAAGCTCGACTACAGCAAGGGCACGTGCGTCGGGAACTACATCAAGAACACCTTCAGCTACATCGGCGCCCGGCCGGGCGACGGAGCCCCGCAGTGGAGGTCCGGGTCCGGGAACGTCTACGCGGACGAGGGCAACCACTGGGACGTGACCTATTACAACTGCGGCGGCTGCTGACCGTACGTGCGAGTGCCCGGTCCCACCGCTGTCTGCGGGGGGCGGCCGGGCACGAGGCGCGGTCAGGAGCCGGCGATCAGGAGCCGGCGATCAGCGCCGGGTCCGACGGTCGGGACCGGGCGGTCACGACCCCACGGTCAGCGTGAAGCGCTGCGGATTACCGTCGTGCGCCGCGCCCGAGACGTCGGGCTGTCCGTCCGGGCGGACGTCGTCGTACGGGAACGCGTACCCGATCGGGGTGTTGGCGTGCACGACGCGTGAGTAGTGGTTCGTGCCGGGGTCGAGGTAGTAGTCCGCCGCCGTCGCTCCGTTCGGCTGGTCCGGGTGCGACAGCAGGGTCGTCCGGTTGAAGCCGGCGGCGAGCCGGGCGAGCAGGCCCTTCTTGTCGTCCGGGTCGTCGGGGTTGTTGGCGAACGGCCCGTGGTTGCAGGTGAAGACGTCCCTGGAGGACGGCTTCGAGAAGGTGTGGCCACCGTTGAAGACGAGCGTGTCCCCGTTCACCCGGCCTGTGAACACCCCCCGCCCGCCCTGGAGATCGATCCGCAGATCGGTCGAGCGGTACTTCTCCCAGACCTGGTCGATGTAGGACTCGAAGGCGTCGCGGAACGGCATCTCGGCGGGCCGGTCGAAGTAGGGGGCCATGAGGTTCTGCGGCGCGATCACGCGCAGCACCTCACCGTCCGCGCCGCGGATGACGAGCTTGTCCCACGGCTGCCCGTCCTTGGCCGCCTGGGCGGCGAGGCCGTCGGCGATCTTCTGCATCGCGCCGTCCGGCAGCGGCGCCACGGTGTGGGTGGCGTCCCCGGTGAGCGTGAGGCCGATGGGGAGGGCCGTCACCAGGTCGACGTAGCTGATGTTCGCGTACAACTGCTGCGGATTGAAGGTGAACTCGGCGAAGGACCAGATGCGGTCGTAGTTGGCGTCGGACGGCGTCGCGAAGGCGGGCTCGACGAGTGAGGGGCCCGGGTTCACGAAGAAGTCCAGCTTGTCGTCGCGGACGAAGTAGACGCGGGCACCGAACATCTGAGGCAGCGTCAGTACGACAGGCCCCGAGCCCGCGGCGGGCAGTGGGATGGCGCAGTCCACCGGCAGCGGGGTCTCGGGCGCCGGCGGGTTCTCGGGGTGGTGGACGCCGCCGTCCGGGCGTAGCAGCACCCACCGGTCGGTGCCCTGCTCGTGGCCGGTGACGTAGGCGTGGACCGTGCCGGGCAGGGACTTGTTCTCCAGGGCGAGTTCGCAGGTGGGGGCTGCGGCCGTGGCGCGGGGGCTGAGAGCGCTTCCCCAGGCGGGGTAGGTGGCCGCGGTGACCGCGGCGGCCGCTCCGGTGAGGAAGATGCGTCGGGATATCACGGACAGAACTCCTGTTGCTCGTGGGGGAGTTCTCACTGTTGCGACGCGCGGTACACGCGTCAAGGGGTGTGGCTGAGAGCGCTCTCGGAAGTTTTTCACTGCCCATAAGCCGGGGTTAAGGCGGGCGACGCGGCGTCCCTGTGCGTGCCGCAAGCGCTTGCTGACGCCTTGTGTCATGACCATTGAAGGCACCCGGCTGCCGTGCTAGACCACAGGTCGACCGGACCGCATCACTCTCGCACCGGAGGCCCCTGTGCCGCTGTCGTCAGCCTGGTCCCGACGCACCTTTCTGGCCACCACGGGAGCAAGCGCTCTCTCCGTCGCCCTTACACCGCGAGTGAGTGTGGCGGCGGACGACGAGTACGAGACCCTGCGGCAGCGCTGGGTGGAGATCAGTCTCGGCAGCGGCTACGACGCGACCGTCGAACCGTACGCGTCCCGCCTCGCCGAGACCGGGACGCTCGCCGCGGACTTCCGCGCCTCGATGGCGCCCACCGCGACCTCGCTCTGGCCCGGCTACACCTTCGACCCGCCCGCCGGCATCACCCAGAGCTACACCCGGCTGTGGACCATGACCCAGGCATACGCGCAGCAGGGCACCGGCCACACCGGCGACACGGGGCTGCTCGCCGACATCCTCCGTGGCCTCGACCATCTCGCGACGACCGTCTACCACCCCGCGACGACCCGCTACGGCAACTGGTGGGAGTGGCAGATCGGCAGCCCCCGCCTCCTGATGGACATCGTCGCCGTCCTGCACGACGACCTCGGCCAGGCCCGGCGGGACGCCGCGTTCGCCGCCGTCGACCACTTCGTCCCCGACACGGTGCTCGGTGACTACACCGGCACCTCCACCGGCGCGAACCGCGTCGACCTGTGCCGGTCGGTCGCCCTGCGCGGCGTGCTCGGCAGGTCACCCGCCAAGATCGCACTGGCCCGCGACGCCCTGTCGCCCGTCTTCCCGTACGTCACCGAGGGCGACGGCCTCTACGCCGACGGCTCGTTCGTCCAGCACACCTGGGTCGCCTACTCGGGCACCTACGGACAGGTCATGCTCGACGGCCTGGGGAGGCTGTTCACCCTCCTCGCCGGCTCCACCTGGGCCGTTACCGACCCCAACCGGCAGATCATCCTGGACAGCGTCGAGCACGCCTACGCCCCCCTGATCCACAACGGTCTGATGATGGACAGCGTCAACGGCCGTGCCATCAGTCGGGGTTATCTGAAGGACGACGACCGCCGCGTCATGCGCAGCGACCACTTCCACGGCCAGGCGCTGATCGCCGCGATCGCGCTGCTGGCCGGCGGGGCGAGCGCGGCGGAGCGGACACGCTGGCACGCGCGGATCAAGGGCTGGATCGCCCGTGACACCACCACCCCGATCCTCGAAGGCGCCCAGTTCGGGGTCGCCGACCTGTCCCGGCTGCACGCCGTCGACGCGTCCCCGGTCCCGGCCGCGCCCGAACCCGTCGGACACCACCTCTTCGCCGCCATGGACCGGGCCGTCCACCGCCGGCCCGGGTGGGTCGCGAACATCTCCATGGCCTCGCGCCGGATCTCCTACTACGAGTGCGGCAACGGCGAGAATCCGCGCGGCTGGCACACCGGCGCCGGAATGCTCTACTGGTGGCCGGGCGAGGCACACGGCGACCAGTACACCGACTGGTTCTGGCCGACCGTGGACTTCTACCGGCTTCCCGGCACGACCGTGTCGACCAAGCGGCTCGCCGACAGGGCGGGCGGCGAGTGGGGGTTGCCCAAACCGGCGGCGCGGTGGGTGGGCGGAGCCTTCGACGGAGAGTTCGCCGCCGTGGGACAGCACCTCCTGGGGCTGGGCTCCACCCTGCGGGCCCACAAGTCCTGGTTCTGCGTCGCCGACGCGGTCATCTGCCTCGGCGCGGGCATCTCCTGCACCGACGGCGTGCCGGTCGAAACCGTCGTCGACAACCGCAATCTGGGCGAGGGCGGCACGAACGCCTTCACCCGGGGCCACGGCTGGGCGCACCTCGAAGGCCACGGCGGCTGGGTCTTCCCCGCGGGGACGGAGAACCTGCGCACTCTCCGGGAGGACAGGACCGGAGCATGGAGCGACATCAACACCACCAGCTCCACCGAGCGTGCCACCCGCCGCTACCGCACCCTCTGGCTGGACCACGGCACGGACCCCGTCGACGCCTCCTACGCGTATCTGCTCATGCCGGGCGCGAGCCGCCGCACGCTCGCCGCCCGGGCGCACGACCGCCGCTGGCTGGAGATCCTCGACAACACCGCGGCCCGACAGGCCGTCACCGTCCGCTCCCTGGGCCTGACCGCGGCGAACTTCTGGCAGCCCGGTACGGTGGGCCCGCTCACCACCACGGCGCCCGCCAGTGTTCTGCTGCGGAGCCGGGGCCGCACGGCCACGCTCCACCTCAGCGATCCGCTGCGCACCGGCGCGCCCCTGGAGATCACCTGGCGCCGGCCGGTGCGCCGGGTCGTCGCCGCGGACGACGGCATCGAGGTGCTCGCCGCCGGGCGGGAGCTGCGGCTGCGCCTGAGCGGCGGCAGCGCGGGCGCGAGCTACCGCTGTGAGGTGACTCTCAGCTGAACTCCTTGTCGGGCTTCCACAAACATCGGTGGCACTGAGCTGGTGGTTGGGCTGCTGTGCCGAATGGTTCTGTGCAAGGCCGACAGGAGAACGGACCGGAGACTGTACGGAGTCGACGGCAGGGTTTCCGCGGTCCGATCCGTAGGGTCGAGGCATGACCGTTTTGGACGAGACCGCCAGTGAGCCGAGCGACGCCCGCGGACGCGTGGCCGAGCTGCACGATCTGCGCGACCGTGCGCGGCGCGGGCCCAGTGATCGCGCCACCGAGGCGCAGCACGCCAAGGGCAAGCTGACCGCCCGTGAGCGCATCGCGCTGCTGCTGGACGAGGGCTCGTTCAAGGAGGTCGAGCAGCTGCGCCGGCACCGGGCGACCGGGTTCGGCCTGGAGACGAAGAAGCCGTACACCGACGGCGTCATCACCGGCTGGGGCACGGTCGAGGGCCGCACGGTCTTCGTCTACGCGCACGACTTCCGGATCTTCGGCGGCGCGCTGGGCGAGGCCCACGCCACCAAGATCCACAAGATCATGGACATGGCCATCTCGGCCGGTGCCCCCCTGGTCTCCCTCAACGACGGTGCCGGTGCCCGTATCCAGGAGGGCGTCTCCGCCCTCGCCGGCTACGGCGGCATCTTCCAGCGCAACACCCGCGCCTCCGGTGTCATCCCGCAGATCTCGGTGATGCTCGGCCCGTGCGCCGGTGGCGCGGCGTACTCGCCGGCGCTGACCGACTTCGTGTTCATGGTCCGCGAGACCTCGCAGATGTTCATCACCGGCCCGGACGTCGTCAAGGCGGTCACCGGTGAGGAGATCACCCAGAACGGCTTGGGTGGCGCGGACGTCCACGCCGAGACCTCCGGCGTCGCGCACTTCGCGTACGACGACGAGGAGACCTGCATCGCCGAGGTGCGCTACCTGCTGGCGATGCTCCCCTCGAACAACCGCGAGAACCCGCCGTCGGTGCCCGCCGAGGACCCGGCCGACCGCCGCTCCGACGTCCTGCTGGACCTCGTGCCGGCGGACGGCAACCGTCCCTACGACATGCACCAGGTGATCGAGGAGCTCGTCGACGACGGCGACTACCTGGAGATCCACGAGCGCTGGGCCCGCAACATCATCTGCGCACTGGCCCGTCTCGACGGCCAAGTGGTCGGCATCGTCGCCAACCAGCCGCAGTCCCTGGCCGGTGTGCTGGACATCGAGGCCTCCGAGAAGGCGGCGCGCTTCGTCCAGATGTGCGACGCGTTCAACATCCCGATCATCACTCTTCTGGACGTACCCGGCTTCCTGCCCGGCGTCGATCAGGAGCACGGTGGAATCATCCGGCACGGAGCGAAGCTCCTGTACGCGTACTGCAACGCCACCGTGCCGAGGATCTCGCTGATCCTGCGCAAGGCGTACGGCGGTGCCTACATCGTGATGGATTCCCAGTCCATCGGTGCGGACCTCACCTACGCCTGGCCCACCAACGAGATCGCGGTGATGGGCGCCGAAGGTGCCGCCAACGTCATCTTCCGCAAGCAGATCGCGGAGGCCGAGGACCCCGAGGCCATGCGGACGCGCATGGTCAAGGAGTACAAGGCCGAACTCATGCACCCCTACTACGCGGCGGAGCGCGGACTGGTCGACGACGTCATCGACCCGTCCGAGACCCGTGAGGTGCTGATCGCGTCTCTGGCCATGCTCCGCAACAAGCACGCCGACCTGCCGTCCCGCAAGCACGGCAACCCCCCGCAGTAACCCTGCGACGAACCTGGAGCCCCAACAGCCATGAGCACTCCTGCCGACTCATCGTCCTTGCTCCGCGTCGAGAAGGGCCACGCCGACGCCGAGGAACTGGCCGCGATCACCGCGGTCCTGCTCGCCCGTGCCGCCTCCCAGCCCGAGGCCCCCGCCCACCGCGGCCGCTCCACGGCCGGCTGGCGCCGTCTGGAGCGCCAGCGCGGCTTCCAGCCCTCCCACAGCTGGCGGGGCTGACGCCAGGCTCTCCTGACGCCTTCCAGGGCCTCTCCCGCCGGTACTCCGGCGGGCGGGGCCCTTCGTCGTACCGCGGGAAGCACCGAGGGCACGGCCGCGGGCACGGCGGACACACGAAAGGCCCCCGCGGCGCGGGGGCCTTTTCGACTGGGGACACGAACCGCGGTACCGGCTACCGCAGACGCGCCATCAGGGCGTGTTCGACCAGGGTGATCAGGGCGCTCTTGGCGTCTGCGCGGTGGCGGGCGTCGGTGGTGATGATGGGGGTGTCGGGGCCGATCTGGAGTGCTTCGCGGACTTCTTCGGGGTTGTAGGGCTGGTGTCCGTCGAAGCCGTTGAGGGCGATGACGAAGGGGAGGCCGCTGTTTTCGAAGTAGTCGACGGCGGGGAAGCAGTCGGCGAGGCGGCGGGTGTCGACGAGGACGACGGCGCCGATGGCGCCGCGTACGAGGTCGTCCCACATGAACCAGAAGCGGTCCTGTCCGGGGGTGCCGAACAGGTAGAGGATGAGGTCCTGGTCGAGGGTGATGCGGCCGAAGTCCATGGCGACGGTTGTCGTCGTCTTGTCCCCGGTGTGTGTGAGGTCGTCGATGCCGGCCGAGGCTGAGGTCATGACGGCTTCGGTACGCAGCGGGTTGATCTCCGAGACGGCGCCGACGAACGTGGTCTTGCCCACGCCGAATCCGCCCGCCACCACGATCTTCGCGCTGGTGGTTGAGCGGGCTGCACCGCCGCTAGAGCTTGCGAAGTCCACTGAGCACCCTTTCGAGCAGTGTCACGTCTGGCTGGCCGCCGGCGGACTCGTCGCCGCCGGGCTGGTGGATGGCGACAAGTCCGGCCTCCGCCAGGTCGGCGACGAGGATCCGGGCAACGCCGAGGGGAATGGTGAGAAGCGCCGAGATCTCCGCGACCGACTTGATCTCGAAGCACAGCCGGCAGATCCGCTGGTGCTCGGGCAACTGCCCTTGCAGCCGGGCGGGATCGGCCGTGGTGGACACCAGCGCCTCGATGGCGAGCTGGTAACGCGGCCGGGTCCGGCCGCCGGTCATCGCATACGGACGCACCAGCGGGTTGTGCGTGTTCTGGGCGGAACCAGAACCCGAACCCGACGCCGGCTCCTGGGCCCTGCGCTGCTGCACGGGCTGGATCCGCGACGGCGGCGGCTGCTGCCCGTAGGGCGACTGCGGCTGGTGGTAGGGCTGTTGAGCACCCTGACCACTCGGCGTCGAAGGAAAGTTGAAGCGGTTCTGAGAGTGCTCACCCGGCATCTGGTGAGCACCGCCGTCATAGGGGCGTCCGCCTGGGGGTGTTGCCACGTTTCCTCCTCCGACTGCCGGTAGCCGGTTCCTGTCCCTGTGGAGCCGCGCCACCGCACCCTATGGTGCGGTGGCGTGAAACGCACTGTCCGTCTGTTAGTTGAGAAGACTGCCCTGGAGCTCCGCACGGAGATCCGGGGTCAGCACGCTGCCGGCCCGGTCCACCAGCAGAGCCATCTCGTAGCCCACGAGACCGATGTCGGCCTCCGGGTGAGCGAGCACCGCCAGCGAGGAGCCGTCGGAGATCGACATGATGAAGAGGAAGCCGCGCTCCATCTCCACGACGGTCTGGTTGACCGCACCGCCTTCGAAAATCCTCGACGCCCCCGCGGTCAGCGAGGTCAGACCGGAGGCGACCGCCGCCAGCTGATCGGCTCGGTCCCGGGGGAAACCCTCGGACATCGCCAGCAGGAGTCCGTCGGCGGAGACCACCACCGTGTGCGACACCCCAGGGGTGTTGTCCACGAAGTTGGTGATCAACCAGTTCAGATTCTGCGCCGCCTGGCTCATCGGGCTCACACTAACGCTCCTGGTTGTAGGTACTGCCCGGGCCGAAGCCCGATCCGTTCGTGTCCGATCCCGCGCTGCGTCCCTGCTGGACACCGCGCCGCAGGTTGCTCAACCTGCCCCGCACGTCCTCAGGGGCGCGGGAAACCTGGGGGCCCCGCTGCTGGGTCTGCTCCGCGGTGCCCTCGATGAGGTTCGCCTTGGGCACCCGCCGCGGAAGTCCGGAGGAGGTCACTCCGCCGGCCTTCGGCTCGCGGAGCTTCTCAGCCCGCTGCCAGCGCTCGTCGTTGGTCGAGCGCCAGTCCGTGGTGTCGACGGTGCCGTTGCTGCCGCCTGCCGACTCGGGCTGACTGTTCTGCGGAGCCTGTCGAGGCTGCTCTGCGGGCTGCTGCCACTGCTGTTCGGGCTGCTGCTGGGGCTGCGACGACTGGGGGCCGCCGCGCCGCGGCAGACCGGCGTCGGTCAGCGCGTGGCTGTTGCTCGGAGAGGGTCCCGGACGGTCGAAGCCTACGCGCTCGGGAGCCGCCGTGGGGGCGCTCGGCGCAGATTCCGATTCCTGCCGGTACTCCGGCTCATAAGCACCTTGGTAGGCGTTCTGGTCCGGCCACTCGCCCTGGTGGGGCTGGGTGTCGTACTGCCCGTCGTACTGCGGCTCGGAACCCTGCGCAGCCTGGTAACCGGCTTCCGCATAGTTGGTTTCGGGCTGCTCCTGACGGCCCTGGTGCTCGGGGTAGCCGTTGACCGCGGGGTAGGTGTCGTACCCCTGCTGGGACTGGTCCTGGGCGTAACCCTGCTCCGGGTAGTCCTGGCCGTAGTCGGGGGCGTACTGCTGCCGGCCCTGGGCGTAGCCCTGATCCTGGCCGTAGCCCTGCTCCTGCGAGTATTCCTGGTCCTGGCCGTAAGGCCGCTCACCGTGTGCCTGCGCCTCCAGCGCCGCACGGCGCTCCTCGCGCATCAGCGAACGGTTCACCGGGTCGAGCTGGGCGCCCTCCGGCTCCTCGTAGCGGGAGTCGTCGAAGCCGAGCTCCGCCGCGGTGAGCATGGGAGCGGGCTCGAAGGAGGACTGCTCGGGAATGATCTGGGAGACCGTGAAGTCGTCCTCGGGCAGGGCCTCGCCACCGCCACCGTGGGTGATGGCGTCCGGGAGCATGACCAGCGAGGTGGTGCCGGCCTGCTCGCCTGAGGGGCGCAGCTGGACGCGGATGCCGTGCCGGTCGGCGAGGCGGCCGACCACGAAGAGGCCCATGCGCTGCGAGACGGCGGCGTCCACCGTCGGCGGGTTGGCCAGCTTGTGGTTGATGTCGGCGAAGTCCTCGGCGGTGAGGCCGATGCCCTTGTCGTGGATCTCGATCATGACCCGGCCGTCGGGGAGCCTGGTGGCCGTCACCCGGACCTTGGTCTGCGGCGAGGAGAACGTCGTGGCGTTCTCCAGCAGCTCGGCCAGCAGGTGCACGAGGTCGGTCACGGACTGGCCGTGGATCTCCGTCTCGGGCACGCCGGTCAGCTCGATGCGCTCGTAGGACTCCACCTCGGAGGAGGCGGCGCGGAGCACGTCGACCAGCGGGACCGGCTGGTTCCAGCGGCGGCCCGGCTCCTCGCCGGCGAGGACCAGGAGGTTCTCGCCGTTGCGGCGCATACGGGTCGCGAGGTGGTCCAGCTTGAAGAGGTTCTCCAGCTGGTCCGGGTCGGCCTCGTTGTTCTCCAGGTCGGTGATCAGGGTCAGCTGACCCTCGATGAGCGACTGGTTGCGGCGCGACAGGTTGGTGAAGATCGCGTTGACGTTGCCACGGAGCATGGCCTGCTCGGCGGCGAGCCGGACGGCCTCACGGTGGACCTGGTCGAAGGCGCGGGCGACTTCGCCGATCTCGTCCTGGGTGTCGATGGGGATCGGCTGCACCCGGGTGTCGACGCGGCCCGGCTCCGTGCGCGAGAGCTGGTCGACCAGCATTGGCAGACGCTGCTCGGCGATACCGAAGGCGGCGGTGCGCAGCTGGCGCATCGAGCGGCTCATCTGGCGTGCCATGAGGCCGGCCAGGATGAACGCCGTGAGCAGGGCAAGCACGACGATGGCGCCGTTGAGGATGGCGTCGTTCCTGGCGTTGTCGGAGATCGTCGCGGCCTCGTTCACGGCCTTGTCGACGAGCTCGTTCTCGACCTCGGTGTAGCCGTCGAACTTGGCGGTGGCTGCGCCCATCCATGTCCGCGGAGTGATGTCCTGAGCCGCGAGCGTGGAGGGCTTGGCGCCGGTGCCGATCTTGAGGGCCATGCCCGTGAGGACGGATCCGTCGGGGCCCAGCTCCGGGCTGAGACCGGCGGCCTCGAGCTGCTTCGCGCCGTTCGCGGCCTTCTCGGCCATGACCGCCTTGAGCTTGTCCGCGTCGGCCTGCGTACCGCCGGAGACGTACTCCTGGAGGGCGATCTGCTCGAGGTAGTTGTACGAGTTGAACGCCACGGTCTGCTTGGCGAAGATCGTCTCGTCCTTGTTCGGCCGCACCAGGAGGTGTGTACCGATGGAACGCTGCAGAGACCCCGCCGCCTTGGCGAGCTGGATGGCGTAGACGGTACGGCCGTAGCTGGTGACGTTGCCGGTGCCGAGACCCAGCTCGTTCGCGAACTCCATCAGCGAGTGCTGGATCCTGACGTAGCCCTCTTCGGTGCCGACCGCCGACTTGGCCTCGATACCGCTGGAGTATGCGCTCTTGCGCAGGGCTTCCAGCTTGGGCTCCTCGGTGCGGAACAGCGCCAGACGGCGTTCCAGGCCCTGCTTGGCAGGCATGTCCTGGATGGCCAGGTCGAACTTCCGCTTGGCGTCGTCCGTGGTGTCGTACATCTTCGTGACGTTGTCGCTGTTGCGGGCCTCCGCGGAGGTGGCCGTCAGCAGCGGCACGGCGGTCAGGTCGCGCTCGTTGAGCAGTGCCTGGCCGTACTCCGCGGCGGCGCGCACGATGAGCGCCGTCTTCTCGGCGTCCTGGGCCTCGTTCCAGGTGTCGATCGAGCTCTTGACCTGGAAACCGCCCATGACCAGGCCCACGAGCACGGGTATGAGGAGAATCGCGTTCAGGCGCGTCGGAACTCGCCAGTTGCGCGGGGAAAGCCGGCTGGAGCTGCCACCGGGCGGCGGCGTGGGCGCCGGCTCGTCCGCAGGCGACACCACTGTGCGCGGCGGCGGGGTGAAGTTGCCCCGCGCCTGCTGCTGTGCGGAGCTCGTCATGCTTCGCCTCACTCGACCAACAACCTCTCGGCGTCGGCACCTACGCTGTGCCGTATTTCGTTCGGAGCCGTACTACTAGGGAGTTCATCGAATTTCAGCATGCGGGGTGGGTCCGTTCCAAACAGTTGGAATCAGCCATTCCGTGTAGTGGCGACCACAGATAAAACGGGCATAAAGAGCGAGGGCCGCCAAAAGGCGAGGCAAAGTTGAGCGCAGCGGTACCGGCCGAACGCACCGGGTGTCCGGACCGCTGGAATTCTCTGTCGAAACGTTATGAACACGGGGGCGGACCGTGTCAAAGGACACAGCCCGCCCCGTCACAACTACGACAAGTGCCGTATGTCGCCGTCTACTTGAGCCGGGCCATCAGGGCGTGTTCGACCAGGGTGATCAGGGCGCTCTTGGCGTCTGCGCGGTGGCGGGCGTCGGTGGTGATGATGGGGGTGTCGGGGCCGATCTGGAGTGCTTCGCGGACTTCTTCGGGGTTGTAGGGCTGGTGTCCGTCGAAGCCGTTGAGGGCGATGACGAAGGGGAGGCCGCTGTTTTCGAAGTAGTCGACGGCGGGGAAGCAGTCGGCGAGGCGGCGGGTGTCGACGAGGACGACGGCGCCGATGGCGCCGCGTACGAGGTCGTCCCACATGAACCAGAAGCGGTCCTGTCCGGGGGTGCCGAACAGGTAGAGGATGAGGTCCTGGTCGAGGGTGATGCGGCCGAAGTCCATGGCGACGGTTGTCGTCGTCTTGTCCCCGGTGTGTGTGAGGTCGTCGATGCCGGCCGAGGCTGAGGTCATGACGGCTTCGGTACGCAGCGGGTTGATCTCCGAGACGGCGCCGACGAACGTGGTCTTGCCCACGCCGAATCCGCCCGCCACCACGATCTTCGCGCTGGTGGTCGATCGGGCTGCACCGCCGCTAGAGCTTGCGAAGTCCACTGAGCACCCTTTCGAGCAGTGTCACATCCGGCGTGCCGCCGGCCTCTCCGTTGCCCGGCTGGTGGATCGCCACCATGCCCGCCTCCGCCAGGTCCGCCACCAGAATCCGGGCGACACCGAGCGGCATGGACAGCAGCGCCGACACCTCGGCCACCGACTTGACCTCACGGCAGAGGTGGCAGATCCGCTGGTGCTCGGGGAGCAGCCCGGCAAGGAGCGCCGGATCGGCCGTGGTGCTCACCAGCGCCTCGATGGCGAGCTGGTAACGCGGCCGGGTCCGGCCGCCGGTCATCGCATACGGACGTACCAGCGGCTGGTCGCCCTCCAGTCCGTAGGCGTCTGCCGACGCTCCGTACGGATCGTGAGAGGCGGTTGGCGGGGTCATGAGTCCTCCGGGCGGGACAGCAAGTGGTCGGCGTGCCGTCTGAGTGGGCCGGTGGGGGGCAAAAGAGCGACCTGACGGGGTCATGCGTTGGCGCTTGCCTGCGGAGCCGTGTGTGGGGCACGGCTCAGTGCAGGAGGCTTCCCTGGAGCTCGGCGCGCAGGTCCGGCGTGAGGACACTGCCCGCACGGTCGACGAGAAGGGCCATCTCGTAACCGACGAGGCCGATGTCGCACTCGGGGTGTGCGAGCACGGCCAGCGACGAGCCGTCGGAGACGGACATCAAGAAGAGGAACCCCCGTTCCATCTCGACGACCGTCTGGCTGACGGGTCCCCCTTCGAAGATCCGGGAAGCCCCCGCGGTCAGCGAGGTCAGGCCGGATGCGACAGCCGCCAGCTGATCGGCGCGGTCCCGGGGAAACCCTTCGGACATCGCCAGCAGAAGACCGTCGGCGGAGACCACCACCGTGTGCGACACCCCAGGGGTGTTGTCCACGAAATTGGTGATCAACCAGTTCAGATTTTGCGCCGCCTGGCTCATCGGGCTCAACTATCGCTCCTGCTGGTGAGTGGGGCCGAGGTTGAAGCTGCCGGTCGTCGAGTTCTGCTGACGGCCCTGCTGAATGCCACGACGGAGGTTGGTCAGCCGGCCGCGTACGTCGTTCGGCGCACGCGAGACCTGCGGACCTGTTTGGGTGTTCTGTTCCTGCGCGGTGCCCGCGACGAGATTGGCTCGCGGGACCCGGCGGGGCAGACCTGATGTGGTGACGCCGCCGGCCGCGGGCTTCCTGACCCGCTCGGCCTGGCGCACCAGCTCGTCATTGGGGGAGGAGCGCCAGCCGCCACCGTTGGTGCTCTGCCCGTTGTGCGGTGCCGCGGCAGGGGTGCGCTGCGGCATCGGCGGGGCGGGGCGCTCCGCGGACTGCTGCGGAACGGGGGCGGGCGACGCGGGCCGGGACGGCTCCTGCTCCCCGGCGCCCTGCGGGCCACCGTGGAACCAGTTCGTCTCGAGCGTGTCATACAGCGGAGTACGGCCGTCGCCCGGGCCGGTCGCGGGCGGCAGCGCCTCGGGCTGCGGCTGCGGCGGCAGGGCGTTCGGCCGGCGCGCGCCGTGGTCGCCGTTCTGGGCGCCCTCGCGGCGCGGAGCCGGAGCACGGCCCGGAGCGGGCGGCTGGGGAGCCCCGAGTTCGGGACGGGCGAACTGGCCGGTGGACGCGGGGTCCTGGGACGGGCCGCCCTGCGAGCCGTTGCGCGTCGGCTGGAAACCGCCACCGGACGTCTGACCGGCCGGGGAGGTCGGGCCGAACACGTCCGGACGGACGAACTGCCCGGTGGACGAGCCGGAACCCGCACCGCGCTGCGGCGGTGGGGCGTTGAAGTCGGGACGGGCGAACTCCGCCGTGGCGGCGGCGCCGCGGTCGTTGTCCTCGTGACCGCGCGGCGCGTCCGCCGGACGCTGGTGGCGCGCGGGCGGCTGCTCGCTGCCCCAGCTGGTGGACGGCGGACGCTGCGGGCCACCGGCACCGGGAAGTTCGGCACGCGGACCGCCGGGCAGCTGCTTGCCGCGGTCGCCGGAACCCTGCGGGAAGCCCTCCGAGCGGGATTCACCGCGGGCCGGAGCGTTCTGCGCGCCACGCCCGCCACCACCCGAGCCGAAGGCGCCGGCGAGGCCGCCGCCCTGCCGGCCCTGACCGGGCTGACCCTGGCCGGGACCGCCGTCGCGGCCGGGAAGCGCGGCACGCGGGGCCGCACCGGCCCCGACCTGACCGCGCGGGGCGCCCGTGGGAGCACCCGCGCCACCGGGACCGCCGCCGAGGCCGGGACGGCCGCCGCCCGCGCCACCGGGACCGCCGCCCGGACGACCGCCGAGACCCGCGGGACCGCCGGGACCCGGGGGAACGGCACCCTGGCCGTTGCCCGGACCGCCGGGGGAGCCGGGAGCCTTCTTGCCGCCGTGGGCGACGTCGACGGGCAGCATGACCAGCGCGGTCGTGCCGCCGGAGTCGGAAGGGCGGAGCTGGATACGGATGCCGTGTCGCAGGGACAGGCGGCCGACCACGAACAGACCCATGCGGCGGGAGACCGAGACGTCCACGGTGGGCGGCGACGCCAGCCGCTCGTTGATCGCGGCGAGGTCCTCGGGGGAGAGGCCGATGCCGGTGTCGTGGATCTCGACCAGGACGCGGCCGTCGGGCAGCGCGTGACCGGTGACGCGGACCTTCGTCTGCGGGGAGGAGAACGACGTGGCGTTCTCCAGCAGCTCCGCGAGGAGGTGCACGAGGTCGTTGACGACGCGTCCGGCGACCTCGGTCGCCGGGACCGCGGCCAGTTCGATGCGCTCGTACTGCTCCACCTCGGAGGCGGCGGCACGGAGCACGTCGACCAGCGGGACCGGCCGGGTCCACCGGCGGCCCGGCTCCTCGCCCGCGAGGACGAGGAGGTTTTCGCCGTTCCGGCGCATACGGGTCGCGAGGTGGTCCAGCTTGAAGAGGGAGGACAGCTGGTCCGGGTCGGCCTCGCGGGACTCCAGTTCGGAGATGAGCGAGAGCTGACGCTGGATGAGGCCCTGGGAGCGGCGCGAGAGGTTGGTGAACATCGCGTTGACGTTGCCTCGCAGGAGGGCCTGCTCGGCGGCGAGACGGACGGCCTCGCGGTGCACGTCGTCGAAGGCCGCGGCCACCTTGCCGATCTCGTCCCGGGAGTGCACACCGACGGACTCCACCGAGGTGTCCACGTCCTGCGGGTCGGACTCGGAGAGCTGCTTGACCAGGTCCGGCAGACGGTCCTGGGCGACCTTGGTCGCGGTGTCCTGGAGCCGGCGCAGCGAGCGGATCATGGACCGGGCCACGACGAAGGCGCCGACGAGCGAGACACCGAGGACGAGCAGGATCAGCGCACCGTTGATGATCGCGTCGCGCTGCGACTCCTCGCGCAGTTCACGCGCCTTGGCCTCCATCTGGCCGAGCAGCGTGGACTCGATGACACGCATGGCCTGGATACGGACGCCGTAGTCGTCGGTCCAGTCCAGGAAGGAGCGGTCGTCCTGGCTGGTCAGACCATTGCTGTTGTCGAGGACGCGCTTGGCGTACTTCTCGGAGGCCTCGATGGTCGGGTTGCCGTTGTCCAGCGGGTCGGTGAGCTCCTGGGCGTTGCCGCCGGAGGACTCGTAGACCGACTCGAAGGCGGCCAGCGAGGACTCGCCGTTCTCGAGAGCGGCCTTGCCGTAGAGGCGGTCGTTCTCCTCGAGGCCCTTGCCCTTGGAGCCGCTGCCGCCGGGAAGTGCGGCGGCGATGATCGCGCGCTGCATGGAGGCGTACTCCTTGGCGGACGAGAACGCCGCCAGCGCACGGGTGCGCTTGATCATCTCCGGGCTGCTGGTGGCCTGCGCCATGTCCTGCGACAGGCTCAGCAGCGACTCGATGAGCCGGTGGTAGTTCTCGACGGTGAGGGAGTGCGGGCGCCCCGTCTGGTAGGCCGTCTCGCGGATGGAGCCGAGGTTGTTGACCTGGACGGCGATCTGGTTGGCGTTGGCCCGGATGCTCTCGAGCGCGTCGTCCTGCTCCGTGTTGGGGATGTCACGGGTGGCGTCGAGGAACGCCTTCCGGGCGCGGTCCGTCACCGTGCGAGGACCGGTGACCTTGAAGTCGGTCGCGTCGGGGTTGTTCGCCAGCGGCCCGGCCGTCAGGTCACGCTCCGCCTGGAGCGCCTGGGCGAGGTCGGTCGCCTGCTTGGTCATGTTGGTGAGCAGCTGCATGTGATCCAGCTGCTTCATGTCCGCCATGGACTCGTTGATACGGAGTCCACCCAGCGTGGTGGCCGCGACGACCGGCAGGGTCAGCAGGGAGACGAGTCTCGTGCTGATGCGCCAGTTGCGCAGAGCTATTCGTGAGCCGGTGTCCGTCGGGCTCTTCGCCTTCGGCGGGGCCTTGGGGCCGTCGCCTCCGGACGAAGCCGCGCCGGAGCGTGCGCCACGGTCACCGCCGGCGCCGGGGGATGCCGGATCTGCCTTGTGGGTGTGCTGGGCGTGCTGGGGCGAGGAGCCGCGGTCGGTCCCGCCGCGCGGCTCCTGTTCCGCCGCAGCGCTGCCATCCCTCTTGAAACGTCCCTGCACTAGCGTCGCAACCTCTGGACCAGGCGTCCCTCCGCGAGCGGCGGGACGGTGTCGGCGTCGGTGAGGGGCGCGACAGCGCCCCTTTTGTTGGTCGTTGAGTGACCGGCGCTTCTCCCCCTTCTCCGCCGCTGCCCGGCGCTGCGTTGCGCCCGTTGCGCGCCGGCCTGAAGCCGCGGCGGTGCGTGGAATTCCAGCACAGTGCCGGATCTCCAACAAGGGCCACGTACCGGGCTGTGACCTGGTTGACACGGTGTGAGCGTCGTGTCACAAGACGTAGAAGTCGTTCCCGGAGAAAAAGGGGCATTCCACTACGAGTCACCTGGGGGTGAAGGCTCCCCAGTCGCCATGATCAGGAGCGGAATGGCTGGTTCGGCTATGCAATGTCCGTTTCACTCTGGACGATTCATAGTCCGCTTTGCCGGGATTGCCCGCCCCTTGGTGAGGAAACTCACACCTAGATCGCGGACTTGGAAGCCCCTCCCCGGGGAATCGGATGTTTAGCCTGACGCTTTACAGGGATGGGTAATCCGTCAACCGCCGCTCACCGAGCGGCCGTACGCCGACAAGGTCTGAAACCACCGATGAAGACGATGATGTTCCGCAACATAGCCAACCCCCGGCGCACCACTCTCGCCCACCTCGAGGACGCGGACGAACTCCAAACGCCGGAGCAGCAGGAGCACTCGCTCGATCTTCCCACCCAGACGGCCAACCCCCGCCGTACGGTCCTGATGGACGCCCCCGCAGCGTAATGCGCGAGGCGGGAGCCCCCTACCGCGTTAGCCTGAAGCGTCAGACGCCAGCAGCGTAAGAAGTAGTAGAGGGGCATCCGCATCCCGTGCGCATCGCCAGATTCTCCATCGACGGGAATGTCGCCTTCGGCGCGGTCGAGGGCGACAGCCCGGACGAGCTCGTCCTCGACATCATCAAGGGCATCCCGTTCGCGGAGTTCGAGCTCTCCGGCACCAAGGTCCCCCTGAGCAAGGTCCGCCTGCTGCCGCCGGTGCTCCCCAGCAAGGTCGTGGCCTTCGGCCGCAACTACGCGGAGCACGCGGCAGAGCTCGGCCACGAGGTCCCCGACGCGCCGTTCGCCTTCTTCAAGCCCTCCACCTCGGTGATCGGCTCCGGCGACGACATCGCGTACCCCTCGTTCTCCCAGGAGCTCCACCACGAGGCCGAACTCGCCGTCGTGATCGGCAGGCTGTGCCGCGAGGTCCCGCGCGAGCGGGTCAAGGACGTCATCCTCGGCTACACCTGCGCCAATGACGTCACCGCCCGCGATGTGCAGAAGCGCGAGAAGCAGTGGGCGAGGGCCAAGGGCTTCGACACCGCGTGCCCGCTCGGCCCCTGGGTGGAGACCGACCTCGACCCCCACGACCTCGCCATTCAGTGCACGGTCAACGGAGAACAGCGCCAGCTCGGCCGGACGAGCCAGATGATCCACTCCATCGAGGATCTGATCGTCAACATCACCGAGGCCATGACGCTGCTCCCGGGCGACGTCATCCTCACGGGCACCCCCGCGGGGGTCGGCCCCCTCAACGTCGGCGACGAGGTCGCCGTCACCGTCCAAGGTATCGGCACTCTCGCCAACAAGGTGATCAAGCGTGGCTAACGCGAACGTCCGCGTACGTTTCTGTCCCTCCCCGACCGGCAACCCCCACGTGGGCCTGGTCCGCACCGCCCTGTTCAACTGGGCCTTCGCCCGGCACAACGGCGGCACCATGGTCTTCCGCATCGAGGACACGGACGCGGCCCGCGACTCGGAGGAGTCCTACACCCAGCTGCTCGACTCGATGCGCTGGCTCGGTCTGGACTGGGACGAGGGCCCCGAGACCGGCGGCCCGCACGAGCCCTACCGCCAGTCGCAGCGGATGGACATCTACCGCGACGTCGCCGAGAAGCTGAAGGCCGGCGGCTACGCCTACGAGTGCTTCTGCACCGCCGTCGAGCTGGAGGCCCGCCGCGACGCGGCCCGCCTCGCCGGCAAGCCCTCGGGCTACGACGGCACCTGCCGCAACCTCTCCGCCGAACGCATCGCGCGCTACAAGGAGGAGGGCCGCCCGGCGATCGTCCGCTTCCGGATGCCCGACGAGCCGATCACCTTCACGGACCTGGTCCGCGGCGAGCTGACCTTCACGCCCGACAACGTGCCGGACTACGGCATCGTCCGGGCCAACGGCGCCCCGCTCTACACGCTCGTCAACCCGGTCGACGACGCGCTGATGGAGATCACCCACGTACTGCGCGGCGAGGACCTGCTCTCCTCCACCCCGCGGCAGATCGCGCTGTACAAGGCGCTGATGGAGCTGGGCGTCGCCCACCGGATCCCGGCCTTCGGCCACCTGCCGTACGTGATGGGCGAGGGCAACAAGAAGCTCTCCAAGCGCGACCCGCAGGCGAACCTCAACCTCTACCGCGAGCGCGGCTTCCTCCCCGAGGGCCTGCTCAACTACCTCTCGCTGCTCGGCTGGTCCTTCTCCGCCGACCAGGACGTCTTCACCATCCCGGAGATGGTGGAGAAGTTCGACATCTCCGAGGTCAACGCCAACCCGGCGCGCTTCGACCTGAAGAAGGCCGAGGCGATCAACGCGGACCACATCCGCATGCTGGACGTGAAGGCGTTCACCGAGGCCTGCCGCCCCTGGCTCCAGGCCCCGCACGCCCCCTGGACGCCGGAGCAGTTCGACGAGTCCCGGTGGCAGGCGATCGCCCCGCACGCGCAGACCCGCGTCACGGTGCTCTCCGACATCACCGCCAACGTCGACTTCCTGTTCCTGGACGCTCCCGTCGAGGACGAGGCGTCGTGGACGAAGGCGATGAAGGAGGGCTCGGACGCGCTGCTGCGGACGGCCCGCGAGAAGCTGGAGGCCGCGGACTGGAGCAGCGCCGACTCCCTCAAGGAGGCGGTCCTGGCCGCGGGCGAGGCTCACGGCCTCAAGCTCGGCAAGGCCCAGGCCCCGGTCCGTGTCGCGGTCACCGGCCGTACGGTCGGTCTGCCGCTCTTCGAGTCGCTGGAGATCCTGGGCCGGGAGAAGACGCTCGCCCGGATCGACGCCGCGCTGGCGAAGCTCACCGCCTAGGCTTCGACCATGCCGATCCGCGCGGTCCTCTGGGACATCGACGACACGATCTTCGACTACTGCAGCGCCGACCGCGCCGGCATGACGCAGCACCTCAGGACCGAGGGCCTGGCCGACGGATACGCCTCCGTCGACCAGGCCCTCGGCCGTTGGCGCGAGGCCACCGCCCTGCACTGGGCGCGCTTCTCCGCGGGGGAGGTGGGCTGGGAGGAGCAGCGGCGTGATCGCGTACGGATGTTCACCGGGCTGACCCTGAGCGATCCCGAGGCCGACGCCTGGTTCGACCGGTACATCGTCCACTACGAGGCCGCCTGGTCCCTCTTCCCGGACGCCGTGCCCGCCCTCGACCTGCTGGCGGCGGAGTACCGGCACGCGGTCCTGTCGAACTCCTCGCTCCGCAACCAGGAGCGCAAACTGCGGGTGCTCGGTGTGCGGGACCGGTTCGAGGTACTGCTGTGCGCCGCCGAGCTGGGGTTCTCCAAACCCGCCGCCGAGGCCTTCCACGCCGGCTGCGACGCGCTCGGCCTGCCGCCCGACGAGGTGCTCTACGTGGGCGATCAGCCGGACATCGACGCACGCGGAGCGATCGACGCGGGACTCGCCGCGGTCTGGCTGGACCGGACCGGCCTGGGAGGGCGTCCGGAGCTGATCCGGATCACGGGTCTCGGGGAGCTTCCGGGCCTGCTGCGCGGGGAATCCCGTTTTGGAGCGCCGGACACCTTCAGGTAATGTTCTTCCTGCGCCGCCCGAGAAGGTCGAAAGACCCACACGGACAGCGCGAATCAAACAAAAACCCCCAAGCCGGGGGTTGAGTTTTGATGGCCTATGGTGTAATTGGCAGCACGACTGATTCTGGTTCAGTTAGTCTAGGTTCGAGTCCTGGTAGGCCAGCTCGCAGAGCTCATCTGCATCGCCCCCGTTGTGTAGCGGCCTAGCACGCTGCCCTCTCAAGGCAGTAGCGCCGGTTCGAATCCGGTCGGGGGTACAGATCCATCCTGCAGATCATCAGGGTCGCTCCCGATGACCGCGCAGTGACATCACCCGGCTCCGCCGGGTGGGATCGCTAGGGCCCCCGTTGTGTAGCGGCCTAGCACGCCGCCCTCTCAAGGCGGTAGCGCCGGTTCGAATCCGGTCGGGGGTACGGAAGTCACCATGGCCTATGGTGTAATTGGCAACACTACGGTTTCTGGTACCGTCATTCTAGGTTCGAGTCCTGGTAGGCCAGCTCGCGGAGCTCATCCGCAAGGCCCCCGTTGTGTAGCGGCCTAGCACGCCGCCCTCTCAAGGCGGTAGCGCCGGTTCGAATCCGGTCGGGGGTACATACGAAAGAGGCCCTCCGCATCACGCGGAGGGCCTCTTCGTGTTGTGCGACGAGCTCGGCCCGTCCGCCGCTTCCTGCGAACTCGCCCCCTGGTGACGCCAGTTGGCTCCTCGGCTCGCTACGTCAACTCGCGTCCGCGCCACGGGGAGTTGTGCACCGGGATGCACAGGGGCCGGCCGCTGCGGCGTCGGAGCGGCCGGCCCGAGAGCAAGTGTGGACGCAGGTGTCAGCCGGTACGGCGCAGAGCCTCGCTCAGGCGGCCCGCGGCGTCGATGACGGCCTGGGCGTGCATGCGGCCCGGGTGCCGGGTCAGGCGCTCGATCGGTCCGGAGACCGAGACGGCCGCGACCACGCGGTTGGAGGGGCCGCGGACCGGCGCCGAGACCGAGGCGACGCCCGGCTCCCGCTCACCGATCGACTGGGCCCAGCCCCGGCGCCGTACGCCGGACAGCGCCGTGGCCGTGAAGCGTGCGCCCTGAAGGCCGCGGTGCAGCCGCTCCGGCTCCTCCCAGGCCATCAGGATCTGGGCCGACGATCCCGCCTTCATCGTGAGCGTGGAGCCGACCGGCACGGTGTCCCGCAGACCGGACAGCCGCTCGGCCGCCGCCACACAGATCCGCATGTCTCCCTGCCGGCGGTAGAGCTGCGCGCTCTCGCCGGTCACGTCGCGCAGATGCGTCAGCACCGGCCCCGCCGTGGCCAGCAGCCGGTCCTCGCCCGCCGCGGCGGCGAGCTCCGCCAGCCGCGGGCCCAGGATGAACCGGCCCTGCATGTCCCTCGCCACCATCCGGTGGTGTTCCAGTGCCACGGCAAGACGGTGTGCCGTGGGCCGTGCAAGCCCTGTCGCCGCGACCAGCCCGGCGAGGGTGGCCGGACCGGACTCCAGAGCGCTCAGTACCAGAGCTGCCTTGTCGAGAACGCCGACGCCGCTAGAGTTGTCCATGCAACGATATTCACGTCTCACACTGTGAAACGCAAGTTCAATTTTCCTGGAAACCCGCCAGTCTGTAGAGGCGGCCCGCAGACCAACGGGTTCCGCGACAAGATCTCTAGTGGTGCCGGCCCCCGGGTCGGCCGGAGGGAAAGCGATGGGTAGGACACTCGCGGAGAAGGTCTGGGACGATCATGTCGTCCGGCGCGCCGAGGGCGAGCCCGACCTCCTCTTCATCGATCTGCACCTGCTGCACGAGGTGACCAGCCCCCAGGCCTTCGACGGTCTCCGTCAGAACGGCCGGCAGGTCCGCCGCCTCGACCTCACCATCGCGACCGAGGATCACAACACCCCGACCCTCGACATCGACAAGCCCATCGCGGACCCGGTTTCCCGTGCCCAGTTGGAGACGCTGCGCAAGAACTGCGCGGAGTTCGGCGTACGGCTGCACCCGCTGGGCGACGTCGAGCAGGGCGTCGTCCACGTCGTGGGCCCCCAGCTGGGGCTGACCCAGCCCGGCACCACCGTCGTCTGCGGCGACTCGCACACCTCCACCCACGGCGCTTTCGGCGCGCTGGCCTTCGGCATCGGCACCTCCCAGGTCGAGCACGTACTGGCCACCCAGACGCTGCCGCTGGCCCGGCCGAGGACCATGGCGATCACGGTCGAGGGCGAGCTGCCCGACGACGTCACCGCCAAGGACCTCATTCTGGCGATCATCGCGCGGATCGGCACCGGCGGCGGCCAGGGCTACATCCTGGAATACCGCGGCTCGGCCATCGAGAAGCTCTCGATGGAGGCCCGGATGACCATCTGCAACATGTCGATCGAGGCCGGCGCCCGCGCGGGCATGATCGCTCCGGACGCCACCACCTTCGACTATCTGCGCGGTCGCGACCACGCCCCGCAGGGCGCCGACTGGGACGCCGCGGTGGAGTACTGGAAGACGCTGCGCACCGACGACGACGCCGTATTCGACGCGGAGGTCTTCATCGACGCCGCCGAACTGGCGCCGTTCGTCACCTGGGGCACCAACCCCGGCCAGGGCGCGCCCCTGTCGGCCAGCGTCCCCGACCCGGCTTCGTACGACGACGCTTCGGAGCGCTTCGCCGCCGAAAAGGCCCTGGAATACATGGGGTTGACCGCCGGGCAGCCGCTGCGGGACATCAAGGTCGACACCGTCTTCGTAGGCTCCTGCACCAACGGCCGTATCGAGGACCTGCGCTCGGCCGCGTCCCTCCTGGAGGGCCGCAAAGTCGCCGACGGCGTACGGATGCTGGTGGTCCCGGGGTCCGTACGGGTCGCCCTCCAGGCCGTCGAGGAGGGCCTGGACAAGGTCTTCACCGGTGCGGGAGCCGAATGGCGGCACGCCGGCTGCTCGATGTGTCTGGGCATGAACCCCGACCAACTGGCGCCCGGCGAGCGCTCCGCGTCGACCTCCAACCGCAACTTCGAGGGCAGGCAGGGCAAGGGCGGACGCACCCATCTGGTCTCGCCCCAGGTCGCCGCCGCCACCGCGGTACTGGGCCATCTGGCCTCGCCGGCCGATCTGGTCGCATCCGACTCGGCCGCCACCCCCGCAGGAGTCTGAGAACCATGGAAGCTTTCACCACACACACCGGCCGGGCCGTGCCGCTGCGCCGCAGCAACGTCGACACGGACCAGATCATTCCGGCCCACTGGCTCAAGAAGGTCACCCGCGACGGCTTCGAGGACGGGCTCTTCGAGGCGTGGCGCAAGGACACCTCCTTCGTTCTCAACCAGCCCGAGCGGCAGGGCGCCACGGTGCTGGTGGCCGGTCCCGACTTCGGCACCGGATCCTCCCGCGAGCACGCCGTCTGGGCCCTGCAGAACTACGGCTTCAAGGCGGTCATCTCCTCGCGGTTCGCCGACATCTTCCGCGGCAACTCGCTCAAGAACGGGCTGCTGACCGTCGTTCTGCCACAGGAGACGGTCGACCGGCTGTGGGAGCTGGCCGAGTCGGACCCGAAGGCCGAAATCACTGTTGACTTGGAGCAGCGGCAGGTGCGTGCGGCAGGCATCACCGTCGACTTCGAGCTGGACGAGAACGCCCGCTGGCGACTGCTGAACGGTCTGGACGACATCAGCCTCACCCTTCAGAACGAAGCGGACATCTCCACTTACGAGGCCTCCAGGCCGACCTTCAAACCGCGCACAATTCAGGTCTGATCAGCGCTTTTCCCCGACTGCGCCCCCCACCGTCCGGTGGGGGGCGCAGTCGTCTGTTGAGGTCCTGCCGGGCGACAACTCGCCCCAGATGGCACAATCGGTGCATGGACCGTGACAGCCAACTCGAGCTCTACGAGGCGGTGGCGGCCCGGCTGAAAGAAGCGCACACAAGAGTGCGCACACTGCAAGTCCCGGAGGGCGTAAGGATGGCGCTGTCCCGGAAGCTGCTGGTCGTCACGGCAGCGGCGAAGCACGATCTCCCGGATGCGGCACGGCGTCTGGACCGCTTCATGCAGGACCTCGACGAGGGCCGATTCCCTGAAGGCGACTGACACCCGAACTCCACAGCGGCGCACTTCGTTGCGGCACTAGGGTGATTAGCCCGTTTCGTGTTTGATTTGCGGTATATATCTGCCTAACGTGCGAAAAAGCCTGGACGCATTCGTTCCGGCAATGTCTCCGAAGGGGAAGACGTGAACAAGGCGCAGCTCGTAGAAACGATTGCCGACAAGGTCGGTGGCCGTCAGCAGGCCGCCGAGGCTGTCGACGCGGTACTTGACGCGATCGTCCGCGCAGTTGTCGGCGGCGACCGTGTCTCGGTCACCGGTTTCGGCTCGTTCGAGAAGGTCGACCGCCCCGCCCGTTACGCCCGTAACCCGCAGACGGGGGAGCGCGTCCGGGTCAAGAAGACCTCTGTTCCGCGCTTCCGTGCCGGTCAGGGATTCAAGGACCTGGTCAGCGGCTCGAAGAAGCTCCCGCGAGGTGGCGAGGTCTCGGTCAAGAAGGCGCCCAAGGGCAGCCTCTCGGGCGGTCCTTCCACCCGCACGACCACCAAGGCCGCGGCCAAGAAGGCCACCGCCAAGAAGGCCACGGCGACGAAGGCCACGGCGAAGAAGACCGCCGCGAAGAAGACCACGGCCAAGAAGACCGCGGCCAAGAAGACGACGGGCGCCAAGAAGACCGCGACCGCCAAGAAGGCCACGGCCAAGAAGACGACCACCAAGAAGGCGGCCGCCAAGAAGACCGCGCCGGCCAAGAAGGCCACCGCGAAGAAGGCGCCGGCCAGGAAGGCGACGGCGCGCAAGACCGCCGCCAACAAGGCCACTGCCAGGAAGAGGTAAGCGGCACAAGGTCGCAGGGCCACTCACGCGCCGGGCCGGGCTCCTCCTCAGGAGCCCGGCCCGCGGCGTGTTCCGGCCCGGATTCCTCCCGGCGCGCTGCTGAATCCTGCGCCTTGGCGAAGGGCTTCCCCGCGCGCCGTCGAACCGGTTCGGTCCGGCTCGACCCGGTTCGGCCCGGCTCGGCCTGACTCGTATTGTCAGAGGGTCTGCAGCGTCACCAGCGTGATCCTGCGGGCATCGCCCTCGCCCTCGGTCTCGATACGCACCCGCTGGCCCGGCCTCAGCAGCCGCAGACCGCCGGCGTCGAAGGCCGCGGCGTCGAAGTCGACCGGCGTGCCGTCGTCGAGGAGCACGCTCCCGCTGCGGGTCAATGCGTCGTAGGTGTACGAGGTCGCCTGCATGCGGCCAGCCTAGTCCCGCTGCGGGACAGCTCTCAGGTCGTGTCCGCGACGCGGTCGGCCATCGCCAGACGCTCGGTCGTGCGAGGCCCGACCCCCAGGGCCAGTGCCGCTGCCAGATCCTCGGCGGTGTCCACGTCCTGACGTACGGAATCGACACCGTCGAGCGGGATTTCCACGGCCCCCGACGCCAAATGCCGACGCCGAGAGCGACCGCCGAAACCGGGCCGCAATTCGGTGCCCGCGGCCGCCGAGAGCAATGTGGTGCCGACCCCGGCCCTATCCGTCAGAAATGCCCGGGGAAATCCCGATGCGTACGCGAGTACTCGTGCCAATTCGTGAGGGCGCAGCGCGGGCAGATCGGCGTTGAGCACGGCCACCGCGGCGCCCGGAGACAGGCGGCGGACCTCCTCCGCGCCGTGCGTCAGCGCCGCGTTGAGACCTGCCGCGGGGGCGTCCGGCACGATCCGCGCGCCCAGTGCGGCCAGGCGGAACGCGGCCGCCGGATCGTCCGTGACAACGGCCACATTCCGTACCGACGGGCAGGCCAGGGCCGCTGCGACGGTGTCCTCCGCGAAGGCGAGCGCCAGATGAGGGCGCAGGTTGTCGTCGGCCGCGGCCGCGAGCCTGCTCTTTGCCTCTGCGAGCGGTTTCAGCGGGACGACCAGGGACCAGTGGCCCGCCGGGTCGCAGTTGGTGGCACGCTCATCGTCCATGTGCATCGCACCCCATTGTGTCCCGGCCCCGGGAAGGGGCGGACGAGCGGCCCGGTGACCGGGGCGTACGGTGTTCTCGACAGACCAGGGGCCTGGGGCGACACTTGACCCCCAGCAGCCGGGCAGTGGCCCGGCAGTAGAGGAAGGTGCTCGCGTGTCCCGCCGTAGAATCGGCTTCTGGTACCGCCTGGCGGCGGTCATCGCTAAACCGCCGCTGCTGGTTCTGTTCAAGCGGGACTGGCAGGGAATGGAACACATTCCGGCCGCGGGCGGATTCATCACCGCTGTGAATCACAACTCGTATCTGGACATGTTTTCCTATGGCCACTTCCAGTACAACAGCGGACGTGTGCCACGATTCCTCGCCAAGGCGGCGCTCTTCAAGGCGCCCGGTGTGGGGATCCTTCTGAAGGGCACCGGGCAGATTCCCGTCTACCGCGAGTCCTCCAACGCCTTCGGTGCCTTCCGGGCCGCCGTCGAGGCCGTCGAGGCAGGTGAATGCGTCGCCTTCTACCCGGAGGGCACCCTCACCCGGGACCCCGGCCAGTGGCCGATGACCGCGAAGACCGGAGTCGCGCGGGCGGCCATGATCACGCGGGCACCCGTCATCCCGGTCGCCCAGTGGGGCGCCAACTTGGCGATGCCGCCGTACGCCAAGGAGAACAGGCTCCGCCTGTTCCCGCGCAAGACGCTGCAGGTGAAGGCCGGTCCGCCGGTCGACCTCGACCGGTTCTACCACCAGGAGCCGACGCCCGAGGTACTGAAGGAGGCGACCGAGGCCATCATGGCCGCGATCACCGAACTGCTGGCGGAACTGCGCGGCGAGCAGGCCCCCGGCAAACCGTTCGATCTGCGCGAGATGCTCGCGGAGCAGCGCCGCAAGGTCGCCGAGGAGGGCACCAAGTGACACACCCCGCCAAGGCGGCCGTCTTCGGAACGGGCTCGTGGGGCACGGCCTTCGGCATGGTGCTCGCGGACGCGGGCTGCGAGGTGACCCTCTGGGGCCGCCGCGCCGAACTCGTCGACGCCGTCAACACCACCCGGACCAACCCCGACTATCTGCCGGGCATCGAACTTCCCCCGACGCTGCGGGCCACCACCGACCCCGCCGAGGCACTGCACGGCGCGGACTTCACCGTGCTCGCCGTTCCGTCCCAGACGCTGCGGGCCAACCTGGCGGCGTGGGCGCCGAAGCTGCCCTCGGACACCGTGCTCGTCTCCTTGATGAAGGGCATCGAACTCGGCAGCGCCAAGCGGATGAGCGAGGTCATCGAGGAGGTCGCCGGGGTCCCCTCCGACCGCGTGGCCGTGATCACCGGGCCCAACCTCGCCAAGGAGATCGCCCAGCGCCGGCCCGCCGCTGCCGTCGTCGCCTGCCGGGACGAAGCCGTCGCCCAGCGCCTCCAGGCCGCCGCCCACACCCCCTACTTCCGCCCCTACACCAACACCGACGTCGTCGGCTGCGAACTCGGCGGTGCCGTCAAGAACGTCATCGGCCTCGCCGTCGGCATCGCGGACGGCATGGGCCTCGGCGACAACGCCAAGGGCTCCCTCATCACCCGCGGACTCGCCGAGACCACCCGCCTCGGACTCGCCATGGGCGCGGACGCGCTCACCTTCTCCGGCCTCGCCGGGCTCGGCGACCTGGTGGCCACCTGCTCCTCGCCGCTCTCGCGCAACCACACCTTCGGCACCAACCTCGGCAAGGGCATGACGCTTCAGGAGACCATCGCGGTCACCCGGCAGACCGCCGAGGGCGTCAAGTCCTGTAAGTCGGTGCTGGATCTGGCCCGCAGGCACGGGGTCGACATGCCGATCACCGAGACCGTCGTCGGCATCGTCCACGAGGGCAAGCCGCCGGTGGTGGCCCTCAAGGAGCTGATGTCGCGCAGCGCGAAGCCCGAGCGCCACTGACCCGGCACGCGCTGTGCCTGCACTCCACCGCGCCGGGTGCGCACGGTAGTCTCAACGCGATATGAGCACCGAGAACCTCCCCCAGAGCCCGGAGCAGCCGCTCCGCAAGCCGCGTGTGGCTGTCGTCTTCGGCGGCCGCAGCTCCGAACACGGGATCTCCGTGGTCACCGCCGGAGCCGTGCTGAGGTCCATCGACCGGACGAAGTACGACGTACTGCCCATCGGCATCACCGCCGACGGACGGTGGGCGCTCACCGCCGACGAGCCCGACCGCATGGCGATCAACGATCGTCGCACGCCGAGCGTGGAGCAGCTGGCCGAGTCCACCGAGGGCGGCGTCGTGCTCTCCGTCGACCCGGCGAACCGCGAGGTCGTCTACAGCGAACCCGGCGCCGTTCCCAAGGCGCTCGGCGAGGTCGACGTCGTCTTCCCGGTGCTGCACGGCCCGTACGGCGAGGACGGCACCCTCCAGGGACTGCTCGAACTCGCCGGCATCCCCTATGTCGGCGCCGGTGTCCTCGCCTCCGCGGTGGGCCAGGACAAGGAGTACATGAAGCGGGTCTTCGTCTCCTTCGGACTGCCGGTCGGTCCGTACGAGGTGATCCGCCCCCGCGAGTGGAAGCTCGATCCCGCCGCGGCCCGCAAGAAGATCATCGACTTCGCCGGTGAGCACGGCTGGCCGCTGTTCATCAAGCCCGCGCGCGCCGGTTCGTCGATCGGCATCACCAAGGTCGACGGCCTCGCGGGCCTCGACGAGGCGATCGCCGAGGCGCAGCGCCACGACCCCAAGATCCTGGTGGAGGCGCTGTTGCGCGGCCGCGAGATCGAATGCGGGGTGCTGGAGTTCGCCGACGGTCCGCGGGCCAGCGCTCCGGCCGAGATCCCGCCGGTCAGCAGCCACGACTTCTACGACTTCGAGGCCAAGTACATCGACTCGGCGTCCGGGATCGTGCCCGCCCCGCTCACCGACGAGCAGACCGCCGAGGTGCGCCGGCTCGCCGTCGAGGCCTTCGACGCCGCCTCCTGCGAGGGCCTGGTGCGCGCGGACTTCTTCCTCACCGAGGACGGGGAGTTCGTCATCAACGAGATCAACACGATGCCGGGCTTCACGCCGATCTCCATGTACCCGCGGATGTGGCAGGAGAGCGGGGTCAGCTACCCCGAGCTCGTCGACCTGCTGATCCAGGCGGCACTGCGCCGGTCCACCGGACTGCGCTAGGCAACGCTTCCTCGGGGACAGTCCTCAGGGAATTTCGAGTGTGGCCGGCACCGTCCTCTTGACCGGGCCGGCCAGCTCGGCGAGCGGGGTGACGTCGTGCGCGAACCGCTCGTCCATCGTGACCTCCACATACGTCTTGCGGTACGTGGTGGTGAACCGCGGACCGCCGGCCCGCTGCTCCAGCAGCCAGTTGACCCCGTTCGCGTCGACGGCCTGCGACTGGGCGTCGCTCATTTTCTCCGGCCGGGGGACGCCGCAGCGCAGTACGATCGCGGCGTCGCCCCAGCCTGCGGTCAGTTCGGAGTCCGGTTCGGTGCCGGTACGGCGCTGCCCGGCGACGGTCTCCGGCAGCTCCTTGTGCAGCGCACCGCACAGGGCCGCTTCCTCGGGCGGAGGGCTGGGAACCGCCACCGGCGCCGCCGCGTCCGTGGTGGAGCAGCTCACGGCGGCAAGGAACGCCGCCGCGGCGGCGAACAGACGAAGGGACCGGTGGGCAGACGTCACCGGCCAAGCGTAGACGGGGGCTACAGGTGCACGACCGGGCAGGTCAGGGTTCGGGTGATGCCGTCCACTTGCTGGACCTTGGCGACCACCATGCGACCGAGACCGTCGACCGTGTCGGCCTGCGCGCGCACGATCACGTCATAGGGACCTGTGACGTCCTCGGCCTGAATCACTCCGGGAATCTTCCCGATGGTCTCGGCGACGGTCGACGCCTTGCCGACCTCGGTCTGAATGAGGATGTACGCCTGTACCACGGAACCTCCAGAACGGCCCGGGGATCGTTTCCCCTACCTTCGGTGGGGAGATGCCGGGGGAGAGAAGGGACGCCACGGTATCGCGTCGTGATGGGGCACGGGGAGACCCGCGCGCCGGGTGGCAGCCGCAGCGTGGCGCAGGAAAAGCAGAAGGTGACGTATCTCTTGACGGTACCCACCGCCAAGACCGCTCGCGACCGCAAGGAAGCGGCTCTGCCGGACGTTCCGGCAGCACGACGGAGAGGTGAGACTCGGTGAAGGGCACTGTGGGCGAGTTGGGGGAGTTCGGGCTCATCAGAGAGCTCACCTCCCGGCTCACCTCCACCCCAGCGGTCCGCATCGGACCGGGAGACGACGCGGCGGTCGTGGCCGCGCCCGACCGCCGTGTCGTGGCGAGCACGGACATCCTGCTGGAGGGGCGGCACTTCCGCCGTGACTGGTCGACGGCGTACGACGTGGGCCGCAAGGCCGCCGCACAGAATCTGGCCGACATCGCGGCCATGGGCGCGGTCCCCACCGCGCTGCTGCTCGGGCTGGTCGTCCCCGCCGAACTCCCTGTCACCTGGGCCACCGAGCTGATGGACGGCATCCGTGACGAGTGCCAGGTCGCGGGAGCCTCGGTCGTCGGCGGCGATGTCGTCCGCGGCGACGTGATCACTCTCGCCATCACGGCGCTCGGCGATCTGCGCAACCACGAGCCGGTGACCCGGGGCGGGGCCCGGCCCGGCGATGTCGTCGCGTACACCGGCTGGTTGGGCTGGTCGGCCGCCGGGCACGCGGTCCTCTCGCGCGGGTTCCGCTCCCCGCGCGCGTTCGTCGAGGCGCACCGGCGTCCCGAACCGCCGTACCATGCGGGTCCCGCCGCGGCCGGTCTCGGCGCCACCGCCATGTGCGACGTCAGCGACGGACTCGTCGCCGACCTCGGGCACATCGCGGAGGCGAGCAAGGTCCGGATCGACCTGCGTTCGGGCTCGATCGACATCCCGACCCAGATGAACGACATCGGCCAGGCCGTCGGCGTCGACCCGTTGCAGTGGGTCCTCACCGGCGGCGAGGACCACGCCATCGTCGCGACCTTCCCGTCCGACGTGAAGCTGCCCGCCCGCTGGAAGGTGATCGGCGAGGTGCTCAACCCGTCGGCGCTGCCCCAGGTGACCGTGGACGGTCTGCCCTGGCACAGCAAGAGCGGCTGGGACCACTTCGGGGAGGACTCGTGACGCCCGTCCGCGTCCTGACCGTCGCCGGCTCCGACTCGGGCGGCGGCGCGGGGATCCAGGCCGATCTGAAGACCATGATGGCCCTCGGCACCCACGGCATGAGCGTGATCACCGCGGTGACCGCGCAGAACTCGCTGGGTGTGCAGGGCGCGTGGGAGCTGCCCGTCGAAGCGATACGGGCCCAGTACCGCAGCGTCGTCGACGACATCGGCGTCCAGGCGGTGAAGACCGGCATGCTGGCGTCCGCGCCGCTGGTGGAGGCCGTGGCCGAGCTGTTGGCCGGGACGGACGCGCCCGTCGTCGTCGACCCGGTGGGGGTCTCCAAGCACGGGGACTCCCTGCTCGCGGCCTCCGCGCTGGATTCGGTCCGCACGACGTTGCTGCCGGTCGCGACCGTGGCCACGCCGAATCTTGACGAGGTGACCCAGCTCACGGGCCTGGAGGTGACGGACGAAGCGGGGATGAGCCGGGCCGCGGAGGCCGTGCTCCGCTTCGGCCCGCGCTGGGCGCTGATCAAGGGCGGGCATCTGTCCGGCGACGCGGTGGATCTGCTGACGGACGGGACCGAGGAGCACTGGCTGCGCGCGACCAGGCTCGACAACCGGCACACGCACGGGACGGGCTGCACGCTCGCCTCCGCCGTGGCCGCGGGGCTGGCGAAGGGACTCACCGTCCCGGAGGCGGTACGTGCCGCGAAGGAGTACGTCACCGGCGCGATCGCGGCGGGGTTCGCCCTGGGCGGCGGCATCGGGCCGGTGGATCACGCCTGGCGTCAGCGGTAGAAGGGGCGGCTGCCCGGTACGGCACGGCTGTGCGCCCGCACGGTCGTGCACGGTTCCTCAGCCGAAGCAGGGCGGCGGGGTCGGGCACGACGGCACGACGGCACGGCAAAAAGCCGGTCCACTGATGTGGACCGGCTTTTCAAGGCAACCGCAGGGGCTGCGCTACGACGAAACGTCGCGGTTAGCGCGAGACCTTGCCGGCCTTGATGCACGAGGTGCAGACGTTGAGCCGCTTCGGCGTCCGACCGACCACGGCACGCACACGCTGGATGTTCGGGTTCCAGCGACGAGACGTACGGCGGTGCGAGTGCGAAATGTTGTTGCCGAAGCCCGGCCCCTTGCCGCAGACGTCGCAGTTGGCAGCCACGGGTCACTCCAAAGACTTCAGATGCACTTACAGTGAATTCCGGCGGCCGGAAATCAGTGATCTGATTCGGTGGCTTTGCCGGGGGAATGGCCCGACTTTCATCGGGCAACCGGAGCAGCATACAACGACTGCGTCCGAGATACGAAACTACCACGGTTCGCCCCGCCCCCTCCCCGGCCCCCGCTCCCACCGGGGTCTACTCTGCGGTGCAACCCGCCGCTCAAGGAGGATCACCAGGTGCCGCAGACCCTCGACGCCGCCTCGGTACGCATCTGGTGCTCACGGGCGCTGGAGGCACTGGGCCGGGAGCGCGAGGAGATCGACGCGATCAACGTCTACCCCGTCGCGGACGGGGACACCGGCACCAATCTCTATCTGACTCTCGAATCGGCGGCCCAGGCGGTCGAGGCCGTCTTCGCCGCGCACGAGACGGGGTCCTCGGCCCCCGCGGCGGCCGACGCGGTCCGCTCCATGGCCCACGGAGCGCTGATCGGGGCCCGCGGGAACTCCGGCACCATCCTGGCGCAGCTGCTGCGGGGCATGGCGGAGCGGCTCTGCGACGGGGATCATCTGGCGGGCGCCCTGCGACGGGCTTCCGCGCTCGCCCGTGAGGCCGTCGCGCACCCTGTCGAAGGAACGATCCTGAGCGTGGCCGCCGCGGCGGCGGAAGCCGCGGAGAGCGCCCCCGACGATGCCGCGCGAGCGGCCTACGAGGGAGCCCGGGCCGCGCTGGACGCGACGCCGGGACAACTCGACGTGCTCAGCCGTGCGGGAGTCGTCGACGCGGGCGGGCGTGGGCTCCTCGCGGTGCTGGGCGCGCTGGTCGAGGCGGTGTCGGGCGAGGCCCCGGTGCCTCCGCCGCTGGCGCACGTACGGCCGGGTCCCGAGGGTCTCGGCGCCCCGGCGCGGCCCTGCGCCGACGACGGCGGGCCGGCGTTCGAGGTGATCTACCTGCTGGAGGCGGAGGACGACGCCGTGGCGCGGCTGCGGACCCGGCTGGACTCTCTCGGCGATTCCCTGGTCGTCGTCGGCGGCGACGGGCTGTGGAACGTCCACGTCCACGTCGACGACGCCGGTGCGGCCGTGGAGGCCGGTGTCGAGGCGGGGCGGCCCTACCGGATCCGCATCACACACTTCGACCTGGCCGCGGCCCCCGTACGGGAGCAGGTGCAGCGGGCGGTGGTCGTGGTCGTCTCCGGCGAAGGGCTCGCCGGTCTGTGCGCCGAGGCCGGCGCGACGACGGTGCTCGCACGGCCGGGGGAGCCGCCCGTCAGCGGCGAACTCGTCGACGCCATCCGCCGCGCGCACGCCCGCGAGGTCGTCCTCATGCCGAACTCCGCCGACCTGCGGCACACGGCGGCCGCGGCCGCCGAACAGGCCAGGACGGAGGGCGTCCGTGTCGCTCTTGTCCCCACGCGCGCGGCCGTCCAGGGAATCGCCGCCCTCGCGGTGCACGAGCCGGACCGGCGCTTCGACGAGGACGTGGTCGCGATGACGGCGGCCGCCGGGGCGACGCGGTACGCCGAAGTCACGGTGGCCGAGCGGCAGTCGTGGACGACGGCGGGCGTGTGCCAGGAGGGCGATGTGCTCGGTTTGATCGACGGAGACGTCGCGGTGATCGGTACGGACCTCATGACCACGGCGACGACCGTGCTGGACCGGATGCTGGCGGCCGGCGGCGAACTGGTGACTCTGGTACTGGGGGAGGGCGTCGCCGACGGCGACGAGGTGGCCGCGAAGCTGGAACGTCACGTCAGGGACACGCACTTGGCCGTGGACACCGTGCTCTACCGCGGCGGGCGGGGCTCGACACCGCTGCTGATCGGCGTGGAGTAGGCGGAGCCGGGCGGCCGGGCTGGGCCCGGGGGGCCTCCCCCGGCCCCGGCTCAGGGCAGGGCCCGCCTTCGAGCCGGGCCTCAGGCTCCTGAGGCCCGGCCCCGACGGCAGGGCCTCCCGCTCACCCCCTGCCCACGTACTCCAGCAGGGCCTCCCGCTCACCGCCTGCCCACGTACTCCAGCAGCGACCGCGCATCCGCCCCCACGCCCTCGGCACCGTGACGTGCCAGCACGCCCCGGGCCCGGGACTCCGCCGCGTCGGTCGCGCCCAGATCCGCCTCCAGCCGGCCCGCCAGAATTTCCGCCCGGGCCCGCTGCTCGGCGTACTGCTCGCCCGCTGCCGTGAACGCGGCGATCGCCTTCTCCGCGTATGCCACCGCCTCCGTGTACGCGGCCCGTGCCGAGCCGTCGGTGTCGTTCTCGCCCGGCCCGACCTCGGCGGCGGATGCGACCAGCTCGGCGGTCTGCCGGTGGGTGTCGGCCAGTTCGGCGCGGAAACCGTCGCGTGCCTCGCGGTCGACGGCACCCTCCAAGGCGCCCTCGCACGCCTGCGCCGCCGACGTCATCAGCTCGCGCGCCGCCGCGGGGCCTGCCTGCCCCTCACGGACGGCGATCCAGGCCCGTACCCGCACCGTCCGCACATACGCGTGGACGTCGCCCAGTTCCCGCCACAGCTCGCCGGCCCGTTGATAGGCCAGGTCCGCCTCGGAGTCGAGGTCGGCCCGGTACAACGCCTGCCCGGCCAGGTTCGCGAGCATCGCGTGGTCGCGCTGCTCCGGCCATCCGCGCGCGATGTCCGCCGCCCGCAGCCAGTGCTCGGCAGCCGCCTGCGGCTCGTTCAGCGCCACCAGACAGTCGCCCAGCCACCACAGCGTCTGCACGATCATGCCGTCGCCGTGATCGTCGGCGGTCAGATCCGGCAGTACCGCCTCCAGCACCGCGGCACTCTCGTCGACGCGGCCCAGCTGGAGCAGAAGGCCGCCGAGCCGGTGCCGGGCGTACGCGCCGTTGCCCTTGCTCTCGCCCGCCTCGTCCGCCCAGTGCGCGGCCTCCAGCGCGTGCTCGGCGGCGTCCGCGAGCTTGTCGTTGTCGGCGAGCGACTCGACGAGCTGGAGGTGCAGCCGGCACAGCCCGCCCGGCTCGGCGTAGGCCCGTGCGTGCTCCAAGGCGGCGCGGGAGGCCCGCTCGGCCGTCTCGGGGTCGCCGAGATGCCGGCTCACCCCCGCGAGCTGGGTCTCGGCCTCGACGGCGTACCAGGGCCGTTCCGCGGCGACGTACGCCTCGGCGGCCCGGGCGTACAGCCGGGCGGCCTCCCGCGCGTCACCCCCGAAGGCCGTGATGTTGCCGAGGTAGCCGAGTGCCTCCCCGACCGTGGTGCCGACGCCCGCGTCGTCCCCGTGCGGCTCGGCGAAGGCCAGCAGCTCCCGTACGGACTCCTCCAGCGCGCCGACCGCGGCCGCCGTGTCCTCGGCAAGGTGGATCCCGTCGTTGAGGATGCGACAGCGGCACAGCAGCACCCGGCTCACCTGATGGGCGCTCGCGCTGCCTTCAGCGTGGAGGGCGAGCACCCGGGCCCGGAGCCCGGCCAGTTCCGCCAGCGCCTCGTCGAAGCGACCGGGCTGCTCGTCCTGGCAGAGCGCGTAGGCGGCCCTCGCCCGAGCGGCCACCGCCCGGCCGAGGTCACCCGCGCTCTCGTAAAGATCCGCGGCGGCGCGGAAGTGTGCCGCGCTCTCGGCGGGCGGCACCGTACGGTCCAGGCCCCGGTGCTCCTCCAACTCGGCGCGGTCGCGCGCGCCGAGCTCGGTGCCCTCGCGCCCGCCCGCGGCGGCGACGGCCGCCCAGGCCTCCAGCGAATCGGGGCGCTGCGCCTCCGAGAGGCTGCGCGCCTCGGCCAGCAGAGAGTCGAGGGAGGCGACGGGCGGCGGGACCGGGGCCGGGCGCGGCACCGGGACGGGCCGGGAGGGCCGCAGCCCCAGCGGCAGCCGCTCCAGCAGCGGTTCCCGGTCCATCCGTTCCCGGATCGCGCGGCTCACCTCAAAGGTGCCGTTGCGCTCGTCGAACCGCGCCGCGAGAGCGAGGGCCTCCTTGCGGGCGTGCACGGCCAGTTCGCGCGCCGTCCAGTCGCGGCCGCCCGGTCCGGCGAGACTCTGCTCTCCGTGGCCGAGGGTGGTGAGCCGGTCGGTGAGCAGCGCCGTCACCGCGAGGTAGCCCATCAGGCTGCTCGGCTCCCCGGAGTCGGTGAAGTACGCCGGACGCTCGGCGAGGATCTCCAGACCGCGTGCCTCGTTGCCGGTCAGCGTCAGGAACTCGACGTGCTGGGCGACGGCGCTGCGCATGCTCTCCATCGAGCGCACCATCCGGTGGCCCCGCAGATGGTGCGCGCGGGCCTGGTCCGGCCGCCCGAGACGCAGCAGGGGCAGCAGCGAGGACGAGAGCACGGCGTGCGGCTCGTGCGCACAGCTGAACTCGCCTTCGTACACAGGCCGCCAGACCTCCAGCGCCGCCGCGTCGTCGCCGCGGTGCGCCAGGTACGACCCCTGAGCCCGCAGCTCGCAGGCCCGGCAGTCGCTCTTGTTGTCGCGGTCCGCCGCCTGCCAGGCCGCGTACGCACGCTCGGCGCGCTCCGTGTCGCCCACATGGCGCGCGATCCGCAGCTCGCCCTGGCGCACGGCACGCTCGGAATGCCCGGCGACCCGGTAGCGGTGCTCCATCTCGCCCTGCCACTTCTCGATGGAGGCGAGCGGGATGTGGGGCTGGTCGATCATGCCGCTGGAGACCCACTTGAACATCCAGAACAGACTGTGCGTCTGCTGTCCGTCGAAGTCCCCGGGCCGTTCGTCCCACATGCGCAGCAGCCGCGCGAAGGGGACGAACATCTTGTCCGCCTCGGAGCTGTAGTTGTAGACCTGCATCAGATGGTTGAGGCCGTCGATCAGCAGCTCGGTGTCGCCCGACTGCTCGATGCCGGCGAATATCCGCTCCGCGCGGGCGTTGCGCGCCGGTCCCTCCGGCTCCCCGTAGTTGTCGGCCAGAGCCTGCCGCAGGGATGTGACGTCGGTACTCATCGGCCGTTCTCCTGGTCGTGGGTGGCCCATTCGAGCAGGCCGACGAACGCGCGGTTGAGCAGCGCGGAGTCGGCCGGGCGCAGCGGCCGCTGGGCCATCAGCAGGGCCTGCCCGTACAGGGCCTCCGTCGCCGTTCCGGCGAGTTCCCTGTCGTCGAGCGAACTGATCCTGCGGATCAGGGGGTTGAGGTGGTTCAGCACCAGCCGGGCCCGCGGCGCGCTGCCGCGCAGCGACCCGAGGATGCCGGCCCACAGATCGTCGGCCTGCTCCTCCGCCTCGGCGCGGGAGCGTTCATGACGGGCCGCACGGTCGTCCAGATGCAGCGCGGGCACGGTCAGCGGATGGAAGGCGCGCAGCGCCACGTCGCAGCCCAGCGGGTCGAGCTTGGCGCGGGCCGCCGCGAGGAAGCCCGCCAGCGCCAGTTCGGCGTCCGGGTCCACGGTGTCGAGATGCGCGGTGACCGTGTCGGCGTCCAGCTCGGCGACGACCGTTCCGGGCCGCACCGAGGGGAGCCTCTCCACCAGTTCGGTGTCGTACGTGTAGCCGCCGTTGACGACGCCGATGCCCTGCGCGGACGCGATCGGCGCGACCTGGCGGTACTCCTCCACGGTCCGCGTGAAGTGCACCACCGGATGCCGCCGGGCGAACTCCGCCAGCGAGAGCGAGCCGTCGGTCGTCTCGAACGGCAGCCACGGCAGCATGGTGCGCAGCATCTCGCCGTCGTGCCTGGCCAGCGACTTCACACCCAGGTGGTGGACGGACAGGAACTGCGCCAGCCGCTCCGGATCACCGGCGGCCAGAGCGGTGAGCCACTCCCTGATCCGGGCGCCCAGCGCCTCCCGCACGGCCGCCAGCGTCTCGTCGGCGTACAGCGACTCACGGGACGCGGTGGGCCGCAGCGAGTCGGTGTCGATCACGCAGCGTACGAAGAAGGCCCAGTCCGGGAGGAGTTCGTCCGCCCGGTCGGTGAGCAGCATGCCCTTCAGATGCACCCGGTGACCGGAACGCTGGGCGGGGCTGACGGCCTGTGGCAGGACGTACGCGACCCCGCGGATCCCGGCGAGCGGGACGTTCAGGTCGAGCGAGTCGAGCGGGGTGAAGCCGAACAGCTCGTGGCAGTGGCGCGCCAGAGCCACCCGGCGGGCCGCCGGGCCCGGGTAGGCGCGGTCCCAGGGCGAGGGCAGATCGGTGACCGCGGTGTCCCCGACCCGTACGTCGTAGGGCAGCAGCGAGCCGAAGTCCCGGGCGAGCGCGAGCACCCGCTCCTCGGTCAGCCAGTCGCCGCTGCCCGGGCGGGCGGTGAGATGCACGGTCGTGCCCGGTTCGGGACGCGCGCTGTCCGGCAGCGTACGCACGGTGTACGAACCGTCGTCGCGGGCGGACCACTCCACGGGCGGCGCGTCCGGCGTCCGCGCGGAACGGCTCACCACACGGATCTCGGCCGCCACGACGAAGCAGGCGAGCAGCCCGATGCCGAACTGGCCGAGGAAGTCGGCGCGCGCGGAGGCGATTCTGTCGACACCGGCACGCTTGGAGCTGCGGCCGATCGTGGCGAGCAGACTGTGCACATCGCTCTCGGTCAGACCGATGCCGGAGTCCTCGACGCGCAGCCGCCCGTCCTCGGCGAAGAGGCGCACCCGTGTGGGCGCGTCCGGGTCCTCGGCCAGCCGGGCCGTGATCGCGTCCACGGCGTTCTGCAGCAGTTCGCGCAGATACACCTTGGGGCTCGAATAGAGGTGATGGGAGAGAAGATCCACCAGGCCGCGCAGATCCACCTGGAAGGTGTGCGGGGTGGTCTCGGACGTGGGTCGCGTGGTCTCAGAAGTCATCGTCGCTGCGCCGGTGGGGGGAGGAGCGGCGGCGCGGGTCGGGCGATCCCGTCGAAGGTGATCGCGGCGTGGGCAAGCAGCGGGGAAGGCGGGGGAGACCGCGCCATCCTAGGGTCCACGGCACCGGTGTGACCAGCGGTTATCCACAGGTGCGCGACGTCTGTCGGTGCCGTGGTGTGCAATGGATCGCGTGTCCGCGCTCGACGAACCCCTGAAGAAGACGCTCGGAGCCGCCACCGCGAAGGTGATGGCCGAGCAGCTCGACCTGCACACCACCGGCGATCTGCTGCACCACTATCCCCGGCGGTACGAGGAGCGCGGCCAGCTCACCCGGCTCGCCGAGCTGCCGCTGGACGAGGACGTCACCGTGGTCGCGCAGGTCGCCGACGCCCGGGTGCACACCTTCAACGCCGGCCGCGGCAAGCGGCTGGAGATCACCATCACGGACGGCAGCGGCCGGCTCCAGCTGGTCTTCTTCGGCCGGGGTGTGCACAAGCCGCATCAGGAACTGCTGCCCGGCAGCCGCGCGATGTTCGCCGGCAAGGTCTCCGTCTTCAACCGCAAGCTCCAGCTGGCCCACCCGACGTACGCCAAGCTCGCCGCCGACAGCGGGGACGACTCCGCCGACGTCGACTCCTGGGCGGGCGCGCTCATCCCCATCTACCCGGCCTGCAAGGGGCTGGAGTCGTGGAAGATCGCCAAGGCGGTCGACGCCGTGCTGCCGAGCGCCCAGGAAGCGGTCGACCCGCTGCCGCCCGCCCTGCGGGAGGGGCGCGGCTTCGTCCCGCTGCCCGAGGCGCTGCTGAAGGTCCACCGGCCGCACACCAAGGCCGACATCGAGGACGCCCGGCAGCGGCTCAAGTGGGACGAGGCGTTCGTGCTCCAGGTGGCGCTGGCCCGGCGCCGGTTCGCGGAGACCCAACTGCCCGCCGTGGCGCGCCGGCCCGTTCCGGGCGGGCTGCTCGACGCCTTCGACGCCAAGCTGCCCTTCACCCTCACCGACGGACAGATCAAGGTCACCGAGGAGATCTTCGGCGACCTGGCCACCGAGCATCCGATGCACCGGCTGCTCCAGGGCGAGGTCGGCTCCGGCAAGACGATGGTCGCGCTGCGCGCCATGCTCACCGTGGTGGACACCGGCGGTCAGGCGGCGATGCTCGCGCCCACCGAGGTCCTCGCCCAGCAGCACCACCGCTCCGTCGTCGAGATGATGGGCGAGCTCGCCGATGGCGGCATGCTCGGGAGCGCCGAGAAGGCCACCAAGGTCGTGCTGCTGACCGGTTCGATGGGCGCCGCGGCCCGCCGGCAGGCGCTGCTCGACCTGGTGACCGGCGAGGCCGGCATCGTCATCGGCACCCATGCGCTCATCGAGGACAAGGTGCAGTTCCACGACCTCGGACTCGTGGTGGTCGACGAGCAGCACCGCTTCGGTGTGGAGCAGCGCGACGCCCTGCGCTCCAAGGGGAAGCAGCCGCCGCATCTGCTGGTGATGACCGCGACCCCGATCCCGAGGACGGTCGCCATGACCGTCTTCGGTGACCTGGAGACCTCCGTACTGGACCAGTTGCCCGCCGGACGCTCGCCCATCGCCACCCATGTCGTCCCGGCCCAGGACAAGCCGCACTTCCTGGCGCGCGCCTGGGAGCGGGTCCGCGAAGAGGTCGGCAAGGGCCACCAGGCCTATGTGGTGTGCCCCCGCATCGGCGACGGCGAGGACGAGAAGACCAAGAAGAAGTCGGCCGAGGACGAGGCGGAGAAGAGGCCCCCGCTCGCCGTCCTGGAGATCGCCGAGCAGCTCTCCGGCGGAGCCCTCGCCGGACTGCGCGTCGAGGTCCTGCACGGCCGGATGGCGCCCGACGACAAGGACGACGTGATGCGCCGCTTCGCCGCGGGCGAGGTGGATGTCCTGGTCGCCACCACCGTCATCGAGGTCGGGGTCAACGTCCCGAACGCCACCGCCATGGTGATCATGGACGCGGACCGGTTCGGCGTCTCGCAGCTGCACCAGCTCCGCGGCCGGGTGGGCCGTGGCTCCGCTCCTGGACTCTGTCTGCTGGTGACCGAGATGCCCGAGGCGACTCCGGCCAGGGCCCGGCTCGGCGCGGTCGCCGCCACCCTCGACGGCTTCGAGCTGTCCCGTATCGACCTCGAACAGCGCCGCGAGGGCGACGTCCTCGGCCAGGCCCAGTCGGGTGTGCGCTCCTCGCTGCGGATGCTCACCGTCATCGAGGACGAGGAGGTCATCGCCGCCGCCCGCGAGGAGGCCGTCACCGTCGTCCGCGAGGACCCGGAGCTGGAGCGGCTCCCCGAGCTGCGCACGGCCCTGGACGCCCTGCTGGACAAGGAGCGTGAGCGGTATCTCGACAAGGGCTGAGACACTGGTCCCGCAGGATGTTGGCCAGGCCGGCCGGCAGGAGCTCCCGGCCGCTCGCGAGTGAGGACTGAGATGACCCGCGTGATCGCCGGTACGGCCGGCGGACGCCGCCTGGCCGTCCCGCCCGGCACCGGCACCCGCCCCACGTCCGACCGCGCTCGCGAGGGCCTGTTCTCCAGCTGGGAATCGCTCCTCGGCACGCTGACCGGACTGCGGGTCGCCGATCTGTACGCGGGCTCCGGCGCCGTCGGCCTGGAGGCTCTCTCGCGCGGCGCGTCCCACGCGCTGCTCGTCGAGGCGGACGCCCGAGCCGCCCGCATCGTCCGCGAGAACGTCCGGACGCTGGGACTGCCCGGTGCCGAGGTCCGCACCGGCAAAGCCGAACAGATCGTGACAGGACCGGCGCCGAGTGACCCCTATGACGTGGTCTTCCTCGACCCGCCGTACGCCGTCACCGACGATGATCTTCGCGAGATCCTGCTCACACTCCGCTCCGAGGGCTGGCTCGCGGACGATGCCGTCGTCACCGTGGAGCGCAGCACCAGAGGCGGCGAATTCGTCTGGCCGCAGGGCTTCGAACCGGTGCGGGCCCGTCGCTACGGCGAGGGAACGCTTTGGTACGGTCGCGCCGCCTCTACGTGCGAAGACGCACCATGACCGGACCGGAGAGCGAGGGACTTCAGTTGCGCCGAGCAGTCTGTCCGGGGTCGTTCGACCCCATCACCAACGGACACCTCGACATCATCGCCCGCGCCTCCAAGCTGTACGACGTCGTACATGTCGCGGTGATGATCAATCAGTCCAAGCAGGGACTGTTCACCGTGGACGAGCGGATCGAGCTGATCCGCGAAGTCACCAGCGACTACGGCAACGTCGAGGTGGAGTCCCACCACGGCCTGCTCGTCGACTTCTGCAAGCAGCGGGACATCCCGGCCATCGTCAAGGGCCTGCGGGCGGTCAGCGACTTCGACTACGAGCTGCAGATGGCCCAGATGAACAACGGCCTCTCCGGCGTCGAGACGCTCTTCGTCCCGACCAATCCCACCTACAGCTTCCTCTCCTCCAGCCTCGTCAAGGAGGTCGCCGCCTGGGGCGGGGACGTCTCCCACCTGCTGCCTCCCGTCGTGTACGAGGCACTCACCCGCCGGCTCGCCGAGAAGTGACGTACTGACAGCCCGTCACCCGGTGTCCGGCGGACGGTCGGGGGCCGTACAGTCGTCCCGTCCGTCTCATATCAGGCAGAGAGTGGCGAACCACGGTGGACGTGCAGAAGAAGCTCGACGAGATCGTCGAGGCGGTGGGCTCGGCCCGGTCCATGCCCATGTCGGCCTCCTGCGTGGTCAACCGCGCCGACCTGCTCGCCATGCTCGAAGAGGTCCGTGAGGCCCTGCCCGGTTCGCTCGCGCAGGCCCAGGAGCTGATCGGCGGCCGTGAGCAGCTGGTCGCCCAGGCCCGTCAGGAGGCGGAGCGGATCATCGAGAGCGCCCACGCGGAACGCGGCTCGCTGATCTCGGACACCCACGTCGCCCGCCAGTCCCAGGACGAGGCGGACCGCATCCTCTCCGAGGCCCGCCGGGAGGCCGAGGAGATCCGCGCGGAGGCCGACGACTACGTCGACTCCAAGCTCGCCAACTTCGAGGTCGTCCTCACCAAGACCATCGGCTCGGTGGACCGCGGCCGCGAGAAGCTGCTCGGCCGGGGCCCGGGCCTGGACGCGCAGGGGTACGCCGACGAGGACGCCCCCGAGTACAGCTCGGACCCGCAGACCCTGATCGGCCGCGCCGACGAGTACGTGGACGCCAAGCTCGGCGCCTTCGAGGCGGTCCTGTCCAAGACCCTGGAGGCCGTCGGCCGCGGCCGGCTGAAGCTCCACGGCCGCACCACCAGCGACGCGCTCGGCGAGCACATGGCCGCCCAGGACGCCGCGGGCGTCCAGCACCGCTCCAGCGACGCCGACTACCTGGCCGGACTGGCCGAGGTCTCGGAGCCCCGGCAGACCCCGGTGCCGCAGCAGGCTCCCGTGCCCCAGCAGCCGCAGTACCAGCCGGTGGCCGAGGCCCAGCCCGCGATCCCGGCCCAGCAGGACCCCTACGCCTCGGGCTACGGGGACCAGCACCAGCAGTACGCCGCGTACCAGCAGGACCCCTACGCCGGGTACCAGCAGCAGGGCTACGACCAGCAGTACGCACAGCAGGACCCGTACGCGTACCAGCAGCCGGTCCAGCACCAGCCCCAGCAGCAGGCCGCGGCCCTCGACGAGACCAGCCTCTTCGACACCAGCATGATCGACCTCGAACAGCTGCGCCGGTACGAGCAGGGGCACTGACCCCGTCGAAGCGGCTGCCGACGAGTACCGGATTGGGTCTACGGCGGCCCGTCCGGTAGCCTGGTTCTTCGGTCGCGCGTAGATCCGCGATGCAGGCTGCCCGCTCCCTCGGAGCACCGGGCCGGCCCACTCCCCACGATTCGAAAGCAGGAAGAGCCCTGAACGCCCGCCTCGACCACCGCAACCCCCTCGTGTTCGACACGCACGAGCTGGGCCGGCGTCCCGGCACGCTCCAGCGGCTGTCCCGCTCGGTGGAGGCGCCCGGTCCGCCGGCGACCTTCGGTATCGAAGGAGTCATCGGCGTGCCGGAAGGTGCGCCCGTGAAGCTCGACCTCCGTCTCGAGTCGGTCATGGAAGGTGTGCTCGTCACCGGCACCGCCCGTGCGACCGCCGAGGGGGAGTGCGTAAGGTGTCTGGAGCCGCTGCGCCAAGAGGTTGCCGCGGACTTCCAGGAGATGTTCTCGTACCCCGACGCCGATGACCGGAGCCGCACTCGCACTGCGGTCCCCGACAAGGACACGGTCGACGGCGAGGACGAGGACACGCTCTTTCTCGAGGACGGCCTGTTCGACCTCGAACCCGTGCTGCGTGATGCGGTGGTGCTCGCACTGCCGATGCAGCCGGTGTGCCGGGAGACCTGTGCCGGCCTGTGTTCCCAATGCGGGATCAGGCTGGACGAGAACCCCGGTCACCACCATGACGCCGCCGACATTCGCTGGGCGGCACTGCAGGGACTCGCCGAAACCATCAAGGACGGCGAGAAGGACAACATGGGCGGCGCCGAAGCAGGCGTCGACGAGAAGCAGGAGAAGTAGCCGTGGCTGTTCCGAAGCGGAAGATGTCGCGCAGCAACACGCGCCACCGCCGGTCGCAGTGGAAGGCTGCGGTCCCCACCCTGGTTTCGTGTGAGCGTTGCCAGGAGCCGAAGCAGCAGCACATCGCGTGCCCGAGCTGCGGCACCTACAACAAGCGCCAGGTCCTCGAGGTCTGAGCGGCTGGTGAGAGGCCCGATGTCTGAACTGTCCCATGCCAAGAAGCAGGCAGACGCAGTAAACACAGCCAACGCAGCCTCGTCCCACACGCTTCTGGAAGGGCGGCTCGGGTATCACCTCGAGTCCGCCCTTCTGGTGCGAGCACTGACCCACCGGTCGTACGCGTACGAGAACGGCGGCCTGCCCACCAACGAACGGCTCGAGTTCCTCGGGGACTCGGTGCTCGGTCTGGTGGTCACCGACACGCTGTACCGCACCCACCCCGACCTGCCGGAAGGCCAACTGGCCAAACTGCGGGCCGCGGTGGTCAATTCGCGTGCGCTGGCGGAAGTCGGTCGCGGTCTGGAACTGGGTCTCTTCATCCGGCTCGGCCGGGGTGAAGAAGGCACGGGCGGACGGGACAAGGCATCCATCCTCGCCGACACCCTTGAAGCGGTGATCGGCGCCGTCTATCTCGATCAGGGTCTCGAAGCGGCGTCCGAGCTGGTGCACCGGCTCTTCGACCCGCTGATCGAGAAATCCTCGAACCTCGGTGCGGGCCTGGACTGGAAGACCAGTCTTCAGGAGCTCACCGCGGCCGAGGGACTCGGCGTTCCGGAATATCTCGTCACGGAGACGGGCCCGGACCACGAGAAAACCTTCACTGCTGCCGCCCGCGTCGGTGGTGTCTCGTACGGCACCGGCACCGGCCGCAGCAAGAAGGAAGCGGAGCAGCAGGCGGCGGAGTCCGCGTGGCGGGAGATCCGTGCCGCCGCGGACGACCGTGTCGCCGCCGCCAAGGTCGCCAAGGCCGAGGCGGAGAAGGCCGAGGCCGACGAACTCGCCGCCGCGGCGGCGAGCTCGGAGGCGGCCACCGCCGCCGACGCCACGGACGGAGAGGCCGCCGACTCCTCTTCGTCCTCGGAACCGGCGGACCGGGCCACGGCCTAGTCCTCGGAACCTGTGGACCGGGCCCCGGCCCGGCCCATGGCGACGCATTCCTTCCGACCACGTCAGGGCCCCTCGTTCCTTCCCGGAGCGCAGGGGCCTCGGCGTTTTTCCGCAGGTGACGGAGAGGTACGCTGCGGGCGTCACTCCGAGCCTCCCCGGAAGGAGCCCCGTGCCCGAGCTGCCCGAGGTCGAGGTCGTACGTCGCGGACTGCAGCGCTGGGTCAGCGGACGTACGATCTCCGAGGTGCAGGTCCTGCACCCGCGCGCCGTGCGCCGCCATCTCGCCGGTGCCGGGGACTTCGCGGCCAGGCTCAAGGGGCACAGCGTCGGGATAGCGCGCAGGCGGGGAAAGTACCTGTGGCTGCCGCTGGCCGACACCGACAGCTCGGTCCTCGGACACCTCGGGATGAGCGGACAGCTCCTGGTGCAGCCGGAGGACGCCGCCGACGAGAAGCATCTGCGGATCCGGATCCGTTTCGACGACTTGCTGGGCACCGAACTCCGGTTCGTCGACCAGCGCACCTTCGGCGGGCTATCGCTCCACGACAACACCCCGGACGGACTGCCCGACGTCATCGCGCACATCGCCCGCGATCCGCTGGACCCGGCCTTCGACGACGGCGTTTTCCACACCGCGCTGCGGCTGCGGCGCACCACCGTCAAGAGGGCACTGCTGGACCAGTCGCTGATCAGCGGGGTCGGCAACATCTACGCCGACGAGGCCCTGTGGCGGGCGAAGCTCCACTACGAGCGCCCGACGACCGGTCTGCCCCGCGCCCGCTCGGCCGAGCTGCTCGGCCATGTGCGGGACGTGATGAACGCGGCCCTGGCCGTCGGGGGCACCAGCTTCGACAGCCTGTATGTGAACGTGAACGGCGAATCAGGATATTTCGACCGATCGTTGGATGCCTACGGCCGTGAGGGCGAGCCCTGCCGGCGCTGCGGCACTCTGATGCGGCGACGCCCCTGGATGAACCGTTCCAGCTACTTCTGCCCGCGCTGTCAGCGGCCGCCGCGCATCGTGCGCGCGTCGCTGCCCGGGAAGCTCTAGCCCCCGGGCAGCTCCCGGCGAGACTGCTAGAAGCCGAAGTCCTGCGTCCACCACGGGCCGCCGTCGGCCATGTGGACACCGACGCCGAGCGACTTGTAATCGCAGTTGAGAATGTTTGCTCGGTGGCCTTCGCTGTTCATCCACGAGTTCATGACCGCGGAGGCGTCGGCCTGGCCGCGGGCGATGTTCTCGGCACCGAGGTTGTTCACGCCGGACTGCGCGGCGCGGACCCAGGGGGAGTCGCCGTCGGGGTCGGTGTGGTCGAAGAAGCCGCGGCCGGCCATGTCCTTGCTGAAGGCGCCGGCGAGCGCGGCCAGCGGAGCGTCGGTCCGGACCGGGCTGCAGCCCACCTTGGACCGCTCCTCGTTCACCAGGTTGAGCACCTCCGCCTCGGCCGCCGCCTCGGAGGAGGACGAGACGGGCTTCTGCCGGTCGGGAGCGCGGTCAGGGGCGCGCGACTCCGTACGGGTCGGGGCGCTCTCCTTCTTCTCCTTCTTGCTCTTCTCCGGGGAAGGCTTCACCGGCTTCGGGGCCGGAGCCTTCGCCGACGGCTCGGCCTTCGGCTTCGCGGGCTTGGTGGGCTCCGCGGGCTTCACCGGCTTCGCGCGCTTCTGAGCAGGGCTTTTCGCCGGTGCCTTCGGACGCGGGGGTGTTGCGGTGGGCGAGGTCGGGGAGGCCGGCGACGACGTCTCGGGCGTCGGTTCGGCGCTCGCGTCACCCTGGGTCTGCAGCCGGGCGGATCCCTCGGTGCGGACCTGCTCGGTGGGCGAGCTCTCGCCGCCCACGATGGAGGTGTCGCCACCCGGCAGCAGGCCGGACGCGACGATCACGGCACCCACCGCCACGGCAGCGGAGACGCCGAGCAGCCCAGTACGTACGGGCCTGCCCGCACGTTTGGCGGAGCGTCGATGACGTCCCATCTGCTGGCCTTCCTTGTGCTTTACGGCTGGACAAAGGAGGCTCACCCGAACGGGTGAGTCTCAGCTCGACCGGACTGTACGCCATAACACCGAATGGGGATGTGATGCGGCACTGGCCCATTGGCTACCTTGCAGCCATGGATGATGTTGCACGTCTGACGGCGTGGGTACGCGGCCGAGTACAAGGAGTGGGCTTCCGCTGGTTCACCAGGGCAAACGCTTTGGAGATCGGCGGCCTCACCGGCTTCGCCCTCAACCTGGACGACGGCAGGGTGCAGGTCGTGGCCGAGGGCCCACGTGAGAATTGCCACCGTCTGCTGGACTGGCTGCGGTCCGACGACACACCCGGTCGAGTCGACGGCGTCACTGAGATCTGGGACACGCCCCGCGGAGGGTACGAGGACTTCGCGATCCGCTGAGGTTCCGTCGCCGGCCCGCCCCCGCCGTCGCGGAACGCATGCCTCCGGCACCTGTCCGTGGCAGAAAGAGCCTGGTGGTTGCCAAGAAGGGCTTGTCATGCCAGGCTGCGGCCGTAAGGATGATCTCCACGCCCCTCGGCCCCGGAGAAGAGGCTCCACCGCGCGTTCCGCGGCAGTGAGCACCCGGGTTCGCCCTTGATACGGGGTGTGATCGTGTTGACCGTCAAACTTTTTGGTGAGACTCTGGAAGCCCCGCGCACCTTAGCTGTTTGGCAGTACGAACCGCAGCGACATGAGCACCAATAGCACTGTCGAGCACCGCGGGTGCGATTCCCTCACGACCCACACCGCTTCCGGTCGGTCACTCAGTGTGGAGGACCATCCATCATGGCAAAGGCGCTTCTCGGTTACGTCGGCGGCTCCGACCCGCGACTCCTCGCCGAGATGCGACGGCTTCAGCAGCGCGTCCAGGACCTCGAATCCGAGCTTGTACGGATTCAGTCCGAGAACGACGCGCTCAACGCTGCCGTCGCCAAGCACCCTGGAGAGTCGCTGCTTGACGGCATCGACATCGACGTACCCCAGGCGGAGCCCGCGCTCACCTGACAGAGCTCGGTCACGCCGGTAGATCAACCGCACAAGATATGCAAGGGACGCTTCGGCGTCCCTTCTTTCTTTCCCCCCGGCGTCCTACAGTCCTTCTTCTACCGCGTGATCTGCCCTGCGTCCTCATGGGTGAAACCGTGAGCCGCCCGCCGTCCCGGATGGCGAGACCGAGTGCACCCGCGAACTGTCCCCCGGGGCAGGCCGGGACGGGCCGGTTCCGGCGGTCCGAGCGAGGCGAAAGGTAGAGTCCGGCTGCGTGCACCTCAAGGCCATGACCCTGCGCGGGTTCAAATCCTTCGCCTCCGCCACGACGCTGCGGTTCGAGCCGGGCATCACGTGCGTCGTCGGCCCCAACGGCTCGGGCAAGTCCAACGTCGTGGACGCGCTGTCCTGGGTCATGGGGGAGCAGGGGGCCAAGTCGCTGCGCGGCGGCAAGATGGAGGACGTCATCTTCGCCGGGACGACCGGGCGCCCGCCGCTCGGCCGCGCCGAGGTCTCCCTCACGATCGACAACTCAGACGGCGCTCTGCCGATCGAGTACGCCGAGGTCACCATCACGCGGATCATGTTCCGCAACGGCGGCAGCGAGTACCAGATCAACGGCGACACCTGCCGGCTGCTGGACATCCAGGAACTGCTCTCCGACTCCGGCATCGGCCGCGAGATGCACGTCATCGTCGGGCAGGGCCAGCTCGACTCCGTCCTGCACGCCGACCCCATGGGGCGGCGGGCGTTCATCGAGGAGGCCGCCGGCGTCCTCAAGCACCGCAAGCGCAAGGAGAAGGCGCTGCGGAAGCTGGACGCGATGCAGGCCAACCTCGCCCGCGTGCAGGACCTGACCGACGAACTGCGCCGGCAGCTCAAGCCCCTCGGGCGGCAGGCCGCGGTCGCCCGCCGCGCCGCCGTCATCCAGGCGGACCTGCGCGACGCCCGGCTGCGGCTGCTCGCCGACGATCTCGTACAGCTCCGGCAGGCACTGAGCACCGAGGTCGCCGACGAGGCCGCGCTGAAGGAACGCAAGGAGGCGGCCGAGGCCGAACTCAAGGCCGCGCTCGGCCGGGAGGCCGATCTCGAGGACGAGGTGCGGCGGCTCGCGCCGCGGCTCCAGCAGGCCCAGCAGAGCTGGTACGCACTGTCCCAGCTCGCCGAGCGCGTGCGCGGCACCATCTCGCTGGCCGACGCGCGGGTCAAGAGCGCGACCGCGCAGCCCGCAGAGGACCGGCGCGGCCGCGACCCCGAGGACATGGAGCGCGAGGCCGCCCGGATCCGTGAGCAGGAGGCCGAACTGGAGGCCGCGCTGGAGGCGGCGGAGCGCGCCTTGGAGGACACCGTCGCCCACCGCGCCGATCTGGAGCGGGAACTCGCGGTCGAGGAACGCCGGCTCAAGGACGTGGCCCGTGCCATCGCCGACCGCCGCGAAGGACTGGCCCGTCTCAACGGCCAGGTGAACGCGGCCCGCAGCAGGGCCGCTTCGGCGCAGGCCGAGATCGACCGGCTGGCCTCCGCCCGGGACGAGGCCCAGGAGCGGGCGGTCGCCGCCCAGGAGGAGTACGAGCAGCTCCAGGCCGAGGTCGACAGCCTGGACGCCGACGACACGGAGCTGGGTGAGAGGCACGACGCGGCCAAGCGTGAACTGGGCGAGGCCGAGGCGGCCCTGAGTTCGGCCCGCGAGGAACTCACCGCGGCCGAGCGCAAGCGCGCCGCCGTCGCCGCCCGGCGCGAGGCGCTCGCGCTGGGCCTGCGCCGCAAGGACGGCACCGGCGCCCTGCTGGCGGCGAAGGACCGGCTCGGCGGACTGCTCGGACCGGCATCGGAGCTGCTCACGGTCGCACCCGGCCATGAGGTAGCGGTGGCGGCTGCCCTCGGCGCGGCCGCCGACGCCGTCGTCGTCTCCACCACGGCGACGGCCGCCGAAGCACTGCGCCTGCTGCGCAAGACCGACGCCGGACGCGCCGCCATACTGCTGGCCGGTGGCCCCGAGACCGCAGGGGAACGGCACCCGGACGGTCCTGGGTACGCCGCCGATCTGGTGCGCGGGCCCGAGGAGCTGATGCCCGCGGTGCGCTCGCTGCTGCGGGACATCGTCGTCGTCGGCACGCTGGAGGACGCCGAGGACCTGGTCCACGCACGGCCCGGACTCACCGCCGTGACGGCGGAGGGCGATGTCCTCGGCGCGCACTTCGCGCAGGGCGGCTCGGCCGGTGCGCCGAGTCTTCTGGAGGTGCAGGCCTCCGTCGCCGAGGCCGCCGCCGAGCTGGAGGAGCTCGCCGTACGGTGCGAGGAACTGGCGGCCGCCCAGCAGCAGGCCGCCGGGCGGCGCACCGCATGTGCCGGGCTCGTCGAGGAGTTGGGGGAGCGCCGCCGGGCGGCCGACCGGGAGAAGTCGGCGGTCTCGGGCCGGCTGGGCCGGCTCGCGGGGCAGGCGCGCGGCGCCGCGGGCGAGGCCGAGCGGACGACCGCGGCCGTCGCCCGGGCGCAGGAGGCGCTGGAGCGGGCCCGCGGGGAGGCCGAGGAGCTGGCCGAACGGCTGCTGGTCGCCGAGGAGACTCCGGTCGAGGAGGAGCCGGACACGCATGTACGGGACCGGCTCGCCGCGGACGGCGCCAACGCGCGGCAGACCGAGATGGAGGCACGGCTCCAGGTCCGTACGCACGAGGAACGGGTGAAGGGACTCGCGGGCCGGGCCGACGCGCTCGACCGCGGGGCGCGCGCCGAACGTGAGGCGCGGGCACGGGCCGAACAGCGCCGTGCGCGGCTGCGTCACGAGGCGGAAGTCGCCGCCGCGGTGGCGAGCGGCGCCCGCCAGCTGCTGGCCCACGTCGAGGTCTCGCTGGTACGCGCGGAGGCCGAACGGGTCGCGGCCGAGGCGGCGAAGGCCGAGCGGGAGAGGGAGCTGACGGCCGCCCGCAACGAGGGGCGCGACCTCAAGAGCGAGCTCGACAAGCTCACCGACTCGGTCCACCGGGGCGAGGTGCTCGGCGCCGAGAAGCGCATGCGGATCGAGCAGCTGGAGACGAAGGCGCTCGAAGAGCTCGGTGTGGAGCCCGCCGGTCTTGTCTCGGACTACGGGCCGGACCAGCTCGTGCCCCCCTCGCTGCCGGCCGAGGGCGAGGAGCTGCCGGAGGACCCGGAGCACCCCCGCAACCAGCCGCGACGTTTCGTCCGCGCCGAACAGGAAAAACGCTTGAAGTCGGCCGAACGGGCGTATCAGCAGCTCGGAAAGGTGAATCCGCTGGCCCTCGAGGAGTTCGCGGCGCTGGAGGAGCGCCACAAGTTCCTCTCGGAACAGCTCGAAGACCTGAAGAAGACGCGGGCCGATCTGCTTCAGGTGGTGAAGGAGGTGGACGAGCGCGTCGAGCAGGTCTTCACCGAGGCCTACCGCGACACCGCCCGGGAGTTCGAGGGCGTCTTCTCGCGCCTCTTCCCCGGAGGCGAGGGCCGGCTGATCCTGACCGACCCCGACAACATGCTCACCACGGGTGTGGACGTGGAGGCCAGGCCACCGGGCAAGAAGGTCAAGCGGCTCTCCCTGTTGTCGGGAGGCGAGCGTTCGCTGACCGCGGTGGCGATGCTGGTGTCGATCTTCAAGGCGAGGCCGAGCCCGTTCTATGTGATGGACGAGGTCGAGGCGGCGCTCGACGACACCAACCTCCAGCGCCTGATCCGCATCATGCAGGAGCTCCAGGAGTCGTCCCAGCTGATCGTGATCACGCACCAGAAGCGGACGATGGAGGTCGCGGACGCGCTGTACGGCGTGTCCATGCAGGGCGACGGAGTCTCCAAGGTCATCAGTCAGCGTCTCCGCTGACAACTCTTCAACTCTTGAACTGAAGCGGACACCCATGTGTCCCGAATATGTTGGGGATAGGGTCTTGACTTCGAAACTTGAACGAATAGTCTCTGCAACGTTGCTTTTACCTTCAAGTGGTGGGCCGCATGAAGTTGTGCGCCACTTGAAGGGCTCGCCCCCCACGCCCGGCGCTGCCGGAGGCCCCAGGAGTACACGTGACCAGCACTGAGCCACCACCGGCATCCGGCGCCCGTGAGGCCCACCCCGACCATCTCGGGCATGTCATCTTCATCACGGCCTCGGCCGCGATGGGCGGATTCCTCTTCGGCTACGACAGTTCGGTCATCAACGGAGCCGTCGAAGCCATCCGCGACCGCTACGACATCGGGTCCGGAACCCTGGCCCAGGTCATCGCCATCGCCCTGATCGGCTGTGCCATCGGCGCCGCCACGGCCGGCCGCATCGCCGACCGCATCGGCCGTATCCGCTGTATGCAGATCGCCGCCGTGCTCTTCACGATCAGCGCGGTCGGTTCGGCCCTGCCGTTCGCCCTCTACGACCTCGCCTTCTGGCGCATCGTCGGCGGGTTCGCCATCGGCATGGCCTCCGTCATCGGCCCCGCCTACATCGCCGAGGTCTCCCCGCCCGCGTACCGCGGCCGGCTCGCCTCCTTCCAGCAGGCCGCGATCGTCATCGGTATCGCCGTCTCCCAGCTGGTGAACTACGGCATCCTCCAGATCGCCGACGGCGACCAGCGCGGCGAGATCCTCGGCATCGAGGCCTGGCAGTGGATGCTCGGCGTCATGGTCGTCCCGGCCGTGCTCTACGGGCTGCTCTCCTTCGCGATCCCCGAGTCGCCCCGCTTCCTCATCTCCGTCGGCAAGGTCGAAAGGGCGAAGCAGGTCCTCGCCGAGGTGGAGGGCACGAAGATCGACCTGGACGCCCGGGTCGCCGAGATCGACCGAGCCATGCGCCGGGAACACAAGTCGACATTCAAGGACCTGCTCGGCGGGCGCTTCGCCTTCCTGCCCATCGTGTGGGTCGGTATCGGCCTCTCGGTCTTCCAGCAACTCGTCGGCATCAACGTCGCGTTCTACTACTCCTCGACGCTGTGGCAGTCCGTCGGCATCGACCCGAGCGGCTCGTTCTTCTACTCGTTCACCACGTCGATCGTGAACATCATCGGCACCGTGATCGCGATGGTCCTGGTCGACCGGGTGGGCCGCAAGCCGCTCGCCCTGATCGGCTCCGCCGGTATGGCCATCGCCCTCGCCGTCGAGGCCTGGGCCTTCTCCGCCGACCTCGTCGACGGCAAACTCCCCGACACCCAGGGCTTCGTCGCCCTGATCGCGGCCCACGTCTTCGTGCTCTTCTTCGCCCTCTCGTGGGGTGTCGTCGTGTGGGTCTTCCTCGGCGAGATGTTCCCGAACCGGATCCGCGCCGCCGCCCTCGGCGTCGCCGCGTCCGCGCAGTGGATCGCCAACTGGGCCATCACCGCGAGCTTCCCGAGCCTGTCGGACTGGAACCTCTCGGCCACCTACGTCATCTACACATGCTTCGCCGTGCTCTCCATCCCCTTCGTGCTGCTGTTCGTGAAGGAGACCAAGGGCAAGGCGTTGGAGGAGATGGGCTGATCCCCGCTGCCCCTCTCCTCTTCACGGCACTGCCCCGGCTCGCCGATCGAGCCGGGGCAGTCCGCCGTCTCCGCGTCACGAGGCGGTCAGCCGGGGGACCACCTGCTCGGCGAAGAGCTGGAGCGAACGCCATCCCTCGTCCAACGGCATCCCACCGCACAGTGGATGCAGGACCAGGCTGTCGGCCCCGAGCCCCACGCATTCCTCGGGCGTGACGATCCGGTACACCCCTTCGGCACGCAGCTCCTCGACCGTCGTCGCCTTCGACCGCACCGCCGAGCGGATGTCCGCGGACTGCCAGGAGGCGTAGGTCCGCGCCTCGTGCAAGAAGTGTTCGCCGAACTCCGCCCAGGTGCGGTCGGGGTCCTCGGACAGATGCAGCAGCGGGGTTTTCTCCGCGGGCATCATGCAGAAGCCGTCCGTGCCGTACCGGGTGCGCAGTTCCTGGTAGTACGCCTCCAGCTCGGGCAGATGCGCGCTCGGGAAGAACGGCAGCCCGAAACGGGCCGCCCGCCGCGCGGCGGCCTTCGAGGAGCCTCCGACCAGCAGCAGGGGATGCGGCTGGGTGTACGGACGCGGGGTGACCTGGACCGTACGACCGCGATAGCTGAACGGCTCGCCCTTCCAGGCCGTCAGCAACGTGTCCAGCAGCTCGTCCTGCAGCGCGCCGCGCCGGCTCCAGTCGGCTCCCAGCTGCTCGTACTCCTCCGGCCGGTAGCCGATGCCCGCGACGGTGACGAGCCGGCCGCGCCCGATCAGGTCGAGCACGGCGATGTCCTCGGCCAGCCGCAGCGGATCGTAGAGCGGGCCGATGATCGCGGAGACGGTGACCGCGATGCGGCTCGTGCCACCGAGCACGGCTGAGGCGAACACGAAGGGGGAGGGCAGCCAGTTGTTGACCGCGCCGTGGTGCTCCTCGGTCTGGATGGTGTCGATACCGCGGTCGTCGGCGTACGCGGCCATCTCCAGCGCCGCGCGGTAGCGGGCCGCGAGCGTCTCGGGTGTCGCGCCGGGATCGACGAGATTGAAGCGGGCCACTGTGAAGGCCATGGGGACGTCCCCCTCCACCGGTTGTGAACCTGGCGAGGATGGACGTTAGCTGACGCGCTGTCAGATTCCCAGGGTCCGGACCGCCGGGCTTCCGGTGGCGGGGGTGAAGCGGGGCGGGCGGGCCCCGCCGGGGTCAGAGCGACAGGCGTACGGGCTCGGCCGCCGCCGCTTCCGTGGCGGCCGCGGCCGGGGTCCCGGTCCGGGGCAGCACCGCGTACAGCGCCGCCGCCACCACGATCGTCACTCCCCAGCCGAGACCGTTCTCGCCGAGCCACGACGAGGCGAGCGGCCCCGAGAACCAGTCGACCTTGGTGAACAGCAGGCCCACCAGCAGCGCGGCGGCCCAGGAAGCCGTCGCCTGCCAGGCGAAACCGCCGCGGTACCAGTAGGCGCTGGTGCGCGTGGTGTCCATCAGGGCCGCGCCGTCGTAGTCCTTCCGGCGCAGCATGTCCACGCCGAAGACACCGATCCACGCGGAGAACGCCACCGCCAGCAGCGTCAGGAACGAGATGAACGAGCCGGTGAAGCTGGTCGCCACCACCATCAGCAGGAAGCCGAGGACCAGGCTGATGACCGCGTTCACACTGACGGCCCAGGCGCGCGGGACCCGGATGCCCAGGGCCTGCGCCGTGAAGCCCGCCGAGTACATGGACATGGAGTTGATCAGCAGCATGCCGACCAGGGCGATCAGCAGATAGGGCACGGCGAGCCACAGCGGCAGGATCTCGCCGATGAACGCGACCGGGTCGCTGGCACTCGCCAGGTCCGGAGTCGAGACCGCCATCACCGCGCCCATCAGCACCATCGGCAGGACGACGATCCCGGCGCCGCCGATCGTCGAGCCGACCACCGCGCGGCTGGACGCGGTCCGCGGCAGATAGCGGGTGAAGTCCGGACCCGAGGGGACCCAGCTGATGCCGCCCGCCGCGATCGTGCCGATGCCGGCGACCAACATCGCCGTCGACCCGGCCGGCTTGTCGAAGACCGCCGACCAGTCCGTGTTGGCGACCAGATGGACCAGGACGAGCACGCTGAACCCGCCGAAGAGATACGTCGACCAGGTGCTGCACCGCCGCAGGGCGTTGATGCCCAGCCCCGAGACGAGGAAGGTGCAGGCGACGAAGAGCAGCAGCGTCACGATGATCAGCGCGGTGTTGCTGCGTACGCCGAAGAGCAGATCCAGCACGGTCAGCACGGCATAGGCGCCGGTCACCGCGTTGATCGTCTCCCAGCCCCAGCGCGCGACCCAGATCAGCGAGCCCGGCAGCAGATTGCCGCGCTGCCCGAAGACCGCGCGGGACAGGGCCATGCCGGGAGAACCACCCCGCTTGCCCGCCACGGATATCAGGCCGACGATGCCGTACGAGACGACGGGGGCCGCGATAGCGACGACCAGGACCTGCCAGAAGTTCAGACCGTTGAACACCACCAGACCCGCGCCCATCGTGAGCAACAGCACACTGATGTTGGCGGCGACCCAAGTGGGGAACAGTTCGCGGACGTGGCCTGTGCGCTCCCCGTCGGGGACGGGTTCGAGACCGCGCGTCTCGACCGCGCTCTCTGTCGCGCCTTCGGTATCGGAGGCGTGGGGCATGGGGGAGCTCCGTGAAAGGGGTGGGGGGAGTCCGGGACAGGGCCGGCGCCGGCGGAAACCGGAGTCACCAGCATCGTATGTACCCCCCAAAAGGTCCAAATACAGTCCGAGGTCCCTGAAGGACCGTCCGACGCAGCCGCGGCCGGAGAGTCGTGGCCGATACTGGGTGGGTTATGGAAATCGTCATCCTTGTTGTAGTCATCGCCCTGGTCGCTCTCGGCGCGATCAGCGGCCTCGTGGTCAGCAGCCGCAAGAAGAAGAAGCTGCCGCCCTCGGCGCCGTCGAGCACGCCGACCATCACCGCTCCGCCCGCCGAGCCGCATGTAGGCGACGAGGCGGAGACCCCGCGGGACGAGCCACGCCGGACCATCGAGGAGGTCGACCTTCCGTCGGCCGAGGAGGCCGCCGGCACGCCGGTCGCCGTCGAGGACCCGGTCGTCGCCGAGCCCCCCGCCCCCGCGATCGAGATTCCGGAGCCCACCGCCGGCCGGCTCGTCCGGCTGCGCGCCCGCCTCGCCCGCTCGCAGAACTCGCTCGGCAAGGGGCTGCTCACGCTCCTGTCCCGCGAGCACCTCGACGAGGAGACATGGGAGGAGATCGAGGACACGCTGCTCACCTCTGACGTCGGTGTCGCGCCGACCCAGGAACTCGTCGAGCGGCTGCGCGAGCGGGTCAGGGTGCTTGGCACGCGTACGCCGGACGATCTGCGCAACCTGCTCCGCGAGGAGCTGCTGGCGCTCATCGGCACCGACGTCGACCGCGCCGTCAGGACCGAGAGCGGCCTGGACACTCCGGGCGTCGTCATGGTGGTCGGTGTCAACGGCACCGGTAAGACCACCACGACCGGCAAGCTCGCCCGGGTGCTCGTCGCCGACGGCCGCTCGGTCGTGCTCGGCGCCGCGGACACCTTCCGTGCGGCGGCGGCCGATCAGCTCCAGACGTGGGGCGAGCGCGTCGGCGCCCGCACCGTGCGCGGTCCCGAGGGCGGCGACCCGGCCTCGATCGCCTTCGACGCCGTGAAGGAAGGCATCGCCGAGGGCGCCGATGTGGTGCTGATCGACACGGCGGGCCGGCTGCACACCAAGACGGGCCTGATGGACGAGCTCGGCAAGGTCAAGCGCGTTGTCGAGAAGCACGGCCCGCTGGACGAGATCCTGCTGGTCCTCGACGCCACGACCGGTCAGAACGGTCTGGTGCAGGCGCGGGTGTTCGCGGAGGTCGTGGACATCACCGGCATCGTGCTGACCAAGCTCGACGGCACCGCCAAGGGCGGCATCGTCATCGCGGTCCAGCGCGAGCTGGGCGTGCCGGTGAAGCTGGTGGGTCTGGGCGAGGGCGCCGACGACCTGGCGCCGTTCGAGCCGGAGGCGTTCGTCGACGCGCTCATCGGGGAGTGAGGCAGAGCCGGGGCGAGCCCCGGAGTGCGGACGCACGAGGGCGGGGCCGGACATTCCGGCCCCGCCCTCCTGCGTCGGTCGCCCGGCGGACCTCAGGCCGCTGAGCGCGCGTGGGTCGCCCCGCCGGCCTCAGGCCGCGGAGCGGTGGCAGATGTACGCCAGCGTGCCCAGCAGCAGCCGCGCCTGCGGCGGCGCCACGGCCGTGTCCAGCGAGGGCGCCCGCAGCCAGCTGACCGGTCCGAGGCCCGCGTGGTCGGAGGGCGGCGCGGTGATGTGGCTGCCAGGACCGAGGCAGTGCAGATCGAGCCCGGCGTCGTCCCAGCCCATCCGGTAGAGCAGATGCGGAAGTTCGGCGGCGGCGCCCGGTGCCACGAAGAACTGGCAGCGCCCGTCCGGAGTCGCCGAGACCGGGCCCAGCGGCAGTCCCATCCGCTCCAGACGCACCAGCGCGCGCCGGCCGGCCGGCGCCGCGACGTCCAGGATGTCGAAGGTGCGCCCGACGGGCAGCAGCACGGCCGCGCCCGGTACCTCGGCCCACGCCTTGGTGACATCGTCCAGCGTCGAGCCGGCCGGGATCTCGGGGGCGTAACCCAGGGGATGGGCCCCGGGGGACGTACAGTCCGGGACGCCGCACGAGCACTCGCCGGACGCGGCCCGCGCCCCCGGCACGACGGTCCAGCCCCACAAGCCGGTGTACTCCGCCACCACGGTGCACTCCGTGGTGCGGCCGCGGCGTCGAGAGCCGGACCGCATGTCCCGCATGCCGCCGATAGTGAAGCCCATGCCCCCTCCAACGGGTTGCGCTCGCCGGTGGTTACGACCTGAAGTCTCCTCGTCACACTGCGTCGCAGAGGGTGAAGCTCTGGCGGCGCACTGTGGTGCGAGGAGTGGTGCGGACCTGACCGCGCGCCCCTGCGCGCATCGTTCCGCTCCCTCTCGATCGTCCCGTGTCAAGTGAATCGCGCCCGACCGCAAGGGAGTTCATTCGAAGGGGTGGCGAATGGTGGCGTTTCTGCAATCCCACTCGCTGAGTGGGTGATCGTAGGATTACTTTCAGTGCACGAACCCTGGAAGTGTGTGTACTTGCGGGTATGCCGGAGGCAACTCGGCTTCCTGTTCGAAGGAGTGCATCCACCGTACGGAGAGTCGCAACTCGCGGCATTCTGGTAGGGGTTCGCACGATCACAGCAGCAGTGGATGGGGGCGTTCCAGTGGACGGCAGCGGCGCCGGTACGAATACCGGCAAGCGCCCGAACGAGCAGTTGAGCTCGTGGTTCGTGCGCAGCGGTTGGTCCAAGGGCGAGCTGGCACGCCAAGTCAACCGCCGGGCGCGGCAGATGGGCGCCCATCACATCAGCACCGACACCTCGCGGGTGCGGCGCTGGCTCGACGGCGAGCAGCCGCGCGAGCCGATTCCGCGGATCCTGTCGGAACTGTTCTCGGAGCGCTTCGGCAGCGTCGTCGCGATCGAGGACCTCGGTCTCCGTTCCGCGCACCAGTCACCCTCGGTGTCCGGCGTGGACCTTCCCTGGGCGGGCCCGCAGACCGTCGCTCTGCTCAGCGAGTTCTCGCGCAGCGACCTCATGCTGGCGCGGCGCGGCTTCCTCGGGACATCGCTGGCACTGGCCGCGGGACCCGCCCTCGTCGAGCCCATGCAGCGCTGGCTGGTGCCCTCGCCCGCGTCCGAGCAGGGCGCCCCCGAGCCTGCCGCCGGCGGGCGCAAGGGCTCCCGGCTCTCCGGTCCCGAGCTGGACCTGCTCGAAGCCACCACCGCGATGTTCCGCCAGTGGGACGCCCAGTGCGGCGGAGGGCTGCGCCGCAAGGCCGTCGTCGGCCAGCTGCACGAGGTCACTGACCTCCTCCAGGAACCGCAACCGCAGGACACCTCCCGGCGTCTGTTCGTCTGCGCCGCGGAACTCGCCGAGCTCGCCGGCTGGATGAGCTACGACGTGGGCCTCCAGCCCACCGCGCAGAAGTACTTCGTGCTGGCACTGCACGCCGCCAAGGAGGCCGGCGACAAGCCGCTCGGCTCGTACATCCTGTCGTCGATGAGCCGCCAGATGATCCACCTGGGGCGGCCCGATGACGCGCTGGAACTCGTCCATCTCGCCCAGTACGGCAGCCGCGACTGCGCCACCCCGCGCACCCAGGCCATGCTGTATGCGATGGAGGCCCGCGCGTACGCCAACATGGGCCAGCCCAGCAAGTGCAAGCGGGCGGTCCGGATGGCCGAGGACACCTTCTCCGACGCCGGCATCGACGGCGAGCCCGAGCCCGACTGGATCCGGTTCTTCTCCGAGGCCGAGCTCAATGGCGAGAACGCTCATTCCTACCGCGACCTGGCCTATGTGGCAGGCCGCAGCCCCACCTACGCCTCCCTGGCCGAGCCGGTCATGGAGCGCGCCGTCGACCTCTTCGGCAAGGACGACGAGCACCAGCGGTCGTACGCACTGAATCTGATCGGCATGGCGACCGTCCATCTGCTCAAGAGGGAGCCCGAGCAGTCGACGGCCCTCGCGTCCAAGGCCCTCGCCGTCGCCAAGCGGGTCCGTTCCGAGCGGGTCAACACCCGGCTCCGCAAGACCGTGGACACCGCCGCCCGTGACTTCGGCGACGTGCCCGAGGTCGCCGACCTCACCGACCTGCTGACCTCGCAGCTGCCCGAGACCGCGGAGGCCGTCTGAGGGCCGCGCCCCCGACACCCGGACCCCGCGTCCCCCGGAACTCCGGCCGCGGCGATCACCCCGACAGCCCGACTCGGCTCCCCCGTGCCAGGTCAACCGGGTGACCGCCGCGGCCGGTCCGCGACGTGCGCAGAGGATACCCCCGGGCCGCATCTGTGAGCCGTCAGTTCATGGCTGCGTAACACGCCGGACCTCTTCGTCACTGCGGCGAAACATCGTGCGGCATCGTCGGAAACCGCGCTGCGCCAACCTCATGGCGCATAACCGGCTCGCCCGAACCGCTCAGGCTCCGGAAGTTTCCCGGCACCCGCCGCCGCACCGACGACGAGGAGACGCCGATGCCTCCAGGCATCTCGACGCTTGCCGCAGACGCACCCACGCTGTCTGCCGCCAATACCGGCTTCATGCTCATCTGCTCCGCCCTCGTGATGCTGATGACGCCGGGCCTGGCCTTCTTCTACGGAGGCATGGTCCGCGTCAAGTCCACCCTGAACATGCTGATGATGAGCTTCATCAGCCTGGGGATCGTCACCATCCTCTGGGTCCTGTACGGGTTCAGCCTCGCGTTCGGCACCGACTCCGGCTCCCTCATCGGCTGGTCGTCCGACTACGTGGGGCTGAGCGGCCTCGGCCTCACGCAGCTGTGGGACGGCTACACCATCCCGGTGTACGTCTTCGCCGTCTTCCAGCTGATGTTCGCCATCATCACCCCCGCCCTGATCAGCGGTGCGCTCGCGGACCGGGTGAAGTTCACCGCCTGGGCGCTGTTCATCACCCTGTGGGTCACCGTGGTCTACTTCCCGGTCGCCCACTGGGTCTGGGGCGCGGGCGGCTGGCTCTTCGAGATGGGTGTCATCGACTTCGCCGGCGGCACCGCCGTCCACATCAACGCGGGTGCCGCGGCCCTCGGCGTGATTCTCGTCATCGGCAAGCGCGTCGGCTTCAAGAAGGACCCGATGCGGCCGCACAGCCTTCCGTTGGTGATGCTGGGTGCCGGCCTCCTGTGGTTCGGCTGGTTCGGCTTCAACGCCGGATCGTGGCTCGGCAACGACGACGGCGTGGGCGCTGTGATGTTCGTCAACACCCAGGTCGCCACGGCCGCCGCCATGCTCGCCTGGCTGGCATACGAGAAGATCCGCCACGGCGCGTTCACCACCCTCGGTGCCGCCTCCGGCGCGGTCGCCGGTCTCGTCGCCATCACACCCTCCGGCGGCGCCGTGAGTCCGCTCGGCGCCATCGCGGTGGGTGCCGTCGCCGGTGTGCTGTGTGCCATGGCCGTGGGCCTGAAGTTCCGGTTCGGCTACGACGACTCCCTCGACGTCGTCGGCGTCCACCTCGTCGGCGGTGTCGTCGGATCCCTGCTGGTCGGCTTCCTCGCCACCGGCGGAGTGCAGTCGGACGCGAAGGGCCTGTTCTACGGCGGCGGACTCGACCAGCTCGGCAAGCAGGCCACCGGAGTCTTCGCGGTCCTGGCCTACTCTCTGGTGGCCTCGGCACTCCTCGCCTTCATCATCGACAAGACGATGGGCATGCGGGTCGACGAGGACGTCGAGGTCTCCGGCATCGACCAGGAAGAGCACGCGGAGACCGCGTACGACTTCAGCGGAGCGGGCGGCGGTGCCGGATCCCGCAAGGCAGCCCCCGCGCCGAGTGACGCCGTTTCCGCAGCGCCGAACAAGAAGGTGGACGCATGAAGCTCATCACCGCAGTCGTGAAGCCTCACCGGCTGGACGAGATCAAGGAGGCCCTCCAGGCCTTCGGCGTCCAGGGGCTCACGGTCACCGAGGCCAGCGGATACGGCCGCCAGCGCGGCCACACCGAGGTCTACCGGGGTGCGGAGTACACGGTCGACCTCGTACCGAAGATCCGCATCGAGGTGCTGGTCGAGGACGATGAGTCCGAACAGCTCATCGATGTGGTGGTCAAGGCCGCCCGTACGGGCAAGATCGGTGACGGCAAGGTGTGGAGCGTTCCCGTCGAGACGGCGGTACGGGTGCGTACGGGCGAACGCGGCCCGGACGCGCTGTAGGACGAAAGGGAGCTGCCGGGTGACGAGCCTCGAAGTGACGACCGACGCGGAAGACTCGGGACCCAGCGGCTACGCGGCGGCCCGGCTGCGCCTTCTCACCGAGAAGGAGCGGCCCGGGCCGCCGCGCCGTGCGGCCCTCGCCGGCCTCACGGACCGGTGGCTGGCCGCGCTCTTCTCCACCGCCTGTCAGGAAGCCGGAGTGCGCGGCGCGGCGCTCGTGGCCGTCGGCGGCTACGGGCGGGGTGAACTCTCCCCGCGCAGCGACCTCGACCTGCTGCTGCTCCACGACGGCTCGGCGGGCTCCGGCGCGATCGCCACGCTCGCGGACCGCATCTGGTATCCGGTGTGGGATCTCGGGCTCGCTCTCGACCACTCCGTACGCACCCCGGCCGAGGCCCGCAAGGCGGCGGGCGAGGACCTGAAGGTCCAGCTCGGGCTGCTGGACGCCCGCCCGGTCGCCGGTGATCTGGGGCTGGTCTCCGCGCTGCGCACCACCGTGCTCGCCGACTGGCGCAATCAGGCCACCAAGCGGCTGCCCGAGCTGGACGCGCTGTGCCGGGAACGGGCCGAGCGACAGGGCGAGTTGCAGTTCCTGCTGGAGCCCGACCTCAAGGAGGCGCGCGGCGGGCTGCGGGACGCCACCGCACTGCGGGCCGTCGCCGCGTCCTGGCTCGCCGACGCACCGCGCGAGGGCCTCGCCGATGCGCGCCGCACCCTGCTCGACGCCCGGGACGCCCTGCACCTGGTCACCGGACGGGCCACCGACCGCCTCGCCCTGCAGGAGCAGGACCAGGTCGCCGCCGAGCTCGGCCTGCTGGACGCCGACGCCCTGCTGCGCCAGGTGTACGAGGCGGCCCGGACCGTCTCGTACGCCACCGATGTCACCTGGCGGGAGGTGAACCGCGTCCTCAAGGCGCGGTCCGTACGTCCGCGGCTGAGGGCCATGCTCGGCGCGGGCCGCCGGCCGGAGCCGGAGCGCACCCCGCTGGCCGATGGCGTCGTCGAGTTCGACGGCGAGGTGGTGCTCGCGCGCACCGTGAAGCCCGAACGCGACCCCGTGCTGCCGCTGCGGGCCGCCGCGGCCGCCGCCCAGAACGGGCTGCCGCTCTCCCTGCACGCCGTACGGCGGCTCGCGGCCGCCACCCGCCCGCTGCCCGTGCCGTGGCCGGCCGAGGCCCGTGAGGAGCTCGTCACCCTGCTCGGCGCCGGTGAGTCCACCGTCACCGTCTGGGAGGCCCTGGAGGCCGAAGGACTGATCACCCGGCTGCTGCCGGACTGGGAGCGGGTGCGCTGCCGGCCGCAGCGCAACGCCGTGCACACCTGGACCGTGGACCGGCACCTCGTCGAGGCCGCCGTCAAGGCCTCCGCGCTCACCCGCCGCGTCCACCGCCCCGACCTGCTGCTGGTCGCCGCCCTGCTGCACGACATCGGTAAGGGCTGGCCCGGCGACCACTCGGTGGCGGGCGAGACCATCGCCAAGGACGTCGCCACCCGCATCGGCTTCGACCGCTCAGACGTCGCCGTCATCGCCACCCTCGTCCGGCACCATCTGCTGCTCATCGAGACCGCCACCCGGCGCGATCTGGACGACCCGGCGACCGTGGCCTCCGTCGCGGCCGTCGTGAAGTCGCAAGGGACGCTGGAGCTGCTGCACGCCCTGACCGAGGCGGACGCGCTGGCCACCGGACCGGCCGCCTGGTCGGCCTGGCGCGGTTCGCTCGTGACCGACCTGGTCAAGCGGGTCTCCGGTGTCCTCGCGGGGGAGCCCGAGGAGCCGGAGCCCACCGCGCCCAGCGCGGAGCAGGAGCGGCTCGCCGTCGAGGCACTGCGCACCGGCGGCCCGGTGCTCTCGCTGCACGCACAGGCCGACCACCCCAAGGGCGAGGGCGAGGGCGACGGCGAGGGCGAGGAGGAGGGTGAGCCCGAGCCGGTCGGTGCGGAGCTGCTGATCGCCCTGCCGGACCAGCCGCGTGTGCTGCCCGCCGCGGCCGGAGTCCTCGCCCTGCACCGGCTCACCGTCCGTGCCGCGGATCTGAGCGCCGTCGAACTGCCGAGCGAGGTGGGGCCGGGGTCCGTCCTCGTCCTGAACTGGCGGGTCGCCGCCGCATTCGGTTCGCTCCCGCAGGCGGCCCGGCTGCGGGCCGACCTCGTCCGTGCCCTGGACGGCTCGCTCGACATCGCGTCCCGGCTCGCCGAACGCGAGGCCGCCTATCCGCGGCGCCGCGGGGTGCAGGCCCCGCCGCCCCGGGTCACCGTCGCCTCCGCGGCGTCCCGGCACGCCACCGTGATCGAGGTCCGCGCCCAGGACGCCCCCGGACTGTTGCACCGCATCGGTCACGCGCTGGAAACGGCCGGCGTACGGGTGCGCAGCGCCCATGTGTCGACCCTCGGCGCCAACGCGGTCGACACGGTCTACGTCACGGCCGCGGACGGGTCGATGCTGTCCGGCGCCCGCGCGGCCGAAGTGGCGCGAGAGGTGGAGCAGGCGCTGCGCTGAACGGTGTCCGGAAAGCTCCTGACGGGCCGGGTCACGCAATTTGTGCGGCCGGATACCCTGGGGGGCGACTGACTCAGCCCCCGACCCGAGGATCTGCGACCACCGTGTTCGATACCCTTTCCGATCGTCTCAGTGCGACGTTCAAGACTCTCCGCGGTCGGGGCCGCCTGTCCGAGGCGGACATCGACTCCGCAGCACGCGAGATCCGTATCGCGCTGCTCGAAGCGGACGTCGCCCTTCCCGTGGTCCGTGCGTTCATCGCGAACGTCAAGCAGCGGGCCCTGGGCGCCGAGGTCTCGAAGGCGCTGAACCCCAGCCAGCAGGTCATCAAGATCGTCAACGAGGAGCTCGTCGGCATCCTCGGCGGCGAGACCCGCCGGCTCCGCTTCGCCAAGCAGCCGCCGACCGTGATCATGCTCGCGGGTCTCCAGGGTGCCGGTAAGACCACTCTCGCCGGAAAGCTCGGCCTCTGGCTCAAGGGGCAGGGCCACTCCCCGCTGCTCGTCGCCTGTGACCTCCAGCGGCCCAACGCCGTGAACCAGCTCGCGGTGGTCGCCGAGCGCGCGGGCGTCGCGGTCTACGCGCCCGAGCCGGGCAACGGCGTCGGCGACCCGGTCAAGGTCGCCAAGGACTCCATCGAGCACGCCAAGGCCAAGCAGTACGACGTGGTCGTCGTCGACACCGCCGGCCGTCTGGGCATCGACCAGGAGCTGATGCAGCAGGCCGCGGACATCCGCGACGCCGTCAGCCCCGACGAGGTCCTCTTCGTCGTCGACGCCATGATCGGTCAGGACGCGGTCAACACCGCCGAGGCCTTCCGCGACGGCGTGGGCTTCGACGGCGTGGTGCTCTCCAAGCTCGACGGTGACGCCCGCGGTGGTGCGGCGCTCTCCATCGCGCATGTCACCGGCCGCCAGATCATGTTCGCCTCCAACGGCGAGAAGCTGGACGAGTTCGACGCGTTCCACCCGGACCGCATGGCGTCCCGCATCCTCGGCATGGGCGATGTGCTCAGCCTGATCGAGAAGGCCGAGCAGACCTTCAGCCAGGAAGAGGCCGCCGCAATGGCCTCCAAGCTGGCGAGCAGCAAGGGCAAGGACTTCACGCTCGACGACTTCCTTGCCCAGATGGAGCAGGTCCGCAAGATGGGCTCCATCTCCAAGCTGCTCGGGATGCTGCCCGGCATGGGGCAGATGAAGGACCAGATCAACAACATCGACGAGCGCGAGGTGGACCGCACCGCCGCGATCATCAAGTCGATGACCCCAGCCGAGCGCCAGGACCCGACGATCATCAACGGCTCGCGCCGTGCCCGTGTCGCCAGGGGCTCCGGTGTCGAGGTCAGTGCCGTGAAGAACCTGGTGGAGCGGTTCTTCGAGGCCCGCAAGATGATGTCGCGCATGGCCCAGGGCGGAGGGATGCCGGGTATGCCCGGGATGCCCGGCATGGGTGGTGGTCCCGGCCGTCAGAAGAAGCAGATCAAGCAGGCCAAGGGCAAGCGCAAGAGCGGCAACCCGATGAAGCGCAAGGCGGAGGAGCAGGCCGCCGCGGCCCGCCGCGAGCAGGCCGCGCAGGGTGGTGCCTTCGGCCTCCCCGGCGGCCAGGACCAGGACTTCGAACTGCCGGACGAGTTCAAGAAGTTCATGGGCTGACGGCTCACCCGCATGACGCCAGGGGCCCACGGCCGGGCAGGCCGTGGGCCCCTTTCGCGTTTCTCGCGCCGCACCGCGCCGGCCCGCTCGCGGCCCTCGTCGGCGCGACGGCAGTCCCCTCCCGCCGGAGGGGACTGCCGAGTCTCAGGGGGTCCGGGCTATCAGGTAGCGGAAGACGTTCGGCATCCACACCGTCCCGTCGCCGCGGACGTACGGATGCAGCGCCTCCGCCATCTCCTTGCGGACCTGCGCCAGGTCCGTGGCGCGCACCGCCGCCGAGTAGAGCCCCGTCGACAGCAGTCCCCGCACCGCACTGTCCAGGTCCGCGTACCCGAAGGGGCACGCCACCCGGCCCGAGCCGTCCGGTTTCAGGCCCGCCTTGGAGGCCACGTCCTCCAGGTCGTCCCGCCGCGCGGGACGCCAGCCGCTGCCGCGCATCCGCTCGGCCACCCGCAGCACGCCCGCCGTGGCGCAGCGCTCCGGAGGCCCCCAGCCGGTGAGCACCACCGCGCTGCCGCGCTCGCCGAGCTCCACGGCCTCTTCCAGCGCCGGTCCGAGCCCCTCGGTGTCACCGGCGGCGCAGCCGATGGGCTGGAACGCCGTGATCATGTTGTACGGGGACCCCGCCGCGCCGGCCGCGTCCCGCACCTCGCCGTCCACCAGGTCGACGTCCTGCGCGCCCGCGCGCGGGCCGTCCTCCGGAGCCATCCGTTCCTTCGCCAGTGCGAGCCGCTCACGGTCCGTGTCGACGCCCGTCACGCTCGCTCCGCGCGAGGCGGCGATCAGCAGGGCGAGACCGGAGCCGCAGCCGAGGCCGAGCAGCCGGGTCCGTGAACCGACCTCCAGCCGTGAGTACACCGCTTCGTACAGCGGCACCAGCATCCGTTCCTGGATTTCGGCCCAGTCCCGGGCCCGTGCGCACGCCTCGGCGGGCGTCAATGACGCCCTACGGGGTCGGTGTCGGACGAGCGTTGGTGTCATGGAAAGCGCCCCAATCCGCCGTGTGTGGCCGAGTACTGGACTGCCCCCGTGTTTCCGTGCGATCCCCCGTATGCCAGAGAACTCCCCATGCGTCCCCGCGTCCAGGGGGCGTGGGGGGAATGCTTGGGTTCCCGGGGCTTCCCGTACGCATGTGCGCCCCGGCTCCGGTCGATTCACGGGGCGGACCCGTGTCGCCGTACGATGCGCGCCATGGCAAAGGCACCCGTTCTCACGCCCCAGGCTGAAGACTTCCCTCGCTGGTACCAGGACCTGATCAACAAGGCCGAGTTGGCGGACAACGGCCCGGTGCGCGGCACCATGGTCATCCGGCCGTACGGCTACGGCCTGTGGGAGCGGATGCAGCAGGAGATGGATGCCCGCATCAAGGACGCGGGTGCCCAGAACGCCTACTTCCCGCTCTTCATCCCCCAGTCTTACCTGACTCGCGAGGCTGAGCACGTCGAGGGCTTCGCGCCCGAGCTCGCCGTGGTCACGCACGGTGGCGGCAAGGAGCTCGAGGAGCCCGTCGTCGTCCGCCCCACCTCCGAGACGATCATCAACGACTACTTCTCGAAATGGGTGCAGAGCTACCGGGATCTGCCGCTCCTGATCAACCAGTGGGCCAACGTGGTCCGTTGGGAGATGCGCCCGCGCGTCTTCCTGCGGACGACGGAATTCCTCTGGCAGGAGGGCCACACCGCCCACGCCACCTACGAGGAGGCCCGGGACTACGCCGCGCACATCCACAGGAACGTGTACGCGGCCTTCATGGTCGACGTCCTCGGCATCGACGTCGTCCTCGGCCGCAAGACCGCGCGCGAGCGCTTCGCCGGAGCCGTCAACACCCTGACGCTGGAAGGGATGATGGGCGACGGCAAGGCGCTGCAGATGGGCACGAGCCACGAGCTCGGCACCAACTTCGCCAAAGCCTTCAACACCCAGTACCTGTCCAAGGACGGCAAGCAGGAGCTCGTCTGGCAGACCTCCTGGGGCAGCTCCACCCGGATGGTCGGCGGACTGATCATGTCCCACGGCGACGACAACGGACTGCGCGTCCCGCCGCGCCTCGCAGCCGTCCAGGTCGTCGTCATGGCCATCAAGGGCGACGAGGCCGTCACCAAGGTGCGCGAGATCGGCGACCGGCTCAAGGCCGCCGGTCTGCGTGTCCACGTCGACGACCGTACGGACACGCCGTTCGGCCGCCGCGCGGTCGACTGGGAACTCAAGGGCGTCCCGGTACGCGTCGAGATCGGCCCGCGGGACCTGGAGGCCGGCACCGCGATGCTCGCCCGCCGGATTCCGGGAGGCAAGGAGCCGGTGCGCATCGACGACCTGGCCGGACTGCTGCCCGCGTTGCTGGAGGAGGACCAGGCCCGGCTGCTGCGCGAATCGCGGGAACGGCGCGAGTCCCGTACCGCGGATGTGACCGGGATCGACCAGGCCGCCGAGGCCGCCATCGCGGGCGGCTGGGCCAGGATCCCTTGGGCGACGCTGGGCCAGGAGGGTGAGGCGAAGCTCGCCGAGCAGTCGGTGTCGGTGCGCTGTCTGGTCGCCGAGGACGGGTCGGTGCCCGACGCGGATGACGCGCCGGGTAATGTCGCGATCGTCGCGCGGGCCTACTGAGGCAGCGCAGCAGCACGACCCGTGCCACGCAACCCGTGCCACGCAACCCGTGCCACCGGCCCGGCTCCGGGCCGCGGCCCCCGGCGCGCAGCCCTCGTCACGCGCGGGGCGTACGAGCCGCTACATACCACCTTGTTGCGAGCTGCGAGGCTTCTCCGCAGATCAGCGCACCCGCCCTCGTCAGGACGCATCAATGGCAACTGACGGGTACGTGCAAATTATTTGGGATGCCCCGTAATGGAACCCGCGAGACGTCCGGCTCGTTATCACGACGTGAGCACGACACCACCTGTTCTCGCCGCAGAGCTGGCACAGGCGTGGGCCGACATTCAGCGGCACCACCCCGAACTGCCGGATCTTGCCGCGCCCGAGTCCCTGATCGGAGAGTCCTCGTCCGCCTGCGGCGCCGAGCTCTCCTTCGAGCGACTGCTTCACGAAGCGGTCCACGGCATCGCCGCCGCGCGAGGTGTCCGCGACACCTCACGCGCCGGCCGCTACCACAACCGTCGATTCCTGGCGATCGCCGAGGAGATGGGTCTCGACCATGTGGAGGAGCCGCACCCCAGCAGCGGGTTCTCCCTGGTTGCGCTCAGCCCCGAGGCGAAGCGCCGCTACCGTCCCACGATGGAGAGACTGCAGCGTGCCCTCAAGGCGCACACGGTCGCCACAGCCTCCGACACCAAGCGCTCCTTCCGCGGACCTGCCGCCCGGCACGGCTCCTCGGGCGGCGGTGTGCGGGTGAAGGCCGTCTGCGACTGCGGTCGCAACGTCCGGGTGGTGCCGTCCGTCCTGGCCCAGGCCCCGATCGTCTGCGGTGGCTGCGGTAAGCCTTTCCGTATCCCCGAAGTGGTCGCCGCGGCGAGCTGACCCCCGGCACCGGCCGCCGACGGGGGCGGTGCAGGTCCGGGGGGAAGCGAGCCGTCGGCGTGTGGCACAATGGCTAGCTGTACTCGACAGTCGCACAGGACCCCTCTCTCCTCCGGCTGACGCGTCCATCGGGCACCCCGAGTACCGCAACCCCACGTGGCATCTCGTTGTGCCCAACCACGTCAAGACCAGGAGACACCACTTCCGTGGCAGTCAAGATCAAGCTGAAGCGTCTGGGCAAGATCCGTTCGCCTCACTACCGCATTGTCGTCGCCGACTCCCGTACCCGCCGTGACGGCCGGGCCATCGAGGAGATCGGTCTGTACCACCCGGTGCAGAACCCCTCGCGCATCGAGGTCGACTCCGAGCGCGCGCAGTACTGGCTGTCCGTCGGCGCCCAGCCGACCGAGCCGGTCATGGCGATCCTGAAGCTCACCGGTGACTGGCAGAAGCACAAGGGCCTGCCGGCCCCGGCGCCGCTGAAGGTCGCTGAGCCGAAGGCCGACAAGCGCGCCGCGTTCGACGAGTTCGCCAAGAGCATCGAGGGCGGCGAGTCCAAGGGTGAGGCCATCACCCCGAAGGCGAAGAAGTCCGACAAGAAGGCGGACGAGGCGGCTGAGGCTGATTCGTCGGCGTCCGCCGCTGAGTCGACCGAGGCCTGAGCATGCTCGAGGAGGCTCTCGAGCACCTCGTGAAGGGCATCGTCGACAACCCGGACGATGTGCAGGTCGCCTCGCGCAACCTGCGCCGTGGACGTGTGCTCGAGGTCCGGGTCCATCCCGACGACCTCGGTAAGGTGATCGGCCGCAACGGCCGCACCGCGCGCGCTCTGCGGACCGTCGTGGGCGCCATCGGCGGCCGTGGCATCCGCGTCGACCTCGTCGACGTGGACCAGGTCAGCTGACCAGAAGAACACCGGCACGGGCCGGGGAGGGCTTTCGAGCCGTCCCCGGCCCGTCGTCGTACGGGTCGTACGAAAGAGAGAGTGCAACGTGCAGTTGGTAGTCGCCCGGATCGGCCGTGCCCACGGCATCAGGGGCGAGGTCACCGTCGAGGTGCGCACCGACGAGCCGGAGCTGCGGCTCGGGCCGGGTGCCGTCCTCGCCACCGAGCCGTCCACGGTCGGGCCGCTGACGATCGAGACCGGCCGGGTGCACAGCGGCCGGCTGCTGCTGCGCTTCGAGGGCGTACGCGACCGCACCGCCGCCGAGGCCCTGCGCAACACCTTGCTGATCGCCGACGTGGACCCCGAGCAGCTGCCCGAGGACCCCGACGAGTACTACGACCACCAGCTGATGGACCTCGACGTCGTCCTCGCCGACGGCACCGAGATCGGCCGGATCACCGAGATCAGCCATCTGCCGTCGCAGGACCTGTTCATCGTCGAACGGCCGGACGGCAGTGAGGTGATGATCCCGTTCGTCGAGGAGATCGTCACCGGCATCGACCTGGAGGAGCAGCGGGCCGTCATCGACCCGCCGCCCGGGCTGATCGACGCCAGCGAGGCCGAGATCGCGTCGGCGCGCGATGCCGGGGACGAGAACTGATGCGGCTCGACGTCGTCACGATCTTCCCCGAGTATCTGGAACCGCTGAACGTCTCGCTCGTCGGCAAGGCACGCGCCCGCGGACGGCTCGACGTCCACGTGCACGATCTGCGGGAGTGGACGTACGACCGGCACAACACCGTCGACGACACCCCTTACGGCGGCGGCCCCGGCATGGTCATGAAGACCGAGCCGTGGGGCGACGCCCTGGACGATGTGCTGGCGAGCGGCTACGAGGCGGGCGCCCACAGCCCCGTGCTGGTCGTGCCCACCCCCAGCGGCCGTCCCTTCACCCAGGAACTCGCCGTGGAGCTCTCCGGGAACCCCTGGCTGATCTTCACGCCCGCCCGCTACGAGGGCATCGACCGCCGGGTGGTCGACGAGTACGCGACCCGGATGCCGGTCCACGAGGTCTCCATCGGCGACTACGTCCTGGCCGGCGGCGAGGCGGCCGTCCTGGTGATCACCGAGGCGGTGGCGAGGCTGCTGCCCGGTGTCCTCGGTAACGCGGAGTCGCACCGCGACGACTCCTTCGCACCCGGCGCCATGGCGAACCTCCTCGAAGGGCCCGTCTACACCAAACCGCCCGAGTGGCGTGGCCGCGCCATTCCGGACGTGCTGGTCAGCGGGCATCACGGGAAGATCGCGCGCTGGCGCAGGGACGAGGCGTTCCGGCGTACGGCGCTCAACAGGCCGGACCTGATCGAGCGTTGCGACCCGGCCGCCTTCGACAAGAAGGACCGGGAGACGCTGTCCATCCTGGGCTGGGCCCCGGAGCCCGGCGGCCGATTTTGGCGCAGGCCCCCGGCCGTGGAACAATAGGCCGCTGCTGTGCGTCCGGCCGGCGCCCCTGCCACAGGGGGAACGACGCCCGCTCGACGAGGACAGCAACCTCAATCTCACTCTCGACCGTTCCGTCGATGACCTGTGGCATCGGCGAGGAAGCAGCTCACCATGGCCCACCTGCTCGACAACGTCAACGCGTCTTCGCTGCGCAGCGATGTTCCCGCCTTCCGTCCCGGTGACACCGTGAACGTCCACGTGCGCGTCATCGAGGGCAACCGCTCGCGTATCCAGCAGTTCAAGGGCGTTGTCATCCGCCGTCAGGGTTCGGGCGTCAGCGAGACCTTCACGGTCCGCAAGGTCTCCTTCTCCGTTGGCGTCGAGCGCACCTTCCCGGTGCACAGCCCGATCTTCGAGAAGATCGAGCTCGTCACCCGCGGTGACGTCCGTCGCGCGAAGCTGTACTACCTCCGTGAGCTGCGCGGCAAGGCCGCGAAGATCAAGGAGAAGCGCGACAACTGAGCGTCGTGCGACTGAGCTTCGGCTCACACGACGCCCGTGTCCGCAGAAGGGCCGGATAGGCTTCGCCCTCGATGGACACCGAAGCGGAGAACACAGAGCGCGACCGCTCTTCCACCCCCGAAGCCGGGGTAGAGGGAGAGGGGTCGCGCTCCGTGCGTTCCTCCCGGCTCTCCGGGATCTCGTGGAGGAGAGCCGCGCTTCTGGGTGTGGCCTGCGCGTTCGCGGTCCTGATGGTCAGCCGTTTCGTGGTGCAGCCCTTCCAGATCCCCAGCAGTTCCATGGAGCCGGCCCTTCAGGTCGGGGACCGGGTGCTGGTGAACAAGCTGGCGTACCGTTCCGGCTCGGAGCCGCAGCGCGGGGACATGGTCGTCTTCGACGGCACGGGCTCCTTCGTCCGGGAAGGCCTGGCGGAGAATCCGGTCAGCTCGGCGGCACGGGATGCGCTCGCGGCACTGGGTCTCGCCGAGCCGGCCGAAACCGACTTCGTGAAGCGCGTGGTGGGTGTGGGCGGCGACCGTGTGGTCTGTTGCGACAAGGGGGGCAGGGTCGAGGTGAACGGCGTACCGCTGGACGAGAGGTATCTCCATCCCGGCGACGTTCCGTCCGAGGTGCCCTTCGACATCGTCGTTCCCGAGGACACCCTGTGGGTCATGGGGGACCACCGGAGCAGTTCGCGCGACTCCCGGGACCATCTCGGTGAGCCCGGCGGCGGCATGGTGCCCGTCGACAAGGTCATCGGGCGGGCGGACTGGATCGGCTGGCCCCTCGGCCGCTGGACCTCCCTGGAGCGTCCGGACACCTTCTCCCGCGTACCGGAGGCGGGACGAATGCCGGACGGCGCCCATGGGTAACCGTGGGCGTCGCGCCAGCCACCGATCCGACACCCGGCTTCCGACCGGGACCCGGCCGACCAACGGTGCGAGGTCTCTGCCTGGCCGGGCCGAGCGGCGACGGCTCGCGCAGAAGGTGAAACGCAAGCGGCGTCGTTCCGCCGTCAAGGAGATACCCCTCCTGATCACCGTGGCGCTGATGATCGCGCTGGTGCTGAAGACGTTCCTGGTGCAGGCGTTCGTGATCCCGTCGGGCTCGATGGAGCAGACGATCCGCATCCAGGACCGTGTGCTGGTGGACAAGCTCACGCCGTGGTTCGGCTCCCGGCCCGAGCGCGGTGACGTCGTCGTCTTCAAGGACCCGGGCGGCTGGCTCCAGGACGAGCAGAACCCGTCGACGGCGCAGGATCCGATCGTCGTCAAGCAGGTCAAACAGGGTCTGACCTTCATCGGGCTGCTGCCGTCCGACGACGAGCAGGACCTGATCAAGCGGGTGGTCGCGGTCGGCGGGGACACCGTCAAGTGCTGTGACAAGGACGGTCGCGTCACGGTCAACGGGACCCCGCTCGTCGAGCCCTATCTGAACCCCGGAAACGTTCCTTCGACGCTGAAGTTCGAGGTCGACGTACCCAAGGGGCGGATCTTCGTGATGGGTGACCATCGCGCCAACTCGGCCGACTCGCGCTTCCACCTCGACGAGAAGGACCGGGGCACGGTCTCCGAGGACGAGGTCGTCGGGCGCGCGGTCGTGATCGCCTGGCCCATCGACCACTGGCGCAAACTGGAGGAGCCGGAGACATACGCATCGGTCCCGAACGCGCGTGCCGGTTCGACCGGGGCACTCGGAGCGTCGAATAGTGTGTCCCCTCAGGATCAGAACGGATTGATCCTGCTCCCGAGCCCTGCGGAACTCCCGCTCGTTATGGGAGTGGTGGGCCTGCTTCTCCTTCGGGGCAGGCGGTACGCACGGAGACAGGAGTGGATGTGGGGGATGTGGCGGTCGGCGCACGATCCGGACACGAACAGCCGGAGGACAGGCCGGGCGGGCACGCCGAGCCACCCGCGGAGATGACGGGCGGGACGGCGGACGATCCGCCGCGCGGTGACGACCACGGCGCGGACGGCGGATCGGCGGAGGGCAGTGGTACGGGACAGAAGAAGCAGCGATCCTTCTGGAAGGAACTGCCGCTCCTGATCGGTATCGCGCTGCTTCTCGCGCTGCTCATCAAGACGTTCCTCGTGCAGGCCTTCTCGATCCCGTCGGACTCGATGCAGGACACCCTGCAGCGCGGCGACCGGGTGCTCGTGGACAAGCTCACGCCGTGGTTCGGCTCGGAACCGGAGCGCGGCGAGGTCGTGGTCTTCCACGACCCGGGCGGCTGGCTCGACGGCGAGCCCACCCCGGCCCCGAACATCGCGCAGAAGTTCCTCAGCTTCATCGGCCTGATGCCCTCGTCCGAGGAGAAGGACCTGATCAAGCGGACGATCGCGGTCGCCGGCGACACGGTGGAGTGCAAGAAGGGCGGCCCGGTCAAGGTCAACGGGAAGGCGCTCGACGAGCCGTACATCTTCCCCGGGGACACCCCCTGCGACGACCAGCCGTTCGGGCCGTTCAAGGTGCCGAAGGACCGGATCTGGGTGATGGGCGACCACCGCCAGAACTCCCGGGACTCCCGGTACCACATGGAGGACGTGAACGGCGGGTTCGTCCCGGTCGACAAGGTCGTCGGACGCGCTGTCGTGGTCGCGTGGCCGCTCAACCGCTGGGCGACACTGCCGGTGCCGTCCACCTTCGACCAGCCCGGCATGAACACCGCCGCGGCGGCCGTCTCGTCGAGTGCGCCGCTGGCGATGGGCGCGGCGGGTGCCCTGCCGATCGTGCTGTGGCGCCGGCGGAGGCTGACCGACGGGTAGGGTGCCGTCCCAGATCGCACGATCCCCGGGCAGCGCGTCCCGGGGGCGAGTCTCCGAGGTGGGGAGCGCTGGGATGGGAACAGGACGTACGGATGACGGCCACGGCCGGCTCGGCAGTGCTCTGTCGGGCGTGGCCGTGGCCGTCGGCTGTGTGCTCTTCCTCGGAGGGTTCATCTGGGGTGCCGTGGTCTATCAGCCGTACACCGTGCCCACCGACTCCATGACGCCGACCGTGCGGGTCGGGGAGCGGGTGCTGGCGGAGCGGATAGACGGCGACGAGGTACGGCGCGGGGACATTGTCGTGTTCCGCGACTCCCAGTGGGGAGACATGCCGATGGTCAAGCGGGTCGTCGGCGTCGGCGGCGACAAGGTCGCGTGCTGTGGCGACGGCGGAAAGCTGACCGTCAACGGCACGGCGATTGACGAACCGTATCTGCAGAAGAAGGGCCCCGCTTCGGGGAAGACCTTCAGCGCCACGGTGCCGCAGGGCCAGCTGTTCATGCTCGGGGACGAGCGCATGGGGTCGCTGGACTCCCGTGTGCACCTCCAGGACCCCGGGCAGGGGGCGGTGCCCCGTTCGGCGGTGGAGGCCCGGCTGGACGCCGTGGCCTGGCCCCTGGACGGCGGGCTGCTGGAGCGGCCCGAGGGGTTCGAGGCGCTGCCGGGAGGGGTCTCCCGCATCGGGCCGGTGCAGCTGATCGTCGGGGTGATCGTGACGGGTGCGGTGCTGATCTTCGGGGGGGCGGCGTACGGGCCGCTGGCCAAGCGGCTGTCCAGGAAGCGCGGGGCGTCCGGGAGCCGGGACAGGAAGGCGACGGCCGGTGTTGGGTGACGATGTCGGACGGGTCCCGGGGCCGGCCGCGGGACCGGCCCCGGAGGGCTCCGGAAGCGGCGGGGCTCTCGGGAGTGGCGCGGCCTTTTCGGGTAGCGGCGGCGGCGAGACCATGCCCGGCTCCGAACATGAGCTGCGAAGGGTCTCACGGGTCGTGCTGCTGGACCCCGAGGACCGGATTCTGCTGATGCACGGCTTCGAGCCCGACGATCCGGCCGACACCTGGTGGTTCACGCCCGGGGGCGGGCTGGAGGGCGACGAGACCCGCGAGGAGGCGGCCCTGCGGGAGCTGGTGGAGGAGACCGGGATCACCGAGGTCGAACTCGGCCCGGTCCTGTGGCGCCGGACCTGCTCGTTCCCCTTCGCCGGCCGCCGCTGGGACCAGGACGAATGGTACTTCCTGGCGCGTACGGCGCAGACGGTGACCGATCCGCGCGGTCTCACGGAGCTGGAGCGGCGCAGTGTCAGGGGCCTGAGGTGGTGGACCTCCGCCGAACTGTCGGCGGCGCGTGAGACGGTGTATCCGACCAGGCTCGCCGAGCTGCTGCGCACGCTGCTCGACGAGGGTCCTCCGAGTACACCGGTGGTCCTGGCCCCAGAAGTGGTCTAGGGGTCCCAGGGCTGTCGCACAATAGGGGGACGCACGGCTGAAGGGGAACATGCCATGAGCGCCGAGGACCTCGAGAAGTACGAGACCGAGATGGAGCTGAAGCTCTACCGGGAGTACCGAGACGTCGTCGGGCTGTTCAAGTACGTGATCGAGACCGAGCGTCGGTTCTATCTCACCAACGACTACGAAATGCAGGTCCACTCGGTGCAGGGCGAGGTCTTCTTCGAGGTCTCGATGGCCGACGCCTGGGTCTGGGACATGTACCGACCGGCCAGATTCGTCAAGCAGGTACGGGTACTCACGTTCAAGGACGTGAATATCGAGGAGCTCAACAAGAGTGATCTCGAACTTCCGAGTGGCTGAGTTTTCCACAAGAGGCGAGTTGTCCACCAAGATCCACACGTGAGGACCTGAAGCGTCACAGTCGGTGCCGGAGGTGGTGCCGAGATGAACGCTACGGGGGCACTGGGACGGTACGGCGAGAAGTTGGCGGCGCGGCTGCTGACCGAGGCCGGCATGACGCTTCTCGCGAGGAACTGGCGGTGCGGGCGGACGGGCGAGATCGACATCGTCGCCCGGGACGGCGACCTTCTGGTCGTCTGTGAGGTCAAGACCCGCCGAGCGGGTCCCTTCGAGCATCCGATGGCCGCGGTCACGCCCACGAAGGCGGACCGCCTCAGACGGCTCGCCGAATGCTGGCTGGAGCGGCACGGCGGCCCACCGCTGGGCGGCGTGCGCATCGACCTCGTCGGCGTGATGCTGCCCCGGCGCGGTGCGCCCGTCATCGAGCATGCGCGGGGGGTGGCCTGATGGGGTTCGCGCGAGCGTGTTCGGTGGCGCTGGTCGGCGTCGAAGGCGTGGTGGTGGAGGTCCAGGCGGACCTGGAGCCGGGCGTCGCGGCGTTCACCCTGGTCGGACTGCCGGACAAGAGCCTGGTGGAGAGCCGGGACCGGGTCAGGGCCGCGGTGGTGAACTCGGGCGGCGAGTGGCCGCAGAAGAAGCTCACGGTGGGGCTCAGCCCGGCGTCCGTGCCCAAGGGCGGCAGCGGTTTCGATCTCGCCGTGGCGATGGCCGTCCTCGGTGCGTCGGAGCGGGTCGACCCCAAGGTCATCGCGGATCTGGTGTTGATCGGGGAGCTGGGGCTGGACGGCCGGGTGCGCCCGGTGCGTGGTGTGCTCCCCGCCGTCCTCGCCGCCGCCGAAGCGGGATACCGGCAGGTGGTCGTTCCGGAGCAGACCGCGGGGGAGGCCCGGCTCGTCCCCGGCGTCTCGGTCCTCGGGGTCAGAAGCCTGCGCCAGCTGATCGCCGTGCTGAACGACGAGCCGGTCCCGCAGGAGGAACCGGTGCCCGAGGGTAGACCGGATCCGATGCTGGCCGGGCTGATGATGCCCGGAGCGGGCATCGGTACCGGTCTCGCTCCGGAGACGGTGGACGGTCCCGATCTCGCCGATGTCGCGGGCCAGTGGGCCGCGCGGACGGCGTTGGAGGTCGCCGCGGCGGGCGGCCACCATCTGATGCTGCACGGCCCGCCGGGGGCGGGGAAGACGATGCTGGCGGAGCGGCTCCCCGGCGTGCTGCCGCCGCTGACGCGGCAGGAGTCCCTCGAAGTCACGGCGGTGCACTCGGTGGCCGGCATCCTGCCGCCCGGCGAACCGCTGGTGCGCACACCGCCCTACTGCGCACCCCACCACTCGGCGACCATGCAGTCGCTCGTCGGCGGCGGGAACGGGCTGCCGAGACCCGGGGCTGTCTCGCTGGCGCACCGGGGCGTGCTGTTCCTCGACGAGACCCCGGAGTTCTCCGGCAAGGCGCTGGACGCCCTGCGTCAGCCGCTGGAGGCGGGCCATGTCGTGGTGGCGCGCACCGCGGGCGTGGTCCGGCTGCCGGCGCGCTTTCTGATGGTCCTCGCGGCCAATCCGTGCCCGTGCGGACGGCACACCTTGCAGGGCACGGGCTGCGAGTGCCCGCCGTCGGCCGTCCGCCGCTATCAGGCACGACTGTCCGGACCACTGCTCGACCGGGTCGATCTGCGGGTCGAGGTCGAACCGGTCAACCGCAGCGATCTGCTCGGTGCGGGCAGACGGGGCGAGCCGACCGCGGTGGTCGCGGGTCGGGTGCTCGCGGCGAGACAGCGTGCCGCAGCCCGGCTGCGGGACACCCCCTGGACCGTCAACAGCGAGGTGCCGGGGCACGAACTGCGGACCCGCTGGGTCGTCGCACCCGGCGCCCTGTACGCGGCCGAGCGCGACATGGAGCGCGGACTGCTCACGGCCCGCGGGCTGGACCGAGTACTGCGGGTGGCCTGGACGATCGCCGACCTCGCCGGGCACGACAGGCCTCAGCCCCAGGACGTCGATCTGGCCCTGGAACTGCGCACCGGAATCTCGCGCGGTGCGCCGATGCCGACGGGTGGAGGTGGGCTGTGATGCCGGGCGGCGGCTCGTCGGTGGGGGACGACGAGCGCATCGCACGGGCCGCCCTCACCCGGGTGTTCGAGCCCGGGGACGAGCACGGCGGACGGTGGCTGGCCGAGATGGGCCCCCTCGAACTCCTGGCCCGTCTCACCACACCTGGGCCCGACGACGTACCACTGCCCGGCGCGTCACCGCGCCGAGTGGCGAGCTACCGCATACGGGCGGCGGCGGCCGACCCGCTGCGCGATCTGGAGGCGGTGGCCTCCTTCGGCGGCCGGTTCATCTGCCCGGGCGAGGGGGAATGGCCGACTCAGCTGGACGACCTCGGCGATGCCAGACCCGTGGGGCTGTGGATCAGGGGGCGGCCCGACCTGCGGAAATGGGCCCTGCGGTCGGTCGCGGTCGTGGGCGCCCGGGCCTGCACGCCGTACGGGGCGCACATGGCCGCCGGCCTCGGCTCGGGGCTGGCCGAGCGGGGCTGGGTCGTGGTGTCGGGCGCGGCTTTCGGGGTCGACGGCTCGGCGCATCGCGGCGCCCTGGCGGCAGGCGGTGCCACCGTCGCCGTGCTGGCCTGCGGCGTGAACGTCGCCTACCCGCGAGGCCACACCGAATTGCTCGGACGGATTGCCGAACAGGGCCTGGTCGTGGGGGAGTTGCCGCCGAGCGACCATCCGACGCCCAGCAGGTTCATCCTGCGGAACCGGGTGATCGCCGCCCTGACCCGGGGCACGGTCGTCGTCGAGGCCGAGTACCGCAGCGGGTCGCTGGCCACGGCGCGCAGCGCCCAGAGACTGGGCCGGCACACCATGGGTGTGCCGGGACCTGCGACCAGCGGCCTTTCGGGCGGCGTGCACGAACTGCTGCGTGGCGAGGCAGTGCTGGTCACCGACGCCGACGAAGTGGCGGAGCTGGTCGGAGAGATCGGAGAGCTGGCGCCGGAGCGGCGCGGCCCGGTGCTGCCGCGTGACGTGCTCGATCCCCTGAGTGCGCGGGTCCTTGATGCTCTGCCGGCGACTGGCGCGGTTGACGGCGTCCGAATCGCCCGTGACGCCGGCGTCACCCCGGACGAGGCGCTCGGCAGGCTGTACGAACTGCAGGCCCTTGGTTTCGTCGAACGGCACGGAGATGGTTGGCAGTTGACACGCACCGCCGTCGGGCGGTCGAACGCGCGGCGAGGCGGTCCTTGACCTGGGGCATTCGGGTGAAAAGGTGTGGGCGATGACCTCCGCAGGCCTGTTGGTGACACCGGAAGGACCGGCGCGTGCCGTGCTCGCGCCGGTTCGAAGGTGTGGCCGATGGCTGATACCCCGCACAGGTTCCATCCCCCTGCCTTCGCCCACCGCGACCGCGCAGTCACGCTACGCTCACCATTTCCGCCCAGACGCTCGTCCCCCTTCGCTCCCCTCCCCCCACAGCAGAACGGCTCAAGGCAACGCATGCCCCAGCACACCTCCGGGTCTGACCGCGCGGCAGTGCCCCCCGCTGCCCGTGGCACCGTGCGGCCCCCCGCTCCCTCCTCCCTCGAGGAGCTGTGGCGGTCGTACAAGGACACAGGGGACGAGCGACTGCGGGAGCAGTTGATCCTGCACTACTCACCGCTGGTGAAGTACGTCGCGGGCCGGGTGAGCGTCGGGCTCCCGTCCAACGTCGAGCAGGCGGACTTCGTCTCCTCCGGGGTCTTCGGGCTCATCGACGCCATCGAGAAGTTCGACATCGAGCGGTCCATCAAGTTCGAGACGTACGCGATCACCCGCATCCGTGGCGCGATGATCGACGAACTGCGGGCCCTGGACTGGATTCCGCGCTCGGTACGCCAGAAGGCCCGTGCCGTCGAGCGCGCCTACGCCACCCTCGAAGCGCAGCTGAGACGTACCCCGTCCGAGAGTGAGGTCGCTTCCGAGATGGGCATCGCTGTGGAGGAACTGCACGCTGTTTTCAGCCAGTTGTCGCTCGCGAATGTGGTCGCCCTGGAGGAGCTGCTGCATGCCGGGGGCGAGGGTGGCGACCGGCTCAGCCTGATGGACACCCTGGAGGACACGGCCGCGGACAACCCGGTCGCGGTGGCCGAGGACCGTGAACTGCGCCGGCTGCTCGCCCGGGCCATCAACACCCTCCCCGACCGTGAGAAGACCGTCGTCACCCTCTACTACTACGAGGGCCTGACCCTCGCCGAGATCGGCAACGTCCTCGGAGTGACCGAAAGCAGGGTCAGCCAGATCCACACGAAATCGGTCCTCCAGCTGCGGGCGAAGCTCGCAGACGTGGGACGTTGACGCGGATTCCTGCCTGCCTCCGGCGGGACATCCGTAGAGTGGGCGCGTGCCAAGGATTCGAGCGGCCTCCGTGGCCGAGCACCGGACGATGCAGCGCGACGCCCTGCTGGATGCCGCGCGCTCCCTGTTGTCCGAGGGCGGGACGGAGGCGCTGACCTTCCCCGCTCTCGCCGAGCGCACGGGCCTCGCCCGGTCCTCCGTGTACGAGTACTTCCGTTCGCGAGCAGCGGTCGTCGAGGAGCTCTGCGCGGTGGACTTCCCCGTGTGGGCGGCGGAGGTCGAGACCGCGATGCAGCGCGCGGACTCGGCGGAGGGCAAGGTCGAGGCGTATGTGCGCCGGCAGCTGGCCCTCGTGGGGGACCGGCGGCACCGGGCTGTCGTCGCGATCTCCGCGAGTGAGCTGGACGCGGGTGCGCGGGAGAAGATCCGTGCCGCGCACGGCGGGCTGATCGCGATGATCGTCGAGGCGCTCGGCGAGCTGGGCCATGAGCAGCCCCGGCTCGCGGCGATGCTGCTTCAGGGCGTGGTGGACGCGGCGGTCCGGCGGATCGAACTGGGCGCGGCGGAGAATCCCGCGTCGGTCGCGGACGCGGCGGTGTCCATGGCGATCCGGGGTGTGCGCGGCTGAGTCCGGGTTTCCCTTCCGCTCCTGTCGCTCCTCCTTCTTGTGGTTGCTGAACGTGGCGGTCGGCAGGCCCCTCCCGCCGCCTGACCAGGCCGTCCGGCGACCGGTCCCGCGGTCCCGCGGCCTGGCCGGGCTGCCAGTCCCGCCAGTCGCGCCGCCCGTCCGGGTCGGCGGAGCCTGCCGGGTCCCGCCGCCTGACCGGGCCGTCCGGTTGTCCGGTCCCGCGGGTCCCTCTGGCTGACCGGTCCCGCCGGTCCCGCCGCCCGACCGGGCAGTCCGGGCCTGCCCGGCACCCGCGCTCGCCGGCTCGGATCTCGTGGCTGAGTGCCACCGTGGTTCTGCTCCCTCCGCGCGCCTGCGCCTGCAACGCTGACGCGCGTATCACCGCAGCTGGCGAGGCCCGGCGTTGACTGCGGACGGACCTCGCCGCCCTGACCCCGCCGCGGCCGCGCCGGGCCAGCCCCCGCCTCGTCAGCCCTGCGTGCACCAGCGCTACCGTCACCAGGAGCGCCGCCGCGTGCAGCGCCCCTGCCGAGCCCATCGCACTCGCCGCCACCGGCTCCGACGCCTGTTCTGCGGCCGGCTCCGCCATCGCCTGCACGGTCCGGCCGACGCTCCCCTGCTCACCCGCACCCGCACCCGCACCGGCACCCGCACCCGGACCCGCGCCCGCCTCCAGCTCCGGTACTTCCAGGACCGGAAGCAGCCGTGAGGGGCCGCGGCGCAGCAGCCAGGGAGGCAGCAGCGTGAGCGGATCCAGATAGTCCGTGCCCCGCAGCAGCCCCCAGTGCAGACAGCCGACCGCGCAGTGCGAAGGGCCGGCCTCGACGTGCCCCACCACATCACCCGCGCGAACCTCCGTGCCCACCGCGGCCAGTGCCGTCACCGGCTCGTAGGTCGTGCGCAGGGGAGGATCCCCCGTACCGGTGAGACTGATGGTGAGCACGCCCCGGCCCGCCACCTTGCCCGCGAAGGAGACCTGTCCGGGCGCGGCCGCCCGCACCGGTGCCCCGGGCGAGGCCGCGAGGTCAATGCCGCGGTGACCCCTTCCGTACGCCGAGGCCGGTGGCTCCCAGCCCCGTACGATCTGTGGACGTGGTGGCCCCAGCGGCCAGCTTCCGGTGTCGCCCGCGGGCAGGGGGCGAGCGGACGCCCGGTCGGCCGACGCCGTCGCGACGACCAGCACGAACAGGGCGAGCAAGGGCCCGAGAAGTCTGCGGTTCATGGCACAGACCGTCCCGTACGACCCCCGAACCGAGTGGATCATGCTCCGGATCTGTGGAGTACCGATCGGTTGTGGACAGCGCCGTCACCCGGCACTGTCCGGGTCCCGTACACTTCTTCTGGCGATCCGGGTCACCGGGTCGACTTCGCACGCCCCGCCATCCACCCTTCGAAGGTCGATGGCCGCGCTCCTCGGTCCCTTGTGGCATGGCGCGTCGGGGCGTCAGGACAAACCGAGAATCCAAGGAGATACGGCCATGGCCGTCGTCACGATGCGGGAGCTGCTGGAAAGCGGCGTCCACTTCGGTCACCAGACCCGTCGTTGGAACCCGAAGATGAAGCGATTCATCTTCACGGAGCGCAACGGCATCTACATCATCGACCTGCTCCAGTCGCTGTCGTACATCGACCGCGCCTACGAGTTCGTCAAGGAGACCGTCGCCCACGGCGGCTCCATCATGTTCGTCGGCACCAAGAAGCAGGCCCAGGAGGCCATCGCCGAGCAGGCGACGCGCGTTGGCATGCCGTACGTCAACCAGCGTTGGCTCGGCGGCATGCTGACCAACTTCTCCACGGTCTACAAGCGCCTGCAGCGCCTCAAGGAGCTGGAGCAGATCGACTTCGAGGATGTGGCCGCGTCCGGCCTCACCAAGAAGGAGCTCCTGGTCCTCTCGCGCGAGAAGGCCAAGCTGGAGAAGACCCTCGGCGGCATCCGCGAGATGCAGAAGGTGCCGAGCGCCGTCTGGATCGTCGACACCAAGAAGGAGCACATCGCCGTCGGTGAGGCGCGCAAGCTCCACATCCCGGTCGTCGCGATCCTCGACACCAACTGCGACCCCGACGAGGTCGACTACAAGATCCCGGGCAACGACGACGCGATCCGCTCCGTCACCCTGCTCACCCGCGTGATCGCCGACGCCGTCGCCGAGGGCCTCATCGCCCGTTCCGGCGTCGCCACCGGCGACTCCAAGCCGGGCGAGAAGGCCGCCGGCGAGCCGCTCGCCGAGTGGGAGCGCGACCTCCTCGAGGGCGAGAAGAAGGCCGACGAGGCTGAGAAGCCCGCCGAGGCCGAGGCCCCGGCTGCCGAGGCCGACAAGCCGGCCGAGGCCGCGGCCGACGAGGCTGAGAAGCCCGCCGAGGCGGAGGCGCCCGCCGAGGCCCCCGCCGCCGAGGCCGAGAAGCCGGCTGACGCCGAGCAGGCCTGAACCGCACAGCTTCGGTAGGTGAACGGCGGGGGACGGTGCCACAAGCGCCGGCCCCCGCCGCTCACCCGTAGATCTTCGACTTTCGACTTTCGAGAGAGATTCAGGGACATGGCGAACTACACCGCCGCTGACGTCAAGAAGCTCCGCGAGCTCACCGGCGCCGGCATGATGGACTGCAAGAAGGCCCTCGACGAGGCCGAAGGCAGCGTCGACAAGGCCGTCGAGCTCCTTCGCGTCAAGGGCCAGAAGGGCGTCGCCAAGCGCGAGGGCCGCAACGCAGAGAACGGCGCCGTCGTCTCTCTCATCTCCGAGGACCAGACCTCCGGTGTCCTGCTCGAGCTGAAGTGCGAGACGGACTTCGTCGCCAAGGGTGACAAGTTCCAGGCCGTCGCCAACTCGCTCGCCGAGCACGTCGCCGCCACCTCCCCGGCCGACCTCGACGCGCTGCTCGCCTCCGAGATCGAGGCCGGCAAGACCGTTCAGGCGTTCGTCGACGAGGCCAACGCCAACCTGGGCGAGAAGATCGTCCTGGACCGCTTCGCGCAGTTCTCCGGTGCGTACGTCGGTGTCTACATGCACCGCACGATGCCCGACCTCCCGCCGCAGGTCGGCGTGCTGGTCGAGCTCGACAAGGAAGACGCGCAGATCGCCAAGGACGTCGCGCAGCACATCGCCGCGTTCGCGCCGAAGTACCTCAACCGCGATGAGGTCCCGGCCGACGTCGTCGAGAACGAGCGTCGCGTCGCCGAGGCCACCTCGCGTGAGGAGGGCAAGCCCGAGGCCGCCCTCCCGAAGATCGTCGAGGGTCGCGTCAACGGCTTCTTCAAGGAGGTCACCCTCCTCGACCAGCCGTTCGCGAAGGACAACAAGAAGTCCGTCCAGAAGGTTCTGGACGAGGCCGGTGTCACGCTGAAGCGCTTCGCGCGCATCCGCGTCGGCGCCTGAGCAAGTACGTGATCGCCGCGGGAGCCCGATAGGGTTTCCTACGCAGTCATCGGCCGCGCGTGCCTGACGGCACCACTGCGTTGCAGCGCCGGACGACCGCAGATCTGACGAGGAGGCCATTGCCGACAGGGAAAACAGACCCACCGGCAATGGCCTTCTCGTATGTGCACGAGGAGATCTCCATGAACAAGGGCGCGGACGCCAATCAGGCAACCGGCGACAAGAGCGACCACGACGACAAGAAGGCCGGGCGCTTCATGCTGAAGCTGTCCGGTGAGGCGTTCTCCGGCGGTGGGGGTCTCGGCGTCGACCCCGACGTCGTGCACGCCATCGCCCGCGAGATCGCCGCCGTGGTACGCGACGGCGCCGAGATCGCGGTCGTCATCGGCGGCGGAAACTTCTTCCGCGGCGCAGAACTGCAGGTCCGCGGCATGGACCGGGCCCGCTCCGACTACATGGGCATGCTCGGCACGGTCATGAACTGCCTCGCCCTCCAGGACTTCCTGGAGAAGGAGGGCATCGACTCCCGTGTCCAGACCGCCATCACGATGGGGCAGGTCGCGGAGCCGTACATCCCGCTGCGCGCCGTGCGCCACCTGGAGAAGGGGCGCGTCGTGATCTTCGGCGCCGGTATGGGCATGCCGTACTTCTCCACCGACACCACCGCCGCGCAGCGTGCCCTGGAAATCGACGCCGAGGCCCTGCTGATGGGCAAGAACGGTGTCGACGGTGTCTACGACTCCGACCCCAAGACCAACCCGGACGCGGTGAAGTTCGACGCGCTGGAGTACGGCGAGGTGATCACCCGCAACCTCAAGGTCGCGGACGCCACGGCGGTCACCCTCTGCCGCGACAACGCCCTGCCGATCCTCGTCTTCGAACTCCTCACCGAAGGCAATATCGCGCGGGCCGTCAAGGGTGAGAAGATCGGGACTCTCGTGAGCGACCAGGGCACCCGGGGCTGACCCGGGGGCGTCCCTCCAGGGATAGACAAAGCCCTGCCGGTCGGACACCGTGCAGGGGAAGACGCGACACAGGTTCCGCCCAGCCCAGTGCATGCCGGGCCCACTCAAGACACGCAGGAGCAAGTGGTGATCGAAGAGACCCTCCTCGAGGCCGAGGAGAAGATGGAGAAGGCCGTCCTGGTCGCCAAGGATGACTTCGCCGCGATCCGCACCGGACGTGCGCACCCGGCGATGTTCAACAAGATCGTGGCCGACTACTACGGTGCGCTGACCCCGATCAACCAGCTGGCCTCGTTCTCGGTGCCGGAGCCGCGGATGGCCGTGGTGACCCCGTTCGACAAGACCGCGCTGCGCAATGTCGAGCAGGCGATCCGTGACTCCGACCTGGGCGTCAATCCCAGCAACGACGGCAACATCATCCGTGTGGTGTTCCCCGAGCTGACGGAGGAGCGCCGCCGCGAGTACATCAAGGTGGCCAAGAGCAAGGCCGAGGACTCGAAGATCTCGATCCGCTCGGTGCGCCGCAAGGCCAAGGAAGCCATCGACAAGCTGATCAAGGACGGCGAGGTCGGCGAGGACGAGGGCCGCCGCGCGGAGAAGGAGCTCGACGACACCACCGCGAAGTACGTCGCGCAGGTGGACGAGCTGCTCAAGCACAAGGAAGCCGAGCTGCTCGAGGTCTGATGAACGACTCTTCCTGGGGGGCTCCGCAGAGAGCCAGGTACGTCGGAGAATGGCTGCCCCCCGACCAGGGGCCTGCCCCGGCGGGTCCCGCATACGATGAGCATGACGCACAGCAGACTCGGCCCATGCCCATCGTGCCGGACTTTCCCGACGCAGGTAGAGACGCCGAAGACCGTAACGACCGCGACGAGCGCAACGACCTCGACCGGGGGGCCGCTCCACCGAGCGGCCCCCTGTTCCGGGACGAGATTCCGCAGGAGCCCATGCCCACCCCGCAGCCGGCGCCCGAACCGCCGCAGAGAAAGCGGGCCGGGCGTGACCTGAGGGCGGCCATAGGGGTCGGCGTCGGTCTGGGCGCGGTGATCGTGGCGTCCCTCTTCATCGTCAAGGCCGTGTTCGTCGGCGTGATAGCGGTCGCCGTGGTGGTCGGGCTGTGGGAACTGACGTCCCGGCTCGAGGAGCGCAAGCAGATCAAGGCCCCGCTGGTGCCGCTCGCGGTGGGCGGAGCGGCCATGGTCGTGGCCGGCTATGTGCGCGGAGCCGAGGGCGCCTGGGTCGCGATGGCCCTCACCGCGCTGGCGGTGCTGGTCTGGCGGATGACCGAGCCTCCCGAGGGATATCTGAAGGACGTCACCGCGGGCGTGTTCGCCGCGTTCTACGTCCCGTTCCTCGCGACGTTCGTGGCGATGATGCTCACCGCCGACGACGGCGCCGAGCGCGTGCTGATGTTCCTCATGCTCACGGTGGTCAGCGACACCGGCGCGTACGCCGTGGGCTGGCGCTTCGGGAAGCACAAGCTGGCACCCCGTATCAGCCCCGGGAAGACGCGCGAGGGGCTGCTCGGCGCGGTCACGTTCGCGATGGCGGCCGGTGCGCTGTGCATGCAGTTCCTCATCGACGACGGCACCTGGTGGCAGGGCCTGCTGCTGGGCTTCGCGGTCGCGGCCAGCGCCACCCTCGGCGACCTGGGCGAGTCGATGATCAAGCGGGACCTCGGCATCAAGGACATGGGCACGCTCCTGCCGGGGCACGGCGGCATCATGGACCGGCTGGACTCCCTCCTGCCGACGGCACCCGTGGTGTGGCTCCTGCTGGTGATCTTCGTGGGCAGCGGCTGACCGCCGCCGACCCCTGTTGTTCTGAGGCAGTGACGGGCCCCCATCCGGAACGTTCCGGAAGGGGGCCTCTCGCATGTCCGCGCGGAATTCCTCGTCAACGGAGAAATTCCTTCCCGGCTCACTCATACGGGGACGGCGTGCGTCCCGTCCCTTCCCCGAGCGGAATCACTGGCCTCCTTCCCGATTGCGAGGACACCTCTCCCGAGACCAAGGGCCGTGGCGACGCAACAAACAGGTCACCGGACTGCGGAAGTCGTCGCAGGCAGTCCGGTAACAGTCGTGTCCGGCACGTTCTCACCGAATATCGTTGGCACCGCAAGTGAGGGGCCGCGACATCGGAGGACGACGTTGGAGGTGCGCCTTCTGGGCCCCGCCGAGGTGTGGGACGGACATCGGCGCATTCCGCTGAGCGGCCCCAAACCGACGGCGATTCTCGCGGCTCTCGTCGTCAATCTCGGTGAGGTGCTTTCCACCGACCGCCTCGTGGACCTGGTCTGGGAGGAACAGGCGCCCGTCACCGCGCGGGCCCTCGTCGCCTCGCATGTGTCGGCACTTCGCCGGGCGCTGGCCGGGGCGGGGGACGACACCGCGATCCGGACCCGTTCACCCGGTTACCTCGCCGCCTTCCCGCCGAACCGGATCGATGCCCACCGGTTCGAGGAGGCGCTCGCGCTCGGTCGGCGTACGGCCTCCGAAGGGCGGTCCGCCGAGGCCGTCGAGATCCTGCGGGACGCGATGGGTCTGTGGCGGGGACAGGACGCGCTGGAGGGCCTCGACCAGTCCTTCGCACGGATCGAGGCCGCGCGTCTTGCCGAACTGCGGCTGGTCGCTCAGGAGGCGCGATTCGCCGCGGAACTGGCCCTCGGGTGCCGGGCGGAGCTCGTCGCGGAACTGCTCGCGCATGTGGCCGCGCACCCTCTGCGGGAGCGGCCCCGGGGGCAGCTGATGACCGCGCTCTACCGGACCGGGCGGGTGCCCGACGCGCTGCGGACCTACCAGGAGGGGCGCGAACTGCTGCGTACGGAGCTGGGGATCGACCCCGGTCCGGACTTGCGCGCGCTGCACCAGGCGTTGCTCACCGGGGACACGGCGCTGCAGGCCGTGGGGCAGGAGTCCGCCCCCGCCGGGACCGGGCCGGGCGCCGAGCGGGCGCCGCGCGAGGCAACGTCGGGGGAGACCGTCCCGCGCGAGGGCTTACGCCGTCAGGCCGGGCCTCGCGAGCCCGTAGCGCGGGCTGGCGTACGCCGCGAGACGGTGCCGGACGCGTCCGGACACCCCACGCCCTCCCATCTGCCGCCCGATGTCTCCGACTTCGTCGGCCGGACCGAGCAGATTGCCTGGGCCACCGCCCTGCTGGACAGAGTCAACGACCCGGCGAGCACAGCGCCGCCGATCGGAGTGATCTCGGGGCGTTCCGGTATGGGCAAGACGACGCTCGCCGTGCACATCGGCCACCGCCTGGCGGCGCTCTTTCCGGACGGGCAGCTGTTCCTGGACCTGCGGGCGTCGGACTCCGCGCCCGTACAGACCGCCGACGCCCTCGCCAGGCTGTTGCGGGCTCTCGGGGTCGATCCCGACGCAATGCCCGCTGACCTGGAGGATCTCGTCGGGCTGTATCGCACACACATCGCCCGCCGCCGGATACTCCTCATCCTGGACAACGCCGTCGGCGAGACCCTGTTGCGGCCTCTTCTGCCGCCGGGATCCGGATCCGCCGTGCTGATCACCAGCCGGCGGCGGCTCGTCGCGCTCGAAGGGGCGGCCCATCTGGACCTCGCGGCACCCGGAGAGCAGGAAGCGCTGGCCCTGATGGCCAAGGTCGCCGGACCCGGGAGAGCCACCGCCGAGCCGGGACAGGTCGCCGAGATCGTCGCCCTGTGCGGCAGGCTGCCGCTGGCGGTACGGATCGCGGGCGCCCGGCTCGCCGCGCGCCCCCACTGGACACCCGCACGTCTCGCTGCCCGGCTGCGCGACGAGCACCGCCGGCTCGACGAACTCCAGGCCGGTGACCTGGAGTTGCGGGCGAGCCTGGAGCTCGGTTACGCGGACCTCGGCGAGCAGGAGCGCCGCGCGCTGCGCCGACTGGCGCTGATGGATCTGCCGGACTTCGCCGCATGGGTCGCGGCCCCGCTCCTGGACGTGGGTGTCGACGAGGCCGAGGAGGCCGTCGAACGCCTGGTGGACTGCCACTTCATCGACCTCGTCGGGGTCGACGAGACGGGGCAGACCCGCTACCGCATCCACGATCTGGCCCGTGAGCACGCCCGTGAGCGCTGTCTGACCGAGGAGACCGGGCAGGACCGCCAGGATGCCGTCCTGCGGCTGGTCTCCTGCTGGTTGTCGCTGGCGAAGGAGGCGGCGGCGCGCGGGCCGGGCGGGGCCGCGCGGCTCTTCGCCGGCAAGAGCGCGGATGTGACCCTGGACCCGTTCGTCGTACGGGAACTGCTGGCCAGGCCCGCCGCCTGGTTCGCGTCCGAGCAGCCCTGTCTGGTCGCGGCCGTCACGCACTGCGCGGATCACGGACTGGCCCGGGCGGCGCGTGATCTCGCGGCCGTGCTGATGGCGAGCTCGGCGGCGCTCTACAACCAGTTCGACGCCTGGTCGCGTTCACACACCGTGGCCCTGGAGGCGGTCCGCCGGGGCGGTGACGCCGAGGGCGAGGCGTGGTTGCTCAGCGGGCTGGGCCAACTCCGCCTCGAACAGGACAGCTTCGAGGCGGCGTACGCGTACTTCAAGGATGCCCTGCGGCTGTTCGAGGAGACGGGTGACGCGCGAGGTCGCGCGGGCGGCCTGGCCGGCATGGGCTCGGCGCGACGCGAACAGGCGCGGTTCGCCGAGGCCCTGGACCTGCTGGGACGGGCGCTCGTGCTGTGCGGTGAACTGGCCGACACCACCGCCGTGGCCCAACTGCACTACGGCGTCGGCGCTGTGCACCGCGATCTGGGACGGTACGCCGAGGCCTGGGACGAACTGTCCCTGGCGCTGCAGCTGTACCGGGAGATGAACGACCGGCACGGCGAGGGGCTGACCCTGCGCTCCCTCGGACTGTGGCACCGGGCCAGGGGCGAACTCAATGACGCCGAGCGGTTGTTGTCGCACTCTCTGGACATCTTCGAGCAGACCGGGGACACGTTCGGTTCGATGTACGCCGGCCAGTCGCTGGCCAAGGTCCATCTGCGGCAGGGCCGGCTGCCCGAGGCGCGGGAACGGCTCGAACGGTGCCTGGAGGTGACGCGCGAGCGCCAGGACCTGTTCGGCGAGGCGCTGGTCCTGCGGTCGCTCGGCGAGTGGCACCTCGCGGCGGAGCAGTGGGACGCGGCGGAGTCGGAGCTTCAGCGCTCGATCGTCCTGTGGGAGAAGCTCCAGTTGCCACTGTGGCGGGCCCGTACGGTGAGGGACCTGGGGGCGGCGGCGGCCGGCAGGGGCGACGGGCAGGCGGCCCGGGCCGCGCGGGCCGAGGCGCTCGAAGTGTTCCGCGACCTCGGCAGCCGGGAAGCCACCGAGGCGGTCACCGCGGAGACGGTCGATACGGGGGAGGCCGGTCGGGACCAGTCTTCCTGACCGGAGCCGACACCGTGTAAGGGCCCTTCGGGAGGTCCGGCACGGCGTCTTCTGCATGACCTCGTGCAGGAGTGCCCAGACGTATACACCGTGATGCAGAGGGGCCTGCAGAGGATCTGCATCGCTTCTGCAGCGCCCCGGGGCACGCTGATGAGCGTGACAGAGATCATCCTGCTCTCGGACCGCCGAGTCGCCGCAACGCCCGTCGTGGACAACGGCGAGCCGCTGGTCGACGTGCGCGAGGTCGCCGGGCTGCGCGTCGACACCCGGCAGGCCGACGGCGACGGCTCGTACGCCCATCTGCGGGTGGACGTGGTGCGCCGGCTGCTCATCGCCCAGGACGAACTGCCCGCGGGCATCCGCCTGCTGCTGGTGGAGGGCTTCCGTCCGCCTCAGCTCCAGGGCCGCTACTTCCAGGAGTACGCCGCCGTCATGCGGGCGGCCGAACCGGACGCGTCACCCGACCGGGTGCGCGAGCTGACGAGCGCGTACATCTCCCCACCGGAGGTCGCCCCGCACGTCAGCGGAGGCGCGGTGGATCTGACTCTGTGCACCGAGGACGGCGTCGAACTCGCGCTGGGCACCGAGGTGAACGCCACCCCGGAGGAGAGCGAAGGCGGCTGCCGTACGGCCGCGCCCCGCATAACCGGTGAGCCCCGCGCCAACCGGGATCTGATGTGCCGTGCCATGACAGCAGGCGGCTTCGTCAACTACCCCACCGAATGGTGGCACTGGTCGTACGGCGACCGGTACTGGGCGCTGCTCAGCGGAGAGCCGGCGGCCAGATACGGGCCCGTCGCGCGGGGCTGACGCACTCCGCGCATCCGGCGATCGTCCGAGGACCTTCTTCACATCACCACGCACCACCACGCATCGAGCCGATGAACCACACCGGCAGACGCCGGAACGCACCGTGACGACACCACCCGGGGGAAGTACGTGGAAAGCAGCACCTGCATCTCGCCTTCACCGACCACCGCGACGACGACCGCGACGGTGACGACCACCGCCTCGAAGACCGCGGGGACAACCGCGCCGACCGCCACCACCACCGACGCGGCCAACGCGGTGCGGACGGACGCGGTGACGACGACCGCCCCGAAGCCCACCCGGGCCGAGCAGCTCGCCCCGGAACTCCTCGCGGGCGCCGACCGGATGACCGCCGCCGAGTTCGACGAGGCCTTCACGGCCGTGATGCCGAAGCTGCGCCGCCGGCTGCTGGCCCTGACCGGCAACCCGCACGACGCCGACGACCTCCTCCAGGAGACGTATCTGCGGCTTTCCCGCCGCGCCCGCGCCCAGACCCTGGCCCGTCAGCGGCACCCGTACGCCTATACCTGCGCCGCCGCGCTGAACCTGCTGCGCGACGCCTGGCTGCACCCCTCCCGGCGCGAGCGGTGCACCGACCGGCTGCCCGAGCAGAGCTGGGACGGCGGGCTCGCCTCACGCGAGGCGGAGGCGGTGACGGTCGCGCTGCTGCGGCATCTGTCACCCAAGGAGGCGGCCGCCGTCATCCTCGTCGATCTCGACGGCCTGAGCCACGACGTCGCAGGTGAGCGGCTCGGCGCACACCGCGGAACCGTGCAGCGCAACCGGATGCGGGGGCTCGCCAAAATTCGTGCCGCTCTCGACGCATACACAACGGTCCCCGATCCCGTCCCCTCACTGAAGGCCGGTGCCACGAACCGCGCACCGGCACCGGCCACGACGAACGACGGCAGCGGGACCGCATGCTGCCTCCAGTTCAGCCGCAAGCAGTGGAACCGAAACGAGGGGGAACACACGTGCGCCGCATGAATCGGACGCTGGTGACGGTGGCGGGCGGAGTGCTTCTCGCCGCCGTCGGGACCACCGGCGTGGCGGTGGCCGACGCCTCACCGCAGCAGGCCCGTGCTCTGACCGCCGCCGCTGATTGCCGCCCTCTGACCGGCGCGTCCGCCCAGGCCACGGCCATCGTGAACGCCGCCTGCTCGCAGTTGGGGGTGCCCTACTCCTGGGGCGGAGGATCGATCCACGGCCCGACGTTCGGCCAGGACTATCCCGGCGGCGGTCCCGGTGCGCACGACAGCAAGGTGAAGGGCTTCGACTGCTCGCACCTGGTGCAGTACGCGGCCTGGCAGGGAGCGGGGATCGCGCTGCCCGAGGGCTCGTGGAACCAAGCCAAGTGGAGCGGTGCCAGTGCCCGCTTCACCCGTGCGCAGGGCCTCGCCCCGCTGGAGCCGGGCGACCTGCTCCTGTGGGCGTCGAGCCCCGGTAACCACGACACCGTGCACCACATCGCCATCTACCTCGGCAACGGCAAGATGGTCGAGGCCCGGGAGTCCGGGACCGTGGTGATGGTCAGCGACGTACGGCTGAACGCCCAGTACGCGGGTGCCCTGCGCATCACCAACCACGAGCAGCCCCCCGCGAACACCAAGCGCTTCATGACCTGGGGCACGGGCGTGGGCCTTCGTCCGGAGGCCGGCACGGGCAAGCCGCCGGTGACCCGTCTGCCCGGCCCCACGGCCGTCGACGTCCTGTGCCAGGCCTACGGGGAGACCGTCACCGCCGAGGGCTACACCAACAACGTCTGGTCGTACCTGCCCACGTACAAGGCGTGGATCTCGAACATCTACATCGACGACCCGGCCGCCTGGCTGCCCGGCGTGCCCGCGTGCTGAGTGACGCCCGCCGACGTCACTGAACCTCGACCCACCTTTTCCCGTCCCTGTTCGGAGGAAGATTCGCCATGCCCGTGATCAACCGCACCAAGTCACTCGGTCTGCTCGCAGCCGCGGCTGTCGCGTCCGCGCTGGTCCCCCTCTCCGCCGCGACGGCGGAGGCCGCGCCGGCAGGGCCCGCCGGTTACGCCGGTTCCTGCCCGACCGCCGGCACCGTCACCCAGGGCTGGCACTCCGGCCACGACGGCGTCGACATCGCCAACACCCGGGGCACGCCGATCTACTCCACCGGCGCGGGCACCGTCATCGTCTCCGGTACCGCCAGCGGCTACGGCCAGTGGATCCGGATCAGGCACGACGACGGCACGGTCACCGAGTACGGCCACATGTACGAGCGGCTCGTGTCCGTCAACCAGCGGGTGAGCGGCGGGCAGTTGATCGCGCGGATGGGCTCCGAGGGCCAGTCCACCGGTCCGCACCTCCACTTCGAGGCGCACAGCTCCACGTCCAGCACCCGTGGCATGAACCCCGTGCCGTATCTCGCGGAGCGCGGCGTGAGCCTGCCGTGCACCCCGGGCGGGAGCAACCCCGGCACCAACTTCACGACCTGGGGCACCTCCGTACGCGTACGGGCCGACGCCAAGCTGAATGCGGCCGTCGTCCGCACCCTGACCGGGCCGACCCCCGTCAACGTCACGTGCCAGAAGCGCGGCGACATGGTCACCGCCGAGGGCTACAGCAATGACGCCTGGGCCTACATCCCGGCGCTCGGCGGCTTCATCACCAACATCTACATCGACCACAAGGACGCCTGGCTGCCGGGAGTTCCCACGTGCTGACCGGCACCAAAGCCGGTTCGAGGGGCATCGCGGCGGCGGCTCTGGCCGCCGTGATGCTCCTCGCTCCCGGTTTCACCGCACCCGCGCACGCCGCCGACTCCGCGCCCTGCACCCCCTATCCCGGGTACCCGGGCACCTACAAGTGCCCGATGTGGGGAACGGACGTCAATCTGCGATCCCACCCCGATCCGAATGCCCCGGTGAGCGCGAAGTCCCCCGATGACGGGTTCATCCGGGCCGTCTGCCAGGTCAAGGGCGGCCGTGCCACCTACGACGGCTACTGGCACACCTGGTGGATCAAGACCCCGGCGGTGGGCATGGCGCCGTCGTCGTACATGAGCGAGATCTTCCTCGTCGGCGGCGGCGACGACGAGCGCGACTCAGGTCTGCCGATCTGCTGAACAACCGCTGTGTCTAGAGCACTTCGCCCCCGGAACCGTTGGACACGGTGCCGGGGGCGAGGTATGTGACGGGGTGGGGTCAGGTGGGGCAGACCTCGATGCCGGGGGCGGGGTCGGCGCCGACGTTGACGTTGCCTCCCCAAGCCCACACGAAGTAGTACGAAGGCCCCGGGAACTGGACATTGACCTGGTACCAGACGTCCGTGGTGTAACCGCCGGCCGTGACGCGTTCACCGCGCCCGTAGCACTTCGCCACTCCGGGGGCTCCCTCCGGTCCGCTGGTGTTGAGGATCCTGTAGGACGTACCGGGCCCGGTCCTGATGTTGCTGTTCGGCTGCAGGATCGGGGAGGACCGGACGGTGCCGGGAGCCGGCTCGGAGGTGCTGGGGCTGCCTGGGAGCTACCGGTCCCGCCGAACAGGGTGAACGCGGTACCGACCGCGAGACCGGCGGCGGTGACGGGCACGGGGCTTGAACATGGCGGACTCCCTGGTAGGCCGGTGTGGGGCAGCGCCCGTGAGACCGGGTGCGGCGCCCACGCCATATGAGGGACCGGGACACGAAGTCGCCCCCGGTGCCGCCGTGAACGGCGGCACCGGGGGCACGTGTTCCTCACCGCCCGCAGGCGGGCGCAGGTCAGATGTACTCGCAGTCGATGGTCGGGTCGTTCAGCGAGTCCACCGGGGCGCCGGGCACCGGGCCGTTGTTGTTGCCCCCGCTGACGTACACGGCGGAGATCCAGCCCAGGCTCCTGCCGGGCGTGATGATCTGCACCCAGTAGGTGTTGGTGTACGGCCCGTCGGTCACTCGTCCCTTCTCACCGTTGTCGATCTGGCAGTACGCCTTGACCCGCACATTGGTGAGCCGCTCCGTCGTCGCGAGGTCGCACGACGTGCTCTGGCAGGTGCGCACCCGCACGTCGCTGCCCCACACGTGGACCGACCCCGACGGCGGGTGGGCCGCGGCGGGCTGAGCCCCCATCAGGAACGCCGTCGGAATGACCGCGGCCACTCCCGCCGCCCGCAGTCCCCGGCGGGCGATCGTGCTGCCGCGCCGGTCCGTGCTCTTGCGTGACCACATCATGGTGAACCCCTCGTCAGGTCAGAACCGGGCTCGTCGCTCGCGGCCCGGTGGCATCCGCTTCCGCTCCACAGACGGGACTCGGCGCCTCGGCGTATGACCGTCCCGGAAGCACATACTTCTCCGCCCTGTTCTCATACGGCGCGCCGGGCGCGCCCGTCCCCTCGGTGGTGCGGGCAACGCACCCGACCGACCACGAACCCGTGACGGGCACGCGTCCGAACGGTCCGAAGGGGACGAGATGTTGAACAAGTCAGCAAGGCGCGGCGCCCGACTGGGCGGCGCGGCGGCGGTGTTGTGCGCGCTCGCCATGACCGTGGGCGCCGCGCCCGCCCAGGCCACTGCCGAACAACGGCCCGCGGGACCGGTCTTCACCACCTGGGCGACGGATGTGAACGTCCGCAAGGACTCGGCCCCGGGCTTCCGCTGCCCCGAGTTCCCCTCGCCCGGCAACTGCCCGCGGGTGATCGGCAAGGCACAGCCGGGCGATCAGCTCGAAGTGACGTGCCAGACGCGGGGCGAGACGGTCGGCGGCAACCCGAACTGGGTCTTCGTGGACAACCGGACCCGGGGCTTCGACGGATGGATGGCGAGTTACTACATCTCGCACCCGGACAACTGGCTGCCCGGCGTCCCGCAGTGCTACGGGCCGTGACCCATCGATACGACGCGGCCCGGCCCGGCCCCTCGGGCGGCGCTGCCCGAGATCTCACGCAGGGGACCGTCCCCGACCGTCCGGGCGACCCGACGCACGGTCCCGCTGCGGAGCGCCGCCGCAGGGCCCCCGAGCTCGCGAACACCCCGTCCCCCGATCCCGCTTTCCAGCGGCTTCACCTCTCGGAGGTACCACCACCATGGCTCGTCATCTCGGATCCGGACTCGTCCGCGCTCTGCCATGCCGCTCACACCGCACCGGGGACACCAGAGCCCCGGGATCCCGTACGGTCCGCCGCGCCACCTGGGCCGGGCTGCTGTCGGTGGGCCTGGCGGCGCTGATGTCCACCACCTCGGCGGCGTCCGCCGCGCCGCCGCCAGAGAAGCCCGCGCCCCGCGCGGCCCAGGTCGATGTGCCCGCGGGTGTCACGGCCGGTGTCGCGGTCTTCGACCGGCACACGGGCACCTTCACCGAGCAGGTGAACAGCGCCGGCCAGTTCCGGTCGGCGTCCGTGGTGAAGCTGCTCATCGCCCTGGACCTGCTGTGGAACCGCCAGCCCGGCGACCTCTCGGCGACCGACCGGGCCCGTGTCGACGCGATGCTGCGGAGCAGCGACGACAACGCGGCCAGCACGTTCTGGGCGAACAACGGCGGCGGCGCCATCATCGACCGCATGGTGCCGCGCCTCGGCCTCACCGACACCGCCCGGCCCCCGACGAGCCACCCCGGATTCTGGGGTTACACCGCTCTGTCGGCCCGCGACACCGTGAAGATCTACCGCTATCTGCTGGACTCCGCACCGGCGTCCGTACGCGACTACATGATGGGCAACCTGCGCCAGTCGACCCGCTGCGCCACCGACGGCTACGACCAGCACTTCGGTATCGCCGGCGCATTCAACCGGCCCTGGGCCGTGAAGCAGGGCTGGTCGGGCTTCAGCTCGGGCGGCTGCACGGCACCCGCGGGCACGGCGGCGAAGGCACCGGCCGGCGCCGGCAAGAAGACGGCCGCGGCGGCGACCGCCGTCCGGTCGGCCGCGGGGATCAACGCCGTCGACCTGTCCCGCCCGGCGCTGCACACGACGGGCGTCGTCGGTGCCGGTGACCGTTCCATCGTCGCCGCCTTCACCCTGCACCCGGGCGGCACCGGGTACGGCAAGGCCTACACCGACCTGGGCCGGCTGACCCGGTCACTGAACGTGCCCGGCACCTCACGCCCGGCCGGCACCTGGATCGGCACCTGGGGAAGCGGCGTCCGGCTCCGCACCCAGGCGACCACCGCGGCATCGCCGCTCACCACGCTCCCGGCCGGGGTGGAAGTCCTCGTCGGCTGCCAGAAGCGCGGCCAGCAGGTCAGCGTGCCGCCCTACCTGAACGACTGGTGGGCGTTCCTGCCGCAGTACGGCGGCTACATGACCAACATCTACCTGAGCTCGCCGGACAACCAGGTCCCGGGAGTGCCTGTCTGCTGAGCGGACGGTCGGCGCACCGGGGGGAAGGCCAGGTCGTACGGGGGTGCGACCTGGCCTTCTCGCGTGTCCGCGTTCCCCGGCGTGCCGTACGCCCGGCCCCGGCACGACAAGCCCAGGAGCCGCTCGGGTGCCGCCGGAGGGGCGGCCGACGGCGGGTGGCCGTTGTCCTGCGCGGGCGACAGCCCGGGCCACTGCAACCCGTCTGCGACACTGGTACCACCATGCCCAAGCCCGGAGAACTCACTTTCGTCGCGCCCCGCGGAGCCAAGAAGCCCCCGCGGCACCTTGCCGACCTCACGCCCACCGAGCGCAAGGACGCCGTCGCCGCGATCGGCGAGAAGCCCTTCCGCGCCAAGCAGCTCTCGCAGCACTACTTCGCCCGGTTCGCCCACGAACCCGCCCAGTGGACCGACATCCCGGCCGCCTCGCGCGAGAAGCTCGCCTCCGAGCTGCTGCCCGACCTGATGTCCGTCGTGCGGCACATCTCCTGTGACGACGACACCACCCGCAAGACCCTGTGGCGACTCCACGACGGGACGCTCGTCGAGTCCGTGCTGATGCGCTACCCGGACCGCGTCACCATGTGCATTTCGTCGCAGGCCGGCTGCGGTATGAACTGTCCCTTCTGTGCCACCGGGCAGGCCGGGCTCGACCGCAACCTGTCGACCGCCGAGATCGTCCACCAGATCGTCGACGGCATGCGCGCCCTGCGCGACGGCGAGGTGCCGGGGGGCCCCGCGCGGCTGTCGAACATCGTCTTCATGGGGATGGGCGAGCCGCTCGCGAACTACAACCGTGTCGTCGGCGCCGTACGGCGGCTCACCGACCCCGAGCCGGACGGGCTCGGGCTGTCGCAGCGCGGGATCACCGTGTCGACCGTCGGTCTGGTGCCCGCGATGCTGCGCTTCGCCGACGAGGGCTTCAAGTGCCGTCTCGCCGTCTCGCTGCACGCCCCGGACGACGAGCTGCGTGACACGCTCGTCCCGGTCAACACGCGCTGGAAGGTGCGTGAGGTGCTGGACGCCGCCTGGGAGTACGCCGAGAAGTCGGGGCGCCGCATCTCCATCGAGTACGCGCTCATCCGCGACATCAACGACCAGGCGTGGCGCGGTGATCTGCTCGGCCGGATGCTCAAGGGCAAGCGGGTCCATGTGAACCTGATCCCGCTCAACCCGACGCCCGGGTCCAAGTGGACCGCCTCCCGTCCCGAGGACGAGAAGGCGTTCGTCGAGGCGATCGCCGCACATGGTGTTCCGGTGACCGTCCGTGACACCCGCGGTCAGGAGATCGACGGAGCCTGTGGACAGCTCGCGGCCTCCGAGCGGTGACCTTGTAGGCTGGGCTCGGACATTTTCATATTCCGACAGGGGAGCGCCACAGCGCTGAGAGTGCGGCACCGTCAGGCCGCAGACCCTCTGGACCTTGCCCAGGTCATTCTGGGTAGGAAGTTCGGTCGTTACTCAAGCTGTTGCGCCCTGCCCGGATCTCCTCGGAGACCGGGCAGGGCCGCGTCTCTTCCTGGTCACCCCCAGGAGGAATTCAGTGAGCACCACCAGGAAGATCACGGTCACCGCGCTGGCCGCGGCGATAGGCGTCAGTACCCTCGCGGCCTGCGGCGGCGAGTCAGGGGACTCCTCGTCAGACGCCACGAAGTCCAAGACCGTGACCCTCGTCAGCCATGACTCCTTCGCCGCGTCCGACGCCGTGCTGAAGGAGTTCACGCGGCAGACCGGCTACACGGTCAAGGTGCTCAAGAGCGGCGACGCCGGCGCCGCGCTCAACAAGGAGATCCTGACCAAGGGCTCCCCGCAGGGCGACGTCTTCTTCGGCGTCGACAACACCCTGCTCTCGCGGGCGCTCGACAACGGTCTCTTCACGCCGTACGAGGCCAAGGGCCTCGGCCAGGTGCGGGACGAGGTGCAGCTCGACAAGGACAAGCACCGTGTCACGCCGGTCGACACCGGCGACATCTGCGTCAACTACGACAAGAAGTACTTCGCGGACAAGAAGCTGGCGCCGCCGCAGTCGTTCGACGACCTGATCAAGCCCGCGTACAAGAACCTGCTCGTGACCGAGAACGCGGCGACGTCCTCGCCCGGTCTGGGCTTCCTGCTCGGCAGTGTCGGGAAGTACGGCGACGCCGGCTGGCAGGACTACTGGAAGAAGCTCAAGGCCAACGGCGTGAAGGTCGTCGACGGTTGGGAGCAGGCGTACAACGAGGAGTTCTCCGGCTCGGCCGGCGGCAAGAAGGCCAAGGCGGACCGGCCCCTCGTCGTCTCGTACGCCTCCAGCCCGCCCGTCGAGGTGCTGTTCGCGAAGCCGCAGCCGAAGGAGGCGCCCACGGGTGTCGCCACGGGGACCTGCTTCCGTCAGATCGAGTTCGCCGGACTGCTCGACGGCGCGAAGAACGAGGAGGGCGGCAAGGCGCTGCTGGACTTCCTGGTCTCCCGGCAGTTCCAGGAGGACATGCCGCTGAACATGTTCGTGAACCCGGTGGTCGAGGGGGCGAAGCTGCCCGAGCTGTTCACCACCTTCGGCGCGGTCGTCGACAAGCCGGAGACCGTCGCCCCCGACACGATCGCCGAGAACCGTGAGCAGTGGGTCCAGTCGTGGTCCTCGCTCGTCGTGAAGTAGCGAAGCCCGACCGCGGGACAGGCGACTGCGGGACTGGCGACCGCGGGACTGGCGACCGCGGGTCGCGGGCCCGCGGGACGGCGCTGCGCGGGAGCGCGACACGGCTCGGTCTGATGGCCGTGCCTGTCGCGTTCTTCGCGCTCTTCTTCGCCTACCCCGTAGTCGCCATCGTCGGACGCGGCCTGGAGATCGACGGAGTCTGGCAGTTCGGACGGATCGGCGAGGTGCTCGGTCGCGCCGACATGCAGCGCGTGCTCTGGTTCACCACCTGGCAGGCGCTGGCGTCGACCGCGCTCACGCTGCTGATCGCGCTGCCCGGCGCGTATGTCTTCGCGCGGTTCGACTTCCCCGGCAAGGGGGCGCTGCGAGCGGCGGTCACGGTGCCGTTCGTGCTGCCGACCGTCGTCGTCGGCACCGCGTTCCTGGCGCTGCTCGGCCGCGGCGGACTGCTGGACGAGCTGTGGGGCATCCGGCTGGACACCACCGTGTGGGCCATCCTCCTCGCGCACGTCTTCTTCAACTACGCCGTCGTCGTACGCACGGTGGGCGGGCTGTGGGCGCAGCTCGACCCGCGGCAGGAGGAGGCCGCGCGGGTACTGGGCGCCGGACGCTTCGCCGCCTGGCGGCGCGTCACCCTGCCGGCGCTCGCTCCCGCCCTGGCGGCGGCGGCCCTGATGGTCTTCCTCTTCACCTTCACCTCCTTCGGTGTCGTCCAGATCCTCGGCGGGCCCTCGTACTCCACCCTGGAGGTGGAGATCTACCGGCAGACCGCGCAGCTGCTGGACCTGCCGACGGCGGCCGTGCTGACGCTCGTCCAGTTCGCCGCGGTCGGCGTCGTCCTCACCGTGCACGCGTGGACGGTGAGGCGCCGGGAGGCCGCGCTGCGGCTCGTGGACCCGGCACGGACCGCGCACCGCCCGCGCGGCGCGGGCCAGTGGGCCCTGCTCGGCGGGGTGCTGGCCACCATCGTGCTGCTCCTGCTGGTCCCGCTCGGCGTCCTCGTCGAGCGTTCCCTCGACGGGCCCGGAGGCTACGGCTTCGACTACTACCGGGCGCTCGGCTCCCTCGACGCGTCCGGCGGCACCTTCCTCGTGCCGCCCGTCGAAGCCGTGTGGAACTCCCTGGAGTACGCGCTCGTCGCGACCGTCATCGCCGTGACCGTCGGCGGCCTCGCCGCGGCCGCGCTCACCCGAAGGGCGGGCCGGCTGGTCCGCGGCTTCGACGCCCTGCTGATGCTGCCTCTCGGCGTCTCGGCCGTGACCGTCGGTTTCGGCTTCCTGATCACGCTCGACGAACCGCCGCTGGACCTGCGGGCGTCGTGGATCCTGGTCCCGCTCGCGCAGGCCCTGGTCGGCGTCCCCTTCGTCGTACGGATCATGCTGCCCGTCCTGCGGGCGGTGGACGGACGACTGCGCGAGGCCGCCGCCGTGCTCGGCGCGTCCCCCCTGCGGGTGTGGCGCGAGGTCGATCTGCCGCTGGTGCGCCGGGCGTTGCTGATCGCCGCGGGCTTCGCCTTCGCCGTGTCCCTCGGCGAGTTCGGCGCGACCGTCTTCATCGCGCGGCCGGACCATCCGACGCTGCCGGTGGCCGTGGCCCGTCTCCTCGGGCGGCCGGGCGAGTTCAACTACGGTCAGGCGATGGCCCTGAGCACGCTGTTGATGGTGGTGTGCGCGACCGCGCTGCTGCTGCTGGAGAGGATGCGCCCCCGGACGTCGTCCCGGGGTGCGCCCATCGACCGATCCGCCGGGGAGTTCTGATGGCCTTGCTGCGACTCGAGGACGTGACCGTACGGTTCGGGACCCATGTGGCGCTCGACGCCGTGGACCTGGAGGTCACCGAGCACGAGATCGTGTGCGTGCTGGGCCCCAGCGGCAGCGGCAAGTCCACGCTGCTGCGGATCGTCGCCGGGCTGCAGAGCGCGGACTCGGGACGGGTACTGCTCTCCGGCGCGGACCAGGCGGGAGTGCCGGTGCACCGGCGCGGGGTCGGCCTGATGTTCCAGGACCACCAGCTCTTCCCGCAGCGCGACGTCGGCGGCAATGTCACCTTCGGGCTGCGGATGCACGGTGTCGCGCGCGCCGAACAGGAGCGCCGCGTTGCGCAGTTGCTGGAGATGGTCGGACTGCCCGGTGCGCAGCGCCGCGCCGTCGCCTCGCTCTCGGGCGGTGAGCAGCAGCGGGTCGCACTCGCCCGGGCCCTCGCCCCCGAGCCCCGACTGCTGATGCTCGACGAACCGCTCGGCCAGCTGGACCGCGGTCTGCGCGAGCGCCTGGTCCTCGAACTCCGTGGCCTGTTCGGCCGCTTGGGCACCACCGTGCTCGCCGTCACCCACGACCAGGGAGAGGCCTTCGCGCTCGCCGACCGGGTCGTCGTCATGCGGGAGGGCCGGATCGCGCAGGCGGGCACACCGCTGGAGGTCTGGCAGAAACCGGCTGACGAGTTCGTGGCCCGCTTCCTCGGCTTCGACAACGTGGTGGGCGCGACCGTCAGCGGCACCGCCGCGGACACACCGTGGGGGAAGATCCCGGTCCCCGACGGGTCGCGTCAGGGCGAGGCCCGGTTGCTGGTACGGCCCACGGGGGTGCGGCTCACGGACGCCGGCGACGGGATGCGCTGCACGGTCGCGAGCCGTTCCTTCCGCGGAAACCACGTCGCCCTGCGGCTTCGGCCGGCCGACGGCCCGCCGCTGGAGGCCGAGTGCGCACCGGCCGACGCGCCGCACGAGGGTGCCGAGGTGAGTGTGGTCTTCAGCGCCGACGACGTGGTGGTGCTGGGCTGACCCCATGACGGCGGTCGCCCGCGGCAGGACGGCGAGCCGTGGCGTATGGGGCATGATCGACCGGCCCTCTGCGGTGATCACCCCCGATGCCCGACCTCTCGGATATGTCGAGAACGCCTAAAATGACCATGTAGCCTCCCGGGCGCGGGGTCTGGGACCGCCGAGCGCACGCACGAGGGGTGTGACGCCGATGAGGACCACCCGAGCCTTCTGGCGCAGGCCCCACGGCGCCGACGCCCCGAATCCCGGCACCGACGCCCCGAACCCCGGCACCGCCCCGAACCCCGGCACCGCCCCGAACCCCGGCACCGCCCCGAACCCCGGCACCGACGTCCCGGACCCCCCGCGCCCCGCGCGAGCCGGCTCCGGGGCGTCACGTACCGTCCGGCGCACTGCCCTGGTGGGCGCGTGCGCGGCCGTGCTGGTCGCGGGCGGTGTCCTGCCCTCGGGGACGGGTTTCACGGCGGTCGCCGACACGTCGGCCGTCTCCGCGGCGGCGAGCGCCCGGGCCCCCAGCCCGTCGGCCCTGAGGACCATCGATCCGGCCGCCCTCCGGTCCGCCGTGGACAGTGCGGCGAAGAAGCTCATGATTCCCGGCACCGTGGTCCTGCTCCGCACCCCGCAGGGAACGTTCAGTGCGACCACCGGCACCACCGAGTCGGGCACGTCCGACAGGCCCACGACGAACGACCACTTCCGGATCGCCTCCAACACCAAGACCCTGACCTCGGCGCTGATCAACCTCCTTGCCCAGGACGGCAGACTCCGGATGACCGACCCGGTGTCCGACTACGTCGCCGATGTGCCCGACGGCGGGAACATCACCATCGCCGAACTGCTGAAGATGCGCAGCGGCCTCTACAACTACACGAGCGCGCCCGAACTCGCGGCATCCCTGGACGCCGAACCCCAAAAGGCCCGCACACCGCAGCAGATGCTCGACATCGCGTTCCGCCGCCCGCCCAACTTCGCGCCCAACGCGTCCTACGAGTACAGCAACACCAACTACGCGCTGCTGGGCCTCGTCGCGGAGAAGGCCGGCGGCCGCCCGCTGTCCGAGCAGTTCCGAACCCGGCTGCTCGCACCGCTCGGACTGGCGGAAACCTCGCTGCCCGGCACCAGCGACGTGTCCCTCCCGGCCCCCTACTCGCACGGCTACATGTACGGCGGAACGAAATACGCCCTGGTCGACAAGCCCTACCCCGCCGATCTGCGGGCCGCGGCCAGGTCCGGGAAGCTCGCGCCGGTGGACTACACCCACCAGAACCCCTCCTACGCCACCGCCGCGGGCGGCGCCATCTCCACCGCGGAGGACATGGCCACCTGGATCCGGTCCCTGGTGACGGGCAAGGTCCTCGCCCCCGCGGCCCAGAAGCAGTGGCTGAACAGCCTGCAGGCGGAGGACCCGGCCGCGCCGGACGGGCAGAAGTACGGCTACGGCATCTCCTACCAGCACTTCGGTCCACGGGCGGCGATGTACTACCACGGCGGCGAACTGCCCGGCTTCAACTCCTTCATCGGCCACGACCCGGAGAACGACGTCACGCTGGTCCTGTGGGCGAACCTGACGCTGTCGCCCGACGGAAAGACCACGGCCAACGCCCTGCTGCCCTCCGTCCTCAACCAGATCTACGCCGGCCTCTCCCTGCCCACCGTGTAGGGGTCAGGGCTGATTCACCGCGCCGACCCGCTGTGGGCCAGCAGGTCCGGTCCCGCCGCCGCTTCCGGGTCCTCGGGCAGCTGCTCCGACTCCTGCCCGGTTGTCCCGTGGGCCTCGGGAGCGCCGTACCAGGCCACCGCCACCGCACCGGCCACCGCCAGCAGGAACCCTGTCATCGCCACCCAGGCGAAGCCGGGCCGGGAGGTGTCGCCCAGCCACAGGACGCCGATCATGCCGGGCAGCACGGTCTCGCCGACCACGAGTGCCGCCGTCGCGCCGTTCACCGAGCCGATCTGCAGGGCGACCGTGTGCAGATACATGCCGCCGATGCCGGCGACGAGGATCGCGTAGAGCGCGGGGTCCGTGAGCAGCGCGCCCGGGTCGAAGGGGTCGATGCCGTTCAGGATGCGCACCCCGACCCCGAGGGCGCCGAAGCCGAGGCCCGACAGCAGACCCGCGAGGATCGCGGCGCGCGCTCCGAGGAGCCGTACGGCCACGGTGCCACCGGCCATCAGCAGCAGCGAGATCGCCAGCAGCCACCAGTGCGTGGCGATGGGGGTGTGACCGCTGCCTTCCGGGCCCGCCGCCGTGGCGAGCAGCACCAGGGCCGAGCAGACGACGGCGATCGACGTCCACTCGGCGCGGTTCAGCCGGATGCCGAGCAGCTTCACACTCAGCACGGCCGTGACCACCAGGTTGGCGCTGATGACGGTCTGCGAGAGGAACAGCGGAAGCATCCGCGCGGCGAGGGCGCCGAGCCCGAAGCCCACGAAGTCCAGGATGGTGCCGACGATGAACTCCCAGGTCATCGCGGCTTTCGCGGTGGACGACAGATTGGGGCCGCCATGCTGCGTGACACCGGCCGCGGCCGCCTCGCGCCGTGCGGACCTGCGGGAACCGACGGCTTGCAGCACCGACCCCGTGCCGTAACAGATCGAGGCCGCGACAGCGGTCAGAAGGCCGATCAGCACCAAGGGCTCCATTCACGTGGGTCGGTTCAGCTCCGGCTGGACTGCCAGACGTGAATTCGGCGGTTGGCGTTGCTTTCCGGTGTCTTGTGCTGCGAGGCCCCGGGGCCTTGACGGTCCTCGGGGGCCGCACGGAACGCGGGGAAGTGTGCGCGGACTACGGGAGGCCGCCGCCCAGCAGTGCCAGTGCGGCCGGTGCCTCCTCGACGGATTCGACGAGGGCGATACGGGACTCCATCGATCGGCCCGCCGCGAGGGCCTGGAGCAGCGGCCAGGCCGGCAGCTTCTCCGTCCAGTGCGCCTTGTTCACGAGGACCATCGGGGTCGGTTCGCCGCGGGACTCGTAGTAGTTGGGCGTCGCGCTGTCGAATATCTCCTGGAGCGTGCCCGCGGCGCCCGGCAGGAAGATCACGCCCGCGTTGGACCGTGCCAGGAGGCCGTCCTCACGGGTGGCGTTGGCGAAGTACTTGGCGATGTGACCGGCGAAGGCGTTGGGCGGCTCGTGACCGTAGAACCAGGTCGGGATGCCGACGGAGTCCCCACCGCCCGGCCAGCGGTCCCGGATGTCGAGTGCGGCGGCGGCCCAGTCCGAGACCGACGGCACGAACGAGGGTGTCTTGGAGAGGAGTTCAAGTGCCTCGGTCAGCATCTCGTCCGGGTGCGGTGCGGCGTACGCACCGAGGTTCGCCGCCTCCATCGCGCCCGGACCGCCGCCGGTGGCGACCGTGAACCCGGAGCGGGTGAGCGCCCGGCCGAGCCGCGCGGCGCCCTCGTACGCGGAGGTGCCCCGGGCCATCGCGTGACCGCCCATCACCCCTACCACGCGGGCGCTGACGAGGTGTTCGTCCAGGGCGTCGGAGATCGCGTCGTCGTGGACCGCGCGGAGCATCGAGGCGAAGATGTCGCCGTCGGCCTTGGTCTGCTGGAACCAGGCGTACGCGCGGGCGTCGGGGGTGGCCTCGTATCCGCCCCGGGCGAGGTCCGCGAAGAGTTCGTCCGCGGTGTAGAGCAGCCCGCGGTACGGGTCGAAGGGGAGATGGGGCACGGGCGGGAAGACGAGCGCGCCCTCCGCGCGGACCTTGGCGGCCGCGTCGGGCTGCATCGGGCAGCCGAGGAACACGGCGCCGGTGCAGTCGAGGGAGAGGAGCGGGAACGTGCGATCCGTCAGATCCACGGACTGGACGCGGTAGCCGGCGAGGGAGCCGTGGCCGACGATGTCGTCGAACTCCTCGATGGTCTCGATCTCGCGGTCGTTGCTGTGCCCGCTGCAGTCGGGCCCTGATCCGTGCGCCATGCCGCCACGATAGGGGGTGGGCCGGGACGACGGCCCCACCCCCTGTACGGCCGCCGGCGAACCCCGGCGGCCAGGCGGGCTCAGCCCGAGAGCGGAATCGCCGCCAGCGTGGCCACGATCCAGGTCAGGGGACCGAAGACCACCAGCAGGGCCGCCAGGCGCAGTCCCGCCGCCGCCCGGAGCATGGCCGCGGGGGTGCCGAGCTTGCGCAGGTTCGCGGTGGTGATCGCGCGGGCGTGGCGGGACTCGGCCACCGAGGTCAGCAGGGTCGCCGTCGTGCACGCGATGACCAGCGCGGCGCCCAGGCCGGTGAGCGGTCCGAAGGGGCGCGGGCCCGTGTCGTACAGCGTCGAGGCCGTGATCACCGCCGACGCGACCGCGGACACCACCCCCAGCGGACGGCCGATGCCGCGGGCCTCGTCCATCAGCGTCCGTCCGGCGAGCAGCCGGATCGCGCCGGGCCGCAGCATCTGCAGGAGACGGCCGCAGAAGTGGGTGATCGCCGGTCCCGCGAGGGCCAGGCCGAGGGCGGTGAGCGTCCAGCCGGCGAGGACACCGACGGGGTTCGACTCGAAGGAACCGGCGAGCGGGAAGGACGAACCGGGGCTGGTCCGGGCCGTGTACGTCTCGATGGCCAGTCCCGCCGTGGTCAGCGCACAGCCCCAGGGCAGACCCCCGGGCGGGCCCTTGGGCTCCTCGACGGGCTCCGGGTCGAGGCCCGACGGCGTCCGCCGCGGACGCAGGGTCAGAGCCGTCGCGGCCGTCGCGCTCAGCGGCGCGATCGCCAGCAGCATCAGCATGGCCGCCAGGGGCAGCGGCCGGTCGGCGGCCAGCAGCTCGGAGGCGGCACCGTCGAACGGCAGCCCGGTCAGATCGCCCCGCAGATGCAGGAAGAACAGCAGCGCGACCATGCTGCCGAGGGCGCCGGACATGGCCGTGGAGACGGCGGCGAGCGCCGCCAGCCGGCCGGGTCCGAGACCGATCGCGGACAGGCCGGGCCGCGGCCGGGTGCTCGGATCCGCGCGGGCCACGGCCACGGCGAAGTGCACGGTCGCGGCGAGCGGGATCACACACCAGGTGAGGCGGGCGACGGACGCGGCGGAGCCGGGGTGGGCGAGCGCGTACGACAGCGTGCACAGCAGCAGGAAACCCACCCCCGCCGAGGCCGCGGCCACCAGCAGCCGGCGCAGTAGGGCCAGGGGGTGGGAGCCGCGGGCTAGACGGAGAGCGAGCACTCGGCCCGGCCTTCCGCCTCGGCCGTGAGGGAGTTGACGCGACGGCCGTCCAGGAGCGAGATCGAACGGTCCGCGAGCGCCGCCACCTCCGTGTCGTGCGTCGCGAGCACCACCGTGATCCGGTGCGAGCGCGCCGCCGCCGTGATCGTACGGAGCACCTGGGCCCGCTCGGCCCGGTGCAGCGTGGCCGTCGGCTCGTCCGCGAACAGCACGGACGGCTCGCTCACGAGTGCCCGGGCGGTGGCGATCCGCTGCCGTTGTGCCTGGTCGAGGGCGCGCGGGCGCTTCCGGGCGCACGCGCCGATGTCGAGGCGCTCCAGCCACTCGGTCGCGGCCTTCTTGGCCTTGCGGTGGGAGGTGCCGCGCAGCAGGAGCGGCAGTGCGGCGTTCTCCCACGCCGTGAGCTCGGGCACGAGGGTGGGCTCCGGGTCGATCCAGCCGAACCGCTCACGGCGCAGCCGCTCCCGCTGAAGCGGGGCCAGTGTGTGCACGGGGGAGCTGTTGAACCACACCTCGCCCTCGTGCGGGACGAGTTGGCCCGACAGACACTGCAGCAGTGTCGTCTTCCCGCTGCCGCGCGGGCCGCTCACGGCGAGGATCTCGCCGTCCCGCACACCCAGCGAGACACCTGCCAGCGCGGGGGAGCCGCTGTGCGAATGGTGCAGGGAGCGTGCCCAGATCACATCGTTGTCCGGCGGGGCCACCATGGTGTCACCTCGGTTCTGATCAGATTTGTCCTCCCCCGTACGGGGGAACGACGGCAGGGCCGATCGGTCACTCGCACGCTAGGTAGTCGGATGCGGGGTCCTGGGAAACACACGGCCCGGGCGCCCCCATCTCACTCGGATGGGCGCACCCGGGCCGTGTCGGCGCCGGAAGGCGGGAGGACTAGAGCTTCGTCCAGGCCTCCGTGAGGACGGTCCGCAGGATGCCCTCGATCTCGTCGAAGGTCTCCTGGTTGGAGATCAGCGGCGGCGCCAGCTGGACGACCGGGTCGCCCCGGTCGTCGGCGCGGCAGTACAGGCCGTTGTCGTAGAGCGCCTTCGAGAGGAAGCCGTAGAGCACGCGCTCGGTCTCCTCGTCGGTGAAGGTCTCCTTGGTGGCCTTGTCCTTCACCAGCTCGATGCCGTAGAAGAAGCCGTTGCCGCGGACGTCGCCGACGATCGGCAGGTCGTGCAGCTTCTTCAGGGTGTCGAAGAAGGCGCCCTCGTTGTCCAAGACGTGCTGGTTGAGGCCTTCCTTCTCGAAGATGTCGAGGTTGGCCAGGCCCACCGCGGCGGAGACCGGGTGGCCGCCGAAGGTGTAGCCGTGCAGGAAGGTGTTGTCGCCCTGGTAGAACGGCTCGGCGAGGCGGTCGGAGATGATGCACGCGCCGATCGGGGAGTAGCCCGAGGTCATGCCCTTGGCGCAGGTGATCATGTCCGGTACGTAGCCGAACTTGTCGCACGCGAACATCGTGCCGAGGCGGCCGAAGGCACAGATGACCTCGTCGGACACGAGCAGCACGTCGTACTGGTCGCAGATCTCACGGACCCGCTGGAAGTACCCGGGCGGCGGCGGGAAGCAGCCGCCGGCGTTCTGCACCGGCTCCAGGAAGACGGCGGCGACCGTCTCGGGGCCCTCGAAGAGGATCTGCTGCTCGATCTGGTCGGCGGCCCAGCGGCCGAAGGCCTCGGGGTCGTCGCCGTGGATCGGGGCGCGGTAGATGTTGGTGTTCGGCACCTTGTGCGCGCCGGGGACCAGCGGCTCGAAGGGGGCCTTCAGCGCCGGCAGACCGGTGATGGAGAGCGCGCCCTGCGGGGTGCCGTGGTAGGCGACCGCGCGCGAGATGACCTTGTACTTGGTGGGCTTGCCCTGCAGCTTGAAGTACTGCTTGGCCAGCTTCCACGCGGTCTCCACGGCCTCGCCGCCACCGGTGGTGAAGAAGACCTTGTTCAGGTCGCCCGGAGCGTGCTGGGCCAGGCGCTCGGCGAGCTCGACGGCCTTCGGGTGGGCGTAGGACCACACCGGGAAGAAGGCGAGCTCCTGAGCCTGCTTGTAGGCGGTCTCGGCGAGCTCGTGACGGCCGTGGCCGGCGTTGACGACGAACAGGCCCGACAGGCCGTCGAGGTAGCGCTTGCCCTTGTCGTCGTAGATGTAGGTGCCCTCACCGCGCACGATGGTGGGCACGGGTGCGTTCTCGTACGACGACATACGTGTGAAGTGCATCCACAGGTGGTCGTACGCGGACTTTGAGAGGTCGCTGCGGTCCTGGCTCACGGCTATCGGGTTCCCCACATGTAGGTCTGCTTCTTGAGCTTGAGGTAGACGAAGCTCTCGGTGGAGCGCACGCCGGGGAGCGCGCGAATCCGTTTGTTGATCACTTCGAGAAGGTGGTCGTCGTCCTCGCAGACGATCTCCACCATCAGGTCGAACGAGCCCGCGGTCATCACCACGTACTCGCACTCGGCCATGGCTGTCAGCGCCTCGGCAATGTCGTCGAGGTCGCCCTCGACGCGGATACCGACCATCGCCTGGCGTCGCAGACCCACGGTGAGCGGGTCGGTGACGGCGACGATCTGCATCACGCCCTGGTCGAGCAGCTTCTGGACGCGCTGGCGCACGGCCGCTTCGGACAGGCCCACGGCCTTGCCGATCGCGGCGTACGGACGGCGCCCGTCCTCCTGGAGCTGCTCGATGATCGCGAGGGAGACGGCGTCGATCGTCGGGGACGATCCGTTCGTCTTCCTGGATTCTGCGCTTCGACTGGCCACGAGGTCACTGTGCACCGGGACTCGTCTGTCTTGCAAGCCCTGAGCGATGATATTCGTTGTTCGAGGGATCGGATATAACCGAATCCGAAGATGGGGAGGGTCGGGGCTGTTGAAAGCGTCGGCCGTGCGATTAGGGTGGGTTGTCTCACCCATCGGAATCTGACAGGAGGGGTGGCAACAGTGACCACCGAGCTGCGTCGTCTGCGCAACTACATCAACGGGGAGTTCCGGGACGCCGCCGACGGGCGGACGATCGATGTCATCAACCCCGTCACCGGCGAGGTGTACGCCACGTCGCCGCTCTCCGGGCAGCCGGATGTGGACGCCGCGATGGACGCTGCCGCGGCGGCCTTCCCGGCCTGGCGCGATGCCACGCCCGCCGAGCGCCAGAAGCTGCTTCTGAAGATCGCGGACGCGTTCGAGGAGCGGGCCGAGGACCTCATCGCCGCCGAGTCGGAGAACACGGGCAAGCCGCTGGAGCTGACCCGTACCGAAGAGATCCCGCCGATGGTGGACCAGATCCGCTTCTTCGCGGGCGCCGCTCGCATGCTGGAGGGCCGCTCGGCCGGCGAGTACATGGAGGGCCTCACCTCCATCGTCCGCCGCGAGCCGGTCGGCGTCTGCGCGCAGGTCGCGCCGTGGAACTACCCCATGATGATGGCGGTGTGGAAGTTCGCTCCGGCGCTCGCGGCGGGCAACACCGTCGTGCTGAAGCCGTCGGACACCACCCCCGCCTCCACGGTGCTGATCGCCGAGATCATCGGCTCGATCGTGCCCAAGGGCGTCTTCAACGTCATCTGCGGCGACCGTGACACCGGCCGCACGATGGTCGAGCACCCGACGCCGGCGATGGCGTCGATCACCGGTTCCGTACGCGCGGGCATCCAGGTCGCGGCCTCCGCGGCCAAGGACGTCAAGCGGGTCCACCTGGAGCTGGGCGGCAAGGCGCCGGTCGTCGTCTTCGAGGACACCGACATCGCCAAGGCCGTCGAGGACATCTCGGTGGCGGGCTACTTCAACGCCGGCCAGGACTGCACGGCCGCGACCCGCGTGCTCGTGCAGGAGTCGATCCACGACGAGTTCGTGGCGGCGCTGGCGAAGGCGGCGTCGGAGACGAAGACGGGCGCTCCGGACGACGAGGACGTGCTCTACGGCCCGCTGAACAACGCCAACCAGCTCGCCCAGGTCACCGGCTTCATCGACCGGCTGCCGGCGCACGCGAAGGTGGAGGCGGGCGGCCACCGGGTCGGTGACAAGGGCTACTTCTACGCTCCCACCGTCGTCTCCGGCCTGAAGCAGGACGACGAGATCATCCAGAACGAGGTCTTCGGGCCCGTGATCACCGTGCAGTCCTTCACGGACGAGGCACAGGCCCTGGAGTGGGCGAACGGCGTCGAGTTCGCGCTGGCCTCGTCGGTGTGGACGAAGGACCACGGCCGCGCGATGCGGATGTCGAAGTCGCTGGACTTCGGCTGCGTGTGGATCAACACCCACATCCCGCTCGTGGCGGAGATGCCGCACGGCGGCTTCAAGAAGTCGGGCTACGGCAAGGACCTGTCGGCGTACGGGTTCGACGACTACACCCGCGTCAAGCACGTGATGACGTCGCTGGACGTCTGACGGTCGTCATTCACCGGCCTCGACAGCCCCCGCGCCCGGACGGGCGCGGGGGCTGTCGTCTGCCCGGAGTCACGCCAGCGGGGTCCCGTGGAGCGCGATGAGCAGCCGCCAGGCCTGGCCGGCCATCTCCGCGGGGTCCGCCTCGATCGCGCCGTGCAGCCAGTCGGCGAGCAGGCCGGCGAAGGTGGCCGCCACGGCCGTGGCGATCAGATCCGGACGGGGAGCGCCGACCAGTTCCCGTTCGCGGCGGCTGCGGGCGCGCAGCTCCGTGTGGAGCAGATCGCCGAGCGGGCCGCTGCCGCCCTCGCGCAGGAGCGGGCGGTAGAGATGCGCGCGGGCGGACAGGCCGGTGAAGAAGTCCGTCAGCGGCGGGGGTGGGGCCGCCGGGTCGGGGACGCCGCGCCAGGCGTGCAGTGCCTCCACCGCCTCGCGCACGACCTCGGCGCAGGCGTCGACCGCCAGTGCCTCCAGGTCCGCGTAGTGCAGATAGAACGTGGCGCGGCCGAGCCCGGCCCTGCGGACCACCGCGGCCACGCTGACCTCGTCGAGAGCACGGCCCGCGCCCTCCTCCAGCAGCGCGGCCCGCAGCCTGGCCCGGGTGCGTTCCGTCCTGGGGTCGGTCATCCGGCCACCAGGACCGCAGTCAGGGCGAGCGCTCCCGGCAGCGCCTGCGCGAGGAGGATGCGGCGGTTCGCGGTGAAGCCGCCGTACAGGCCCGCGACCACCACGCACGCGGTGAAGAAGACCTGCACCCGGTAGCCGGTCGGGTCCGAGGCGATCAGGCCCCAGACGAGGCCCGCCGCGAGAAAGCCGTTGTAGAGGCCCTGGTTGGCGGCGAGCGGGGCGGTGGCGCGGGCCATCTCGGCGTCGAAGCCGGAGAGTTGGCGGCCGGGTCTGCGCTCCCAGAGGAACATCTCCAGCACCAGGATGTAGAGGTGCAGCGCGGCCACCAGGCCGACCAGGACGTGGGCCGTTGCGTTCATGACCGGCTCGTTTCTGTTGCGTGGACGGATTTCATGGACAAGTGTCCATGAACTATTGACGCCTGTCCATGATCGACAGGGTGTCCCCTCCTGCTCCCAGGGGTCGACGCACCGTCCATTGCCGCCCGCACGCGCCGCCCGCCATCCTGCGGACGTGCCCGCGATCCGGATGAACCCCATGTCACGGCGGACCCTGCTGCGCGCCATAGGCGCGGGCTCCGCTCTCGCCGGCCCCGCCGTGCTCGCCGGGTGCGGGGTGCCCGCGGCCTACGTCGAGCCCGGCGACCGTGCGGCCCGCGACGACTCGGGCCACGACCGCACTCTCGACTTCGCCAACTGGCCCCTCTACATCGACACCGACGACGAGAACACCTCCGAGCGGCCCACCCTCGACGCCTTCACCGAACGCACCGGGATCTCCGTCACCTACACCGAGGAGATCAACGACAACGACGAGTTCTTCGGGAAGATCAGCCCAGCCCTGATGAACCATCAGGAGACCGGCCGCGATCTGATCGTCGTCAGCGACTGGATGGCCGCGCGCTTCGTACGCCTCGGCTGGGTGCAGGAGATGGACCGGACGAAGCAGCCCAACGTCACCCGCTACCTGGACCCGCAGCTGCGCTCACCCGCATTCGACAAGGGACGGCTGCACAGCGTCCCCTGGCAGTCGGGAATCACCGGCATCGCCTACAACCGCAGGAAGCTCGGCCGCGAACTGCGGCGTACGAGCGACCTGTGGGCGGACGATCTGCGCGGCCGGGTCACGCTGCTGTCCGGGCTCGACGAGTCCTTCGCCCTGCTGATGCAGGCCGACGGCGTCGACATCACGCGGTGGACCGCGGACGACTTCCACGCCGTGTGCGACCGGCTGGAGAAGCTGGTGCGGCGCGGTCACATCAGGCGGTTCACGGGCAACGACTACATCAAGGACCTCGACACCGGTGACGTTGTCGCCTGCCAGGCGTACTCCGGCGATGTCATCCAGCTCCAGGCGGACAACCCCGACATCGAGTTCGTCGTGCCCGAGGAGGGCGGCGAGCTGTGGGCGGAGAGCCTGATGATCCCCAACCTCGCCCGCCACAAGCGCAATGCGGAGGCACTGGTCGACCACTACTACCGGCCGGAGGTCGCCGCCGAACTCGCGAGCTGGGTCAACTACGTCTGCCCGGTGCCGGCCGCGCGTGACGTACTGGCCTCGTCCAAGGACGAGGAGACGGCCGCGCTGGCGGAGGACCCACTGATCTTTCCGGACGACGTGATGCGCAGACGGCTCGCGATCGCCCGGGACATCGCCTCGGAGGAGCGCGCCGACTTCGCCCGGCGATGGAACTCCCTCGTCGGGTTGTAGCGGGCTCCTCCTGAGCGGGTGCGACGAGTCTCCGGGTGGGCCGAGTCTCCGGGTAGGCCGAGTTGTCGGGCGCACCCGAGGGGACCATGGGCGTCAAGCGGGCGCCGGTCAGCGGGGGTTCGCCGTCGCGGTCAGGGTTTGCGGGCGACCGCGCCGAACTGCGCCACCTGCGGGAACATGCTCTCCCGCGCTACGTCGTGCCGCCAGCGGGAGCACGAGACGATGCCGGGCTCCAGCACCTCCAGGCCGTCCAGGAACGAGGCGAACTCCGTGCCGCTGCGCGCCGTGATCGGGGGAGTGGCGTTCTCGTTCCAGAAGCGCATCGCTTCCTCGTTGCCCTCCCCGCCCAGTTCGAGGGTGGGATGGGTGAGGACCAGATAGCTGCCCGAGGGCACGGCGTCCATCAGCGTGCGCACGATGGTGCGGGCCTCGGCGGTGTCCATCACGAAGTTCAGGATGCCGAGCATCATCACGGCCACCGGCTTGCGCAGGTCCAGCGTCGGCTCGACGGCCCGCACGATCCCCGCCGGGTCGTGGGCGTCCGCGTCCAGATACTCCGTCGTACCGCCGGGTGAGCTGGTGAGCAGGGCGCGGGCGTGCGCCAGGACGATCGGGTCGTTGTCGACGTAGACGATCCGCGCGTCGGAGGCGATGCGCTGGGCGACCTCATGGGTGTTGTCGACAGTCGGCAGCCCGGTGCCGATGTCCAGGAACTGCCGTACGCCCGCCTCACCGGCGAGGAACTCCACCGCGCGGCCCAGGAACGCCCGGTCGGCACGGGCCACTTCGCCGATGCTGGGGTACAGGCCGGTGACGTGGTCACCCACCGCGCGGTCGACCGGGTAGTTGTCCTTGCCGCCCAGCCAGTGGTTCCAGACCCTGGCGTTGTGCGCTACGTCGGCACGGATCCTGTCGGTCACTTCTGCTCCTCCGCCGGGTGAGTGGGTCCATCATGCCGGAACGATCAAGAAGGCGGACCGGCGAGGGAGTTGTCCCGGAGGACGGATGCCAGCGCGTCCACCCGGTTGGTGGTGACGGAGTCCACGCCGGACCGGATCAGCCGGCGCATGGTGCGCCGGGTGTCGGCCGTCCAGGCGGAGACCAGCATGCCGTCCTTGTGCACACGGTCCACGAGCTCCCGACCGACCAGCCCGAAGCGGTAGTTGAGGAACCGCGGACGTACGGCGTCGATGAGGACCGGCCGCGGCGGCGCCAGCGAGGTCCACGTCAGGGCTGTCTCGGCCGCCGGGTCCTCGTTCCGTACCGCGAGCATGGTGGCGGGGCCCGCGCAGTAGTACACGCGCTCGGCCGCGCCGCAGTCGCGGACCAGGCCGACCACAGCCCGTACCGATTCCTCGGTGGCGCCGGGCAGGTCGATCAGCAGACGGTGCGCGCCGACGTCGAGCAGCGCGTCCCGCAGGGGCGGCACACCGCCTCGCGTGAGCTCCTCGACCTGGGCACGGGTCAGCCCCGACAGCGGGCGGTCGTGCCCCCACAGCCGCTTCAGCGTCGCGTCGTGCAGCAGCACCGGCACACCGTCGCGCGTCAGTCGTACGTCGACCTCGACCGCGTCCGCGCCCCGTTCGACGGCCGAGCGGAGCGAGGGCAGGGTGTTCTCCCGCACGCGGTAGGGATCGCCGCGATGGCCGACGACACTGACGGTGCGCACGAGACCGTTCTCCACGGGGCTCAACGCGCGAGCCATGCCGTGGTGTACGCGTCGATCTCCTCGGCGATGCGCGCCTTGCCCGCCGGGTCGAGGAACGAAGCCTCCACGGCGTTCTTCGCGAGCGCGGCGAGACCGCGCTCGTCGAGGCCGAGCAGCCGGCCGGCCACCCCGTACTCGTTGTTGAGGTCGGTGCCGAACATCGGCGGGTCGTCGCTGTTGACGGTCACCAGGACGCCGGCCGCGACCATCTCCTTGATGGGGTGGTCGTCGAGAACGGTGACGGCCCGGGTCGCGATGTTGGACGTCGGGCAGACCTCCAACGCGATCCGCCGCTCGGCGAGATGGGCGAGCAGCGCCGGGTCCTGGACGGAGCTGGTGCCGTGCCCGATCCGCTCGGCCCGCAGATCGTTCAGCGCGTCCCAGACGGTCTGCGGTCCGGTCGTCTCACCGGCGTGCGGCACGGAGTGCAGTCCGGCGGCCAGAGCGCGGTCGAAGTACGGCTTGAACTGCGGGCGCGGCACACCGATCTCCGGTCCGCCCAGACCGAAGGCCACCAGGCCCTCGGGGTGCAGCTCCACCGCGAGCCGGGTCGTCTCCTCCGCCGCCTCCAGGCCCGCCTCACCGGGAATGTCGAAGCACCAGCGCAGCACCACGCCCAGCTCGGCCTCGGCGGCCGTGCGGGCGTCCTCGATCGCGGCCATGAAGGCCTTCTCGTCGATACCGCGACGGGTCGAGCTGAACGGCGTGACGGTCAACTCGGCGTAGCGGATGTTCTGGCGGGCCATGTCGCGGGCGATCTCGAAGGTGAGCAGCCGGACGTCCTCGGGGGTGCGGATGAGATCCACGACCGAGAGATAGACCTCGATGAAGTGGGCGAAGTCCGTGAAGGTGAAGTAGTCGGCGATCGCCTCGGGGTCGGTCGGCACCTTGGAGTCCGGGTGCCGGGCGGCGAGTTCGGCGACGATGCGCGGCGAGGCCGATCCGACGTGGTGAACATGCAGTTCGGCTTTGGGGAGCCCGGCGATGAAGGGATGCAGATCGGTCATCGGGGTCCTCCGTGTGCTGTACGGCCGCTGGTGTCAGGGATCATCGTAGGCGGCCGTTCCGCGACAGGGGGCAGGCCGTAGCATGAGCGCGAACCACGATGGGGGAGAACCATGGCAGAGAACCAGGCCCAGCCGCCGGGCGGACCCGAGCCCCGTGACCGCGACCCGTGGGCTCCCCCGGCGAGCAGCGCGCCGCAGGACAAGGTTCCGCTGCACAAGCCCGTCACCCCGGCACCGCCGGTCCCGCCGGTGCACGACCAGATGACGGTCACCTCGATGCCCGGCGTCGGGGACACCGGCTCGGTGCCGCCGCCCCCGATAGCCCCGGGCGGACCCGCCCGGCCCGCTCCCGGCCCGTACGGCTACCCCGCGGCCCCTCCGGTGACCGGGCCCGGCGCCGGTGATCCGTTCGGCCACGCCGGATACCCGGGGTATCAGACCTACGGTCAGCCCGGCTGGCAGGCCGCCCCGGCGAACGGCATGGGCACCACGGCGATGGTGCTCGGCATCCTGTCCGTCTGCCTGTTCTGCCTCTACGGCGTCGTCGCCATCGTCCTCGGCGTCCTGGCCCTGATCTTCGGCATCCTGGGCCGCAAGCGGGTCCAGCGCGGTGAGGCCACCAACGGCGGGATGGCGCTCTCCGGGATCATCCTCGGCTCCGTCGGCATCGTCATCGGCCTGGTGGTCGTCGGCCTGCTGGCCTGGGGCATCACCGAGGCGATCAACGACGAGCGGAACAGGAACGACGACTTCGGCAACACGCTGGTGATCGACAGCGCCGCGCCGCCGGCCGTGCTCTCGGCCGCGCGCTGACCGGACCACACCTACCCGGAGCGGTTCGCGCCCGCAGGTGTCCCCGACCGGTTCACACCGGGGGCAGTCCCCGGTGCCGGGGCCCGCACCGCAGCCCGGCTGCCGGGCGCGCCTGGCGCCTGGCGCCTGGCGAGCCTGTTCCCCGCGCCGTGCCTCGGCCGCCGGCTTCTGGGCCGGTCGAGCCGGTCGCGTCCTCAGGTGCCCTGGCCGGTTCATGTCCGGCAGGCTCCTGACGAGAAGTCCGTTGCGCGAGGAAGACCGCTTTCCGGGTCCGGGTATCGGCCGTGTGTCCTTGCCGGTCGCGTCCGCAGGCTCCCGTGCCCACTCACGTCGGACAGACGCAACCTGGCTCGCCTCACGCCCCGCGGCTTTCGGAGCCCCCCGCTGGGAAGTCCGGCCTCCAAAGAACCCTGCCCCCCCCGGGGCCGACTCGCGGGGGCAGACTCCCGGCCGGGTCCCCCCACCCGCAGCCCCGACCCCCCGGCCGGCGGAAGGTCCGGCGTCCGGGCGGCGTGCTCCTCCGGCCCGGCTCGCCTCCGCCGGCTCCTGGTCCGGGTCGCATCCATAGGTGCCCCGCCCGGCTCATGTCGAGAGGCCCCGTGACCGCGTCCCGTGCCCATAGCCCCGGCCGCCGCTGGGAGGCCTGGCTCCAGGGGCCCTGCTCCTCGGGCCGTGACCGCGTCCGCCGGCTCCTGGTCCGGGTCGCGCCCGCAGGTGTCCCCGACCGGATTCACGCCCGGCAGGGCCCGGGCCGCGTCCCGCACACGCAGCCTCGACCCGCTCCGAGGCGCGGCCCCTAGGCGCCCTGCGCCCCCGCGGCCCTGAGCTCCTCGCGCGCCTCCATCAGCGCGAACCCCAGCAGGTTCTGCCCGCGCCAGCGCGTGGGGTCCTGTGCCCGCTCGTCGTCCGCGGCCAGACCGATACCCCAGATCCGGTCCAGCGGGCTGGCTTCGACGAGCACCCGGTCTCCCGTGGTCAGCAGAAAATCCCGCAGCGCCGCATGCTGCGCGAACTTGTGCACGCTGCCCGAGCGGACGATCGCGAACCGCTCCCGCTTCCAGAGCGTGTCGTCGAAACCCCGCACCTCTCGTCCGGCCCGCTTCGCCGCTCCGGGATTCGGCGCTTCGAGCGCCTTTCGCTCCGCCTCCGCGTCACCGAACAGCCGCGCCTTGTGGGCCATCATCCAGTGCTCGGCCGTCGCATACCGCACCCCCTCCACCTCGAAGGGCGCCTCCCACCACTGGCTGAGACAGCTCGGACCGACGCTGCCGTCCTTGCGCGGTGCGTGCCCCCAGAAGTGCAGATACTTGACCTGTCGACCGCTGCTGACCTGCCCGATCAGCTCATCCATCCCCATGCACGCGAGTCTCGCATCCACCACTGACACTCCGTACGGGGATGAGGGCCGCAACGCGACACATGGTCGACCGAATCCGTCGCGTAATCAAAAGGCAACTACGGAATCACTTGTTGGGTAACAGGTGCTCTGCCAGGATCGGCACTCAAATCGAGCTGGGACAACGGAGAGCGTCATGGGCAACCGCTTCCAGGTGCAGGACCGCTTCGCGGACGGCGCGCAGTACATCGGCGGCCGGCTGCGGCCCGGCACCTCAGGACGTACACAGGACATCGTGGACCCCGCGACGGGTGAGACGGTCCACAGCTATGAGCTCGCCGGGGCCGCCGACGTCGACGCGGCCGTCGCCGCCGCGCGCGAGGCGTTCCCCGCATGGTCGGGTGCCACGCCCGGTGAGCGTTCGGACGCTCTCCACCGGTTCGCGGCCGTGCTCGCCGAGCAGTCCGAGGACCTGGCCGGCGCGGAGTCCCTCCAGTGCGGGAAGCCGATCAAGCTCAGCACCGAGTTCGACGTGCCGGGCACCGTCGACAACACCGCTTTCTTCGCCGGGGCCGCCCGCCACCTCCAGGGTCAGTCGGCCGGTGAGTACAGCGGCGACCACACCTCCTACGTACGCCGGGAGGCCATCGGCGTCGTCGGCTCCATCGCGCCCTGGAACTATCCGCTCCAGATGGCCGCCTGGAAGATCCTGCCGGCGATCGCCGCCGGCAACACCATCGTGCTCAAGCCCGCCGAGATCACCCCACTGACCTCGCTGATGTTCGCGGCGGCGGCGACCGAGGCGGGCATCCCCGACGGTGTCGTCAACGTCGTCAGCGGCGCGGGCCGGGACGCGGGCGAGCACCTGGTCGGGCACCCGGACGTCGCCATGACGTCCTTCACCGGCTCCACCGCCGTCGGTAAGCGCGTCGCCGAGATCGCCACCTCCACCGTGAAGCGGCTCCACCTCGAACTCGGCGGCAAGGCCCCCTTCCTGGTCTTCGACGACGCCGACCTGGAGTCGGCGGTGCACGGCGCGGTCGCCGGCTCGCTCATCAACACCGGCCAGGACTGCACCGCCGCCACCCGCGCCTACGTACAGCGCCCGCTCTACGACGCGTTCGTCAGCGGAGTCGCCGATCTGATGGCCACCGTGCGGCTGGGCGACCCCTTCGACCCCGCGACCGACCTCGGCCCGCTCGTCTCCCACCTCCAGCGCGACCGCGTCGCCGCCTTCGTGGACCGGGCGCGCGGCTACGCCACCGTCGTGACGGGCGGCGAAGCCCCGCAGGGGATACTCAAGAGCGGTGCCTACTACCGGCCCACTCTGGTCGCCGGCGCCGCCCAGGACAGCGAGATCGTGCAGGCCGAGATCTTCGGCCCGGTCCTCGTCGTCCTCCCCTTCGACTCGGACGACGAAGGCATCGCGCTGGCCAACGACACCCCGTACGGCCTCGCCGCCTCCGCCTGGACCCGGGACGTCTACCGCGCCGGCCGGGCCACCCGTGAGATCAAGGCGGGCTGCGTGTGGGTCAACGACCACATCCCGATCATCAGCGAGATGCCCCACGGCGGCTACAAGGCCTCCGGTTTCGGAAAGGACATGTCCGTCTACTCCTTCGAGGAGTACACGCAGGTCAAGCACGTGATGTTCGACAACACCGCGGTCGTCCGCAAGGACTGGCACCGCACCGTGTTCGGGGACCGATAGCCAGCACCGTCCGACCAGCGGCACCCATCCCGAAAGGGCACTGTTCATGGACCACAACGAGCCCGACGGCCTGTCCGCGGCCCAACTGGCCGCGGTGCGGCGCAGTCTGACCAATGGCCGGGGAGCCCTCACCCGCCGTTCGATGCTGCGCGCCACCGGCGTCGGAGCCCTCACCGTCGGCGGCATCGGCACGCTGAGCTCCTGCGGAATCCCGCCCGCCAAGCGCGAGGGCGAAGCCGCCTCCGACGACCACTCCGCGCAGGAGAAGCAGATCACCTTCTCCAACTGGACGGAGTACATGGATGTCAGTGAGGACGAGAAGAGCCGTCCCACACTGACCGAGTTCACCCGGCGCACCGGGATCAAGGTCAAGTACACCGAGGACATCAACGACAACGTCGAGTTCTTCGGCAAGATCCAGCCGCAGCTCGCCGCCGGCCAGGACACCGGCCGCGACCTGATATGCGTCACCGACTGGCTGGCCTCGCGGATGATCCGCCTCGGCTGGGTGCAGAGGCTCGACCCGGCGCTGCTGCCCCACGCGTTCGCGAATCTCTCCGCCCAGTTCCGCAGCCCCGACTGGGACCCGGGGCGCTCGTTCTCCTATCCCTGGACGGGCATCTCGACGGTCATCGCCTACAACACCAAGGCGACCGGCGGGAAGAAGGTGGACTCCGTCACCCAGCTGCTCGACGACCCCACCCTCAAGGGGCGCGTCGGCTTCCTCACGGAGATGCGCGACACCGTCGGCATGACACTGCTGGACATCGGCAAGGACCCGGCGAAGTTCACCGACGCCGACTACGACGCGGCCATCGGCCGGCTCCAGAAGGGCGTCGACAAGAAGCAGATCCGCCGCTTCACCGGCAACGACTACACCTCGGACCTGGACAAGGGCGACCTCGCGGCCTGTCTGGCCTGGGCCGGTGACGTCATCCAGCTTCAGGCCGACAACCCCGCGATCCAGTACGCGATCCCGGCCCCCGGCTACATCACCTCCAGCGACAACCTGCTGGTCCCGGCGCAGGCCAGGCACCAGCGCAACGCCACCCGGCTCATCGACTACTACTACGAACTCCCGGTGGCGGCCCAGCTCGCCGCGTACATCAACTACGTCTGCCCGGTGGAGGGTGTCGGCGCCGAACTGGCGAAGATCGACCCCGAGCTGGCGTCGAACACCCTGATCCTCCCGGACAAGGCCATGGCCGCCAAGTCCCACGCCTTCCGCTCCCTCACCAGCGCAGAAGAGAAGGCCTACGAAGAGAAGTTCGCCAAGCTCATCGGCGCCTGACCTCCTCCGCTCCACCGACACCACCGGGATCGCGACCCATGACTGAAAAGACTGCGGGCGGCGAAGTCCGCCTCTCCGGGATCGGCAAGACCTACGGCTCCTTCACCGCGGTGCACCCGCTGGACCTGACCGTCCCGCAGGGCTCGTTCTTCGCCCTGCTCGGAGCGTCCGGCTGCGGCAAGACCACCACCCTGCGGATGATCGCCGGTCTGGAGGACCCGACCACCGGATCCGTCTTCCTCGGCGACAGAGACGTCACCGGCCTGCCGCCGCACAAACGCCCCGTCAACACCGTCTTCCAGAGCTATGCGCTCTTCCCGCACCTCGACATCTACGAGAACGTCGCCTTCGGCCTGCGCCGCCGCGGCATCAAGTCGGTGAAGAAGCAGGTGGGCGACATGCTCGACCTCGTGCAGCTCGGCGACTTCGCCCAGCGCAAGCCGCACCAGCTCTCCGGAGGACAGCAGCAGCGCGTCGCCGTGGCCCGCGCGCTCATCAACCACCCCCAGGTCCTTCTGCTCGACGAGCCGCTCGGCGCCCTCGACCTCAAGCTGCGCCGCCAGATGCAGCTGGAGCTCAAGCGCATCCAGACCGAGGTCGGCATCACCTTCGTCCATGTCACCCACGACCAGGAGGAGGCCATGACCATGGCCGACACCGTCGCGGTGATGAACGGAGGACGCGTCGAGCAACTGGGCGCGCCCGCCGAGCTCTACGAGAACCCGCAGACCACCTTCGTCGCCAACTTCCTCGGCACCTCCAACCTCATCGAGGCCGAGGTGGCGTCGAACACCGGCGGGGAGGTCGTCGTCACCGCCGCCGACGCCAAGCTGCGGCTGCCCGCGCAGCGCTGCGCGACAGCGCCCACCACCGGCGGAAAGCTGCTGGTCGGTGTGCGGCCGGAGAAGATATCGCTGGCGCACGCGGACGACGCGGGCAGCATCGCGGACGGCCGCAACCGCTTCACCGGCACGATCGCCGACTCCAGCTTCATCGGTGTCTCCACGCAGTACGTCATCGACAGCCCGGTCTGCCCGGAGCTGGAGGTGTACGCGCAGAACATCGAGCGGGACCCCCGACTGGTGCCCGGCGCGCGGGTCGTCCTGCACTGGAACCCCGAGCACACCTTCGGCCTCGACGCCGGCCAGGACATCGACGCCGGTGTGGAGACGGTGGAGGCGACGCCGTGACCGTCACCGCGGCGCCGCCCGCGCCACCCGCCCCCGAACCGGTCGTCCACAAGCCGTCGGTGCGCCGCAAGCTGGTGCCGTACTGGCTCCTGCTGCCCGGCATGCTGTGGCTGCTGGTCTTCTTCGCGCTGCCGCTGGTGTACCAGGCGTCGACCTCGGTGCAGACCGGCTCACTGGAGGAGGGCTTCCAGGTCACCTGGCACTTCCAGACGTACTGGGACGCGCTCACCGAGTACTGGCCGCAGTTCCTGCGCTCGGTGCTGTACGCGGGCACGGCCACCGCGCTGTGTCTGCTGTTCGGCTACCCGCTGGCGTATCTGATCGCGTTCAAGGCCGGCCGCTGGCGCAATCTGCTGCTGGTCCTGGTCATCGCGCCGTTCTTCACCAGCTTCCTGATCCGCACGCTCGCCTGGAAGACGATCCTCGCGGACAGCGGGCCCGTGGTGGAGACGCTCAACTCCATCGGTTTCCTCGACGTCACCAACTGGCTCGGGATGACCGACGGCAGCCGGGTGCTCGCCACACCGCTGGCGGTGGTCACCGGTCTGACGTACAACTTCCTGCCGTTCATGATCCTGCCGCTCTACACCTCGCTGGAGCGGATCGACCCGCGGCTCCACGAGGCGGCGGGGGACCTGTACGCGAAGCCGTCCACCACGTTCCGCAAGGTGACCTTCCCGCTGTCCATGCCGGGTGTGGTCTCCGGGACGCTGCTGACCTTCATCCCGGCGAGCGGCGACTACGTGAACGCCGAACTCCTCGGCTCCACCGACACCCGAATGGTCGGAAACGTCATCCAGTCGCAGTTCCTGAGGGTGCTCGACTATCCGACCGCGGCCGCGTTGTCGTTCATTCTCATGGCAGTCGTGCTGATCGTGGTCACGGTCTACATCCGGCGGGCCGGGACGGAGGATCTGGTCTGATGCGTTGGATACGGCGCAACCTCGTGGTGATCGCGGGCCTGCTCACGCTCGCGTATCTGATCCTGCCGAACATCGTCGTGATGGTGTTCTCGTTCAACAAGCCGGCCGGACGTTTCAACTACTCCTGGCGTGAGTTCTCCACCGACGCGTGGCGGGACCCGTGCGGCGTCGCCGACATGTGCGGCTCGCTGTCCCTGTCTCTCCAGATCGCCCTGTGGGCGACGATCGGCGCCACCGTGCTCGGCTCGATGATCGCCTTCGCGCTGGTCCGCTACCGCTTCCGGGCGCGTGGCGCGATCAACTCGCTGATCTTCCTGCCGATGGCGATGCCCGAGGTCGTCATGGCCGCCTCGCTGCTCACGCTCTTCCTCAACCTGGGGGCAGAGCTGGGCTTCTGGACCATCCTCATCGCGCACACCATGTTCTGCCTCAGTTTCGTGGTCGTGGCGGTCAAGGCGCGCGTGCTGTCGATGGACCCCCGTCTCGAGGAAGCCGCCCGCGACCTGTACGCGGGACCCGTGCAGACGTTCCTGCGGGTCACGCTGCCGATCGCGGCACCCGGCATCGCCGCCGGCGCGATGCTCGCCTTCGCTCTCTCGTTCGACGACTTCATCATCACCAACTTCAACTCGGGCAACACCGTCACCTTCCCCATGTTCGTGTGGGGCTCCGCCCAGCGCGGCACGCCCGTCCAAATCAACGTCATCGGCACGGCCATGTTCGTCATCGCCGTACTGATCGTCGTGGCCGGCCAGCTGATCAGCGGCCGGAGAAAGAACGGTGCCGCGGCCGAGTAGGCCCGTGGCACGGCCCACAAGGTCCTCGAAGGAGTGGAAACCATGGCCCCAGATGCCATGACCTTTGCCTCATCCCTTTCCGACGCCCAGCCCGTCGCCTTCTGGCTGGACGACCCCGCCAAACCCGCCGCCCTGCCCGCGCTCACCGGCGACGAGCACTGCGACCTCCTCGTCGTCGGCGGCGGCTACAGCGGACTGTGGACCGCGCTGCTCGCCAAGGAGCGCGACCCCGGCCGGGACGTCGTACTGATCGAGGGGCACGAGGTGGGCTGGGCCGCCTCGGGCCGCAACGGCGGCTTCTGCGCCGCCTCGCTCACCCACGGCCTCGGCAACGGTCTCGCCCGCTGGCCCGGCGAGCTCGCACGACTGGAGGAACTCGGCGACCGCAACCTCGACGCCATCGAGGAGGCGGTCGCACGCCACGGCATCGACTGCGACTTCGAGCGCACCGGTGAGATCGACGTCGCCACCGAGCCGTACCAGGTCGCCGAACTGGCGGAGATGCACGAGGAGGCGCAGCGGCACGGCTTCGACGGCCTCGAACTCCTTGACGCCGACGCGGTGCGCGCCGAGGTGAACTCCCCGACCTTCCTCGGCGGGCTGTGGGACCGCCGCGGTGTCGCCATGCTGAACCCGGCGAAGCTCGCCTGGGGCCTCAAGGACGCCTGCCGCGGCCTCGGGGTCCGCATCTACGAGAACACCCGTGGCCTGGAACTCGCCGCGTCCGGCGCGGGGATGGCCGTCCGCACCCCCTACGGACGGGTCTTCGCCCGCCGGGTCGCGCTCGGCACCAACGTCTTCCCCTCGCTGGTGAAACGGGTGCGCCCGTACACCGTCCCGGTGTACGACTACGCCCTGATGACCGAGCCGCTCAGCGAGCAGCAGCGCGCCGAGATCGGCTGGGAGGGCCGGCAGGGCCTCGGCGACGTCGCCAACCAGTTCCACTACTTCCGGATCACCGCCGACCACCGCATCCTGTGGGGCGGTTACGACGCGATCTATCCGTACGGCGGCAAGGTCAGCGCGGAGCTGGACCACCGTCCCGAGACCTATCTGAAGCTCGCCGGCCATTTCTTCCGCTGCTTCCCGCAGCTGGAGGGGCTGCGCTTCAGCCATGCGTGGGGCGGGGCGATCGACACCTGTTCGCGTTTCTCCGCGTTCTTCGGCACGGCGCACGGCGGTAAGGTCGCCTACGCCGCCGGCTACACCGGCCTCGGGGTCGGCGCCACGCGCTTCGGCGCCGATGTGATGCTCGACCTGCTGTCGGGGGAGCGCACCGAACGCACAGAGCTGGAGATGGTGCGCAGCAAGCCGATGCCCTTCCCGCCCGAGCCCGTCGCCTGGGCCGGTATCGGGCTCACCAAGTGGGCGCTGGCCAGGGCGGACGCACAGGGCGGGCGGCGCAACGCATGGCTGCGGGCCATGGACCGGATGGGTCTCGGCTTCGACAGCTGACCCGGCGTGACCCAGATCACTGTCAACTGGTAGCCCCAACTCGCGTCATGCGACGGCCCCGGGCCGCTCTCCCCTGTGAACGCACCGTCGGTGCGCAGGGAAGGGAGACCGGTCATGAACGACTCGGGGGCCAGGACCGCGGTGGAGTGGCTGGCAGCGGTCGCACCGGACCCGGATGCCTGCCGGTGGGAGTGGGAGCGCAACCCCCTCGGGGTCGCGCTGCTGCCCGCCGGCAGGCGCTGGGACGTACTGATCCTGCCGTCAGCACTGGGCTATCCGACGCTCGATGTGCTGAGCAGGCTGATCGACAGGCCGGGGCCGGTGCTCGCCGACTTCGGCGACTCCCGCATGGGGTTCTTCGTGCCGCCCGGCACGGCCGCACGGTGGCTCGGCACCGGTGTGCGCAGCGCGGGCGCCGGTACCTGGATCGTCGTGCCGTACCCGGGGCGAGCCGGTGGCGGCGGGGTGCGCTGGCTCGTCGTGCCGGACGGCTCGGGCACGCTCACGGATCCGACGCTGCTGGAGCTCGCGATGCACGAGGCGGCGGGGGCCATGGCGCGCCGCGAGGGGGAGTGAGGGGCCGGGTGCTGTCAGAGGTCTTGACAACCGCATTGGTCTGGACCAAATTGCGGGAGCTCCCACCCGAATCCCCCCATGCCCGGAGGCAGTTGTGGACCGCACCAGACTCTCGGCCGCCCTGACGGCGGCCGCGCTCGCCCTCGGCGGACTTGTCGCCATGTCCACCGCCGCCGAAGCGGCCGACGCCGAAGTCGCCCGCAACGGCGGCTTCGAGGCCGGTCTCACCGGCTGGAGCTGCACCGCGGGCAGCGGAGCTGTCGTCAGTTCGCCCGTGCGCAGCGGGAGTTCGGCGCTGAAGGCGACCCCGGCCGGCAGTGACAACGCCAAGTGCAGCCAGACCGTCACCGTCAAGCCCAACTCCGACTACACCCTCAGTGGCTGGGTCCAGGGCGGCTACGTCTACCTCGGCGCCTCCGGCACCGGCACCACCGACGTCTCCACCTGGACACCGTCCGCGTCCGGCTGGCAGAAGCTCTCGACGAGCTTCCGCACCGGTGCCTCGACCACCTCGGTGACCATCTACACCCACGGCTGGTACGGCACCGCGGCCTACCACGCGGACGATGTCTCCCTGTTCGGCCCGGGCGGCGACCCGGTGCAGCTGCCGGCCGCCCCCGCCGGCCTCACCGCGGGATCGCCGGGCTCCACCTCCGTACCGCTGAGCTGGTCGCCCGTCTCCGGCGCCACCGGCTACAACGTCTACCGCGGCGGCACCAAGGTCATCTCCGTGACCGGGACGTCGGCCACCGTGACAGGGCTGGCCCCCAGCACCACGTACAGCTTCCAGGTCGCCGCGACCAACAGCGCGGGCGAGTCCCCGAAGTCCGCGGTCGTGAGCGCGACCACCACCGGCGGGGGCGGCAACCCGGGCACCGGCCTCCCGGCCCACGCCCTCGTCGGCTATCTGCACGCCAGTTTCGCCAATGGCTCCGGCTACACCCGCATGGCGGACGTCCCCGACTCCTGGGACGTCATCAACCTCGCCTTCGGCGAACCCACCTCGGTCACCTCGGGCGACATCCGCTTCAGCCTCTGCCCGGCGGCCGAGTGCCCGAACGTCGAGTCCGTCGCCGACTTCAAGGCCGCCATCAAGGCGAAGCAGGCCGCCGGAAAGAAGGTCCTGATCTCCATCGGCGGCGCCAACGGGCAGGTGCAGCTGGCCAGTACGGCCGCCCGCGACGCCTTCGTCTCCTCCGTCTCGAAGATCATCGACGAGTACGGTCTCGACGGCCTGGACATCGACTTCGAGGGCCACTCCCTCTCACTGAACACCGGGGACACGGACTTCCGCTCGCCCACCTCACCGGTGATCGTCAACCTCATCTCGGCGATCAAGACCCTCAAGGCGAAGTACGGCCCGGACTTCGTCCTCACGATGGCCCCGGAGACGTTCTTCGTGCAGCTGGGATACCAGTACTACGGCTCCGGCCCCTGGGGCGGCCAGGACCCGCGCGCCGGCTCCTACCTCCCCGTCATCCACGCCCTGCGGGACGACCTCACCCTGCTGCACGTCCAGGACTACAACTCCGGCCCGATCATGGGCCTGGACAACCAGTACCACTCCATGGGCGGCGCGGACTTCCACATCGCCATGACCGACATGCTGCTCACCGGCTTCCCGGTGGCCGGTGACCAGTCGAGGTTCTTCCCGGCGCTGCGGCCCCAGCAGGTCGCCATCGGCCTGCCGGCGTCCACCCAGGCGGGCAACGGTCACACCTCGCCCGCCGAGGTGAACAAGGCGCTCGACTGTCTGACGAAGAAGGTGAGCTGCGGCTCGTACGCGACCCACGGCAGCTGGCCCGCCCTGCGCGGACTGATGACGTGGTCCATCAACTGGGACCGCTTCAACCAGTGGGAGTTCTCCAGGAACTTCGACGCATACCGCTGGAGCTGATCAGCAGCAGCGTCCCGCACAGGCACCAGCTGCCGACGACGTCCAGCGGCCAGTGGTAGCCGCGCAGCACCAGACCGATGCCCGTCGCCAGGGTGAGCACCAGGGCGACGGGCATCGACCGTCGCAGCCGCAGATAGGGGGCGAGGAGCAGCGAGGCCGTGCCGTAGGCGACCATCGCGGTCGCCGTATGGCCGGAGGGGTAGTAGCCGCCCGCCTCGGTGAGCGGTCCCTGACGGTCGATCAGTACCTTGAGCGGCATCACCAGCGCGGGCACGGCGGCCACGGTGAGGAGGGCGACGAGAGCGTCACGGCGCGCGGCCCGTCTGTCGCGCCACAGGGCGTACGCGAGGGCGGCGGCCGGCACCGGCAGTGCGAGGGCCATGCCGCCGAGGTCGGCCAGCGCCTCGGTGAGCAGCCGGGGTCCGTGACCGGCGATGCGGAGTTCGATGTGCTCGTCCAGCGAGCGCAGGGGTCCGCCGGCGGCGACCTGCCAGGTGATCAGGGAGAAGAGCACGGCGCACAGGACGGCCGGCCACATCCGACGAGGAAAAGCCGGCCACCTCGGAACAGGGGGGGTAGTTCCGAAGCGGCCGGCCTGACCGGTTTGCCGCGCGCCCCGGGGGGTTTGGGGCGGGCGGCCATCCGATCGGTGAGGAGTTCCGGAGCCAGAAGCTCCAGTGGTGTGCGCGAGGGCACGGCCAGGACGAAGCTGGGGAGGCCTCGGCCTGGAGTCGCCCGCAGTCTCCTGCGAGCGGGGTGTTTCTCTCATCTGCAGAAACCGTACGGCAGGGGCCGGGGGGACCGACAGACGGATCTCCATCCCGCCATCGGCCCCGCACACCTTCTTCACAGGCCCCGACCGTTCCGGCTGCTCCGCCGCTGATCACCCATGGTTCCGGTCACGCTCGGGCCCACGGTCCGAGCACTGGTCAGACGCCCGCGAACGCCTGCTCGAGGATGTCCAGGCCCTCGTTGAGCAGGTCCTCGCCGATCACCAGAGGCGGCAGGAAGCGCAGCACGTTGCCGTAGGTGCCACAGGTCAGGACCAGCAGGCCCTCGGCGTGGCAGGCCTTGGCGAGCGCGGCGGTCGCGGCCGCGTTCGGTTCCTTGCTCTCGCGGTCCGTCACCAGCTCGATGGCGATCATGGCGCCGCGCCCGCGGATGTCGCCGATGATGTCGAACTTCTCGGCCATCGCGCCCAGGCGGCTCTTCATGACCTCCTCGATGCGCTTGGCCTTGCCGTTGAGGTCGAGCTCCTTCATGGTCTCGATGGCGCCGAGCGCGCCGGCACAGGCCACCGGGTTGCCGCCGTACGTACCGCCGAGGCCGCCCGCGTGCGGGGCGTCCATGATTTCGGCGCGGCCCGTCACGGCGGCGAGCGGCAGGCCGCCCGCGATGCCCTTGGCGGTGGTGATCAGGTCCGGGACGATGCCCTCGTCCTCGCACGCGAACCACTCGCCGGTACGGCAGAAGCCGGACTGGATCTCGTCCGCGACGAAGACGATGCCGTTGTCCTTGGCGAACTGCGCGATCGCCGGCAGGAAGCCCTTGGCCGGCTCGATGAAGCCGCCCTCGCCGAGGACCGGCTCGATGATGATCGCGGCGACGTTGTCGGCGCCGACCTGCTTGTTGATCATGTCGATGGCCTGCGCGGAGGCCTCGGCGCCGGCGTTCTCGGCGCCGGTCGGCCAGCGGTAGCCGTACGCCACCGGGACGCGGTAGACCTCGGGCGCGAACGGACCGAAGCCGTTCTTGTACGGCATGTTCTTGGCGGTCAGCGCCATCGTCAGGTTGGTACGGCCGTGGTAGCCGTGGTCGAAGACGACGACGGCCTGGCGCTTGGTGTACGCGCGGGCGATCTTGACGGCGTTCTCGACGGCCTCGGCGCCCGAGTTGAACAGCGCGGACTTCTTCGCGTGGTCGCCCGGCGTCAGCTCGGCGAGGGCCTCGGCGACCGCGACGTAGCCCTCGTACGGCGTGACCATGAAACATGTGTGGGTGAAGTCGGCGAGCTGCGCGGACGCCCGGCGTACGACGGCCTCGGCGGAGGCGCCGACGGAGGTCACGGCGATGCCGGACCCGAAGTCGATGAGGCGGTTGCCGTCGACGTCCTCGATGATCCCGCCGCCGGCGCGCGCGGTGAAGACGGGCAGCACGGACCCCACGCCACCGGCGACCGCGGCGGTGCGGCGGGACTGAAGCTCCACGGACTTCGGTCCGGGAATGGCGGTGACGACGCGGCGCTCCTGCGGGATTGCGGTCATGAGGGGCTCCTGGGGTGCTGTGGGACGCTTCGTGTTTCTTTCTCCGCAGGCTAGGCGCGGGGGAGGGGGGCGGGCATGCGCCGTTCGGGAGTGTTGGGGGTGTGTCGTTGTCCGTGCCGGACATAGGCGGGGTCCGCGCCCGGACATGGGCGGGGTCCGCGCCCGGACATGGGCGGGGTCCGCGCGCGGGCGTGGCGGGGTCCGCGCGGACGTGGATGGCTGCGGAAGAGCCCTTCGCGCACGCCGGGCGGGGCGAATCAGTGAACTACCCCCACCGGGGCACTAGATTGACCGTGCACAGAGCGGGCCTGGCTGGTCAGGGGGCAGCGGTTTCATGGAATCCGAAGGCACATTCGACGCACGCGGCACACGGGCCAACCCGGTGCCACGGCCCGCAGGGCCGCCGAGCCTTCCCGGGGTTCCCGCCGTACCCGGCCACGCGCCGACCACCCGTCCCGCCGTCGCCGACTGGCTGCGCATCCCGCGCCCCGGTGCCGAACCGGGTGTGTGGCGCCTCGGCCACCGCGCCCGGCCGGCGGAGGAGCCCGAGCTCGTACCCGCCCGCCGCCTCTTCGCCGGGGCACTCATCTCCCTGCTCGCGGGCTGGCTCCTGTGGTCGCTGCTCTGGAACGGTTACCTCGGCCGGTACTGGATTTGGCCCCTGCTCGTCCTCACCCCGGACTCCTGGCGCTCCGACCCGCCCACCTGGGCCACGGCCAGCTACGTCTACTACGCGATCGTCGGCGGCGCCCTGCTCGTCTTCTGCGCGCGGATCGGCCATGTGCCGGAGATCTGGCACCGCTACGTACGCCGCACCGACAAGCCGGCCCCGGTGCCCGTGCCGCCGCCCGAGGCCGACCCCGCCGAATGGCCCGAGCTGCGCGGCGCCGGACTGGTGGAGGCCGCACAACGGCTCACCGAGGCCACCCGCGCCGGCGCTCTCGGGGACGTCGACTACGCACGGATCAAGCGTGCCTGGCAGGGCGTCCACGCCCGGCCTGACCGGCTCGCCGCGTTCAGCGAGACCGTCCGTACGGATGCCGCGGCGGCCTGCGCCCATCCCTCGGGCGTACGGGACCTGCCCGTCCGCACCGCCACGCACGACCTGGCCACCGGACAGGTGAAGATCGGCACGGTCGTCGACGACGAGCGGAACCCCTACCCCCGCCGCACCACCGGCGTCGCACTCGAACCCGCCCTCCTCGGGACCTCCCTCCTCGCGGTCGGGCCCTCCGGGTCCGGCAAGAGCGTGCGGCTCGTGCGGCCCGTCGTCGAGTCGATGTGTCTGCTCGCGCTCGCCAACCGCGCCGCCGTCGTCGCCGTCACCGCCCACGGCACGGGCCTCGCCCCCGACGACTCCTTCGACCTGGTCATCTCCGTCGGACGCCCCGACTCCACCCACGATCTCGACCTCTACGGCGGCGCCGACGACCCCGACGAGGCCGCTCGCGTGCTCGCCGAGGCGCTCGTCGGGGATCTCGCCGCCACCCTGCCCGGCGGCGACAGCAGACGGGCCGCGACCGCGCTGGCCCAGCTGATCGGGCCGTACCGCTGTGTCCACGGGCGCTTCCCCGCCGTACCCGAGTTGCGGGAGCTGCTCAGCGGCGCCCCCGTCGCCGTCGGAGCGCTGCGGGCCGCGCTGGAGGCGCGAGGCGATCCGGTCGCCGCGGCGCAGCTGCGCGAACTGGACGCCCGCGAGCGGCAGTCCGCCCGCGCCGACGACATCGGCGTCCTGCTCGCCGAGCGGATCGCCTTCCTGGACCGGCCCGCCTTCGCCACGTTCTTCCGCACCGACGGCGGCGGGCGGCAGTTCTCGCTGCGCGCCATCGAGCACCCCCTGCGCGTCCGCGTCGACCTGCCCGAGCGGGGTCACGCCGAGGCCTCGCGGATCGTCGCGCGGCTGATCCTCGCGCAGTTCACCGAAGCGGCGCTGACCCGTTCCGACCGTTCGCTGTTCGCCGCGCTCGTCCTCGACGACGCGACCTACACCGTCACCGCGGACTCGGTGCGCGCCGTCCAGCGGCTGCGTTCCGCCAACGCCGGTGTCGTCTTCGCGCTGCGGACCCTGGAGGACGTGCCCGAGCCGCTGCGGGGACCGCTGCTCGGTGCGGTCGGCTGCCGGATGGCGTTCGCCGGGCTCGCGCCGTGGGACGGCGGACGGTTCGCCGAGGCCTGGGGCACCGAATGGGTCCAGACCCGCGACGTCACCAACCGGCAGATCATCTCGGACGAGCCGCTGACGAAAGCACTGCACATGATGCGCCGCCTGGTCACCGGCAAGGCTGCCACCGCGGAGGCGATCACGGTCCGGGAGGTGGAGCGCGCCCGCTGGTCCGCATCGGACCTGGCGCACGCGGTCCCGGCCGGCCACGCCGTGCTCTCCCTCACCAGCGTTCGCGGTGAGCACGCGCCGCCCCTGCTGGTGGACCTGCGCACCTGAGGCCGGTGGCCCGGCGCAATCGAGAGGTACGGGCTCCCGCCGCGGAGCCCGTACTGCTACGCCCTGGCAGAATCGAAGCACGCCGTTCATACGGGACGGCGAAATTCATCGCTGCTCGAAGGGCCGAGAAGTCCCATGCCGCCCACGCTCGCCTCGCTCGTCCAGCACTCGGCGCTCAAACTCACCGTGCGCTCCGGGGAGGACCGGCTCGAGACGCCCGTGCGCTGGGCACACGTCAGCGAGCTCGCCGACCCCGTGCCATACATGGAGGGCGGCGAACTGCTGCTCGTCACGGCGATGACCCTGGACGCCGAGGACCCCGAGGCGATGCGCCGCTATGTGCGCAGGCTGGTGGGCGCCGGTGTCGTCGGGCTCGGCTTCGCGGTGGGCGTGTACTACGAGGACATCCCGGACGCGCTGCTCGACGCGGCGAAGGAGGAGGGCTTCCCGCTTCTCGCCGTACCCCGCCGCACGCCCTTCCTCGCCATCAGCAAAGCGGTCTCCGCGGCGATCGCGGCCGACCAGTACCGCGCGGTGACCGCCGGCTTCGAGGCCCAGCGGGAGCTGACCCGGGCGGCGCTGGCCGAGGGCCCCGCCGCGGTCGTCGCCAGACTGGCCGCCCACGTCGACGGCTGGGCCGCGCTGTACGACGCCTCGGGCTCCGTCGTCGCGGCCTCGCCCGAGTGGGCCGCACGGCGGGCGGCCCGCCTCACCGGGGACGTGGAACGTCTGCGGGAGCGGGCGGCGCCCGCGAGCGCGGTCGTCGGTGACACCGACGACGACCGCGTCGAACTCCAGTCGCTCGGCAGCGGCCGGCGGGTGCGCGGCGCGCTCGCCGTCGGCACCGGCGCGCCGCTGGGCACCGCGTCCCGGTACGCCGTGCACTCGGCCGTCGCCCTGCTCACCCTGTCCACGGAGCGCTCGCGCGCGTTTCAGGAGGCGGAGCAGCGACTCGGCGCCGCGGTGCTGCGGATGCTGCTGTCCGGACAGCCCGACCATGCCCGCGCGGTCGCCGGAGATCTCTACGGCGGGCTGCTCGACGCCCCCTTCCGGCTGCTGATCGCCGAGCCGGCGGGGGAGCAGGCGACGGGCGCGGAGCAGCCGCTCCAGGCCTTCGCCGACATGCTGGAATCGGCCGCGGCGCGGGCGGCCGAGCCGGTGCTCGCGGTGCCGGACACCGAGGACCGGCTGGTGGTGCTGGCCGCGGACGGCGGCGCCGTGGCCGCCGCCTGCACGGCGGCGTACGGCGAGCAGGAGGCCGACGACGCCGCGCTGGTCGTCGGGCTGTCCGCACCCACCGGACCGATAGCGGCCGCGGGCGCCTACAAGCAGTGCGAGCAGGCGCTCTCGGTCGCCCGGCGGCGCGGGCGGGCCTTCGTCGAGCACGAGGAACTCGCGGCGGGATCGATCCTCCCGCTGCTCGCGGACGACGCGGTGCGGGCGTTCGCGGACGGCATGCTGCGGGCGCTGTACGAGCACGACGCGACCGGACGGGGCGATCTGGTGGCGTCGCTGCGGGCGTGGCTCTCGCGGCACGGCCAGTGGGACGCGGCAGCGGCGGACCTGGGCGTGCACCGGCACACGTTGCGCTACCGGATGCGGCGGGTGGAGGAGATCCTCGGGCGGTCGCTGGACGACCCGGACGTCCGGATGGAGTTGTGGCTGGCGCTCAAGACGTCGGCGGGTTCTGTCTGATCCCTCCCTTCGGCAGGTCCGGGCGAGCCGGCGGGCCGCACCACGGACTTCCCGCCTCCCGAACTCCCGGGATCCGGTCACTTCCTGAAGGATTTTCCGTTTCAGTGCCCGAACTCGGGCAGAAATCTGGCACTTGCTCGCCGGAATGCCTAGTGTCCTGCTTCGTGGTCGCCGGCGTCGGGGGGGTCCCGTGCGCCGTCCAGGGACGAGAAGGACCGATGACACGACGCGCTGCCTCATCCGGCACATCCGCCTCCGGCACATCCGCTTCCGGCACGTCCGGTGCCTCGCCCCTCTCCGGTGCGGCCGGCCCCGGCCCCGGCCCCGGTGCCGGGACCGGGGTCGACGGGGTCTCCGGTCCCGACCGCCGGATCTCGGGAGCCGTCTGGGCGGCGCTCGCCATCGTGTACGTCGTCTGGGGCTCCACCTACCTCGGCATCCGCATCGTCGTCGAGACGATGCCGCCCTTCCTGTCCGCCGGCGCGCGCTTCGTCGTCGCGGGCCTCGTCCTCGGGGCGCTCGTGGCCTGGCGGCAGGGCGCGGCGGCGCTCAAGGTCACCCGCAGACAGCTCGCCTCGGCGGCGATGGTCGGTCTGCTGCTCCTGCTGGGCGGCAACGGCCTCGTCGTTCTCGCCGAGACCTCGGTTCCCTCGGGCCTCGCGGCGCTGCTGATCGCCGTGGTACCGGCCTGGGTGGTCGTACTGCGCAGAGCGTCCGGCGAGCGCCCGGGCCTCGGGGCGTACTGCGGCGTCCTTCTCGGACTGGCGGGCCTCGCGGTCCTGACGCTGCCCGGACTCAGCGGTGACGTACGGCTGTGGGGCGTTCTCACGGTGATCGTCGCGACCGTGATGTGGTCGGTCGGCTCGTTCTCCTCCTCGCGCATCCCGATGCCGGCGAACCCGTTCGCGGCGAGCGCGTACGAGATGGTGGCGGGCGGCATCGGCTGCGCGCTGGTGGGTCTCGGCCGGGGCGAGCAGCACGGCTTCGTCATCGGCGAGGTCTCGGCCCGCTCCTGGACGGCGCTCGCGTACCTGGTCGTGTTCGGCTCCATCGTGGCGTTCACGGCGTACGCGTGGCTGCTCCACTCGGCCCCGCTGTCGCTGGTGGCCACGTACGCGTATGTCAACCCGGTGGTGGCGGTGCTGCTGGGCGCGCTGATCCTGAACGAGGAGCTGTCGTGGCCGATCGCGCTGGGCGGAGGGGTGGTGGTGGCGGGGGTGTTCCTGATCGTGTCCACGGAACGGCGGCGGTGAGGTGGGGGTGGGGGGGGGCGGTACGGGGCGGGTGGTGCGGCCGGCCGATCCCCGGGGCCGGTTGGGTCGCGTCCCGCGTCCTCGATCGCCGGACGAGCTGTCTGCCCGCACGCTCCGCGAAACCGGTTTCGGCGCGTCCACCGTGCAGGGCCCCCACCCGCACGACAAAGCGGCGGGGGCGGGCCCGGCAACACTCCATCGCGGACAAACGCCCTGACCGCCTCCCGCCCCTACCGTGGGGCGCAGACATCCCCATCTATCTCGGAAGGGCCGGGACATGACTTCCACCCACGCCTTCTGGCTCGCCGGCCGTCAGGCCACCGGTGAGGCCACCTTCGACGTCACCTCCCCCTGGGACGGACGGCTCGTCGGTCAGGTCTCCGTCCCGACCGAGGCTCAGGTCGAGGAGGCGGTCGCCGCCGCGTACGCCGTGCGCGACGAGTTCGCCGCCACCCCCGCCCACGTACGCGCCGCCGCCCTCGACCACGTGTCGCGCCGGCTGGTCGAGCGCACCGAGGAGATCGCCCAGCTGATCTCCGCCGAGAACGGCAAGCCCGTCAAGTGGGCCCGCGGCGAGGTCGGCCGTGCCGTGTCCGTCTTCCGGTTCGCCGCCGAGGAGGCCCGCCGCTTCAACGGTGGCGAGGCCCAGCGTCTGGACACCGACGCCGGCGGCCAGGGCCGTCTCGCGCTCACCCGCCGCTTCCCCAAGGGTGTCGTCCTCGGCATCGCGCCGTTCAACTTCCCGCTGAACCTCTGCGCGCACAAGATCGCCCCGGCGATCGCCGTCGGCGCGCCGATCATCCTCAAGCCGGCGCCCGCCACCCCGCTCTCCGGCCTGATCATCGGCGAGCTGCTCGCCGAGACCGAGCTGCCCGCGGGATCCTGGTCCGTGCTGCCGGTGCCGAACGACAAGATGCCTGCCCTCGTCCAGGACGAGCGGCTGCCGGTCATCTCCTTCACCGGTTCCGACAAGGTCGGCTTCGCGATCATGGACTCCGTGCCGCGCAAGCACTGCACCCTGGAGCTCGGCGGCAATGGCGCGGCCGTCGTCCTCGGCGACTTCGCCTCCGAGAAGGACCTGGACTGGGCGGCGACCCGTATCGCCACCTTCTCCAACTACCAGGGCGGCCAGTCCTGCATCTCCGTGCAGCGCGTGATCGCCGACGCCTCCGTCCACGACCGCCTGGTCCCCAAGATCGTCGCGGCGGTCGAGGCCCAGGTCACCGGTGACCCGTCCGACAGCGCCACCGACGTCGGCCCCCTCGTCAGCGAGGACGCCGCGAAGCGGGTCGAGGCCTGGGTCGACGAGGCCGTGCAGGCCGGCGCCACGCTCCTCGCCGGCGGCAAGCGGGACGGTGCGTCGTACGCCCCGACCGTCCTCGCCGACGTCCCCGCCGACTCCACCATCGCCTGCGAGGAGGTCTTCGGGCCCGTCCTCACCATCCGCAAGGTGGACGGCGAGGCCGAGGCCTTCGCCGCGGTCAACGACTCCAAGTACGGCCTTCAGGCAGGCGTGTTCACGCACGACGTACAGACCGCCTTCCGCGCCCACCGCGCCCTGGTGGTCGGCGGCGTGATCATCGGCGATGTGCCGTCCTACCGCGCGGACCAGATGCCGTACGGCGGAGCCAAGCAGTCCGGTGTCGGCCGCGAGGGTGTGGCCTTCGCGATGGACGACTACACGTACGAGCGGGTTCTGGTCCTCACTGGACTGGCCCTGTAGCGCCCGTACGTCACCGACCACGGCCGGAGCCCACTGTGCGGGGGCTCCGGCCGTACCCGTACCCCCTCCGACGGGGCTTTCGGTGCGGCACGCGGACTGGTGGAGCGCGCGGTAATCAGGTACTACGAACGAGTAGCACCGGCCGGTAAAGGCACTTCCGTGCCCCGGCCCATGCCCCCGGCCCCGACTCGCGGCGAGGTGAGCCTCATGACCGCACCACTCGAAAAAAACCGTCCCAAGGTCAGTGAGCGTGAAGCACGACAGGTCGCCGAAGCCGCGCGCGAGAAGGACTGGCGCAAGCCGAGCTTCGCCAAGGAACTCTTCCTGGGCCGCTTCCGGCTCGACCTGATCCATCCCCATCCCATGCCCGCCGGCGAGGACGCCCGCCGCGGCGAGGAATTCCTCGCGAAACTGCGCGACTTCTGCGAGACCCGGATCGACGGCGCGCTCATCGAGCGCGAGGCGCGGATCCCCGACGAGGTGATCAACGGGCTCAAGGAGCTCGGCGCCCTCGGTATGAAGATCGACATCAAGTACGGCGGACTCGGCCTCACCCAGGTGTACTACAACAAGGCCCTGGCGCTCGTCGGCTCCGCCAACCCCGCGATCGGCGCGCTACTGTCGGCGCATCAGTCCATCGGCGTACCGCAGCCCCTGAAGATCTTCGGCACGCAGGAGCAGAAGGACGCGTTCCTGCCGCGCCTTGCCCGTACCGATATCTCCGCCTTCCTGCTGACCGAGCCGGACGTCGGCTCGGACCCCGCCCGTCTCGCCACCACGGCCGTCCCCGACGGTGACGACTACATCCTCGACGGCGTCAAGCTCTGGACCACCAACGGCGTCGTCGCCGACCTCCTCGTCGTGACGGCCCGCGTGCCCAAGTCCGAAGGGCACAAGGGCGGCATCACCGCCTTCGTCGTCGAGGCCGCAAGCGAGGGCATCACCGTCGAGAACCGGAACGCCTTCATGGGCCTGCGCGGCCTGGAGAACGGCGTCACCCGCTTCCACCAGGTCCGGGTCCCGGCCGCCAACCGCATCGGCGCCGAGGGCGCCGGGCTGAAGATCGCCCTCACCACCCTCAACACGGGCCGGCTCTCGCTGCCCGCGATGTGTGTCGGAGCGGGCAAGTGGTGTCTGAAGATCGCCCGTGAGTGGTCGGCGGTGCGCGAGCAGTGGGGCAGGCCGGTCGCCAAGCACGAGGCCGTCGGCGCGAAGATCTCCTTCATCGCGGCGACCACCTTCGCGCTGGAGGCAGTGCTCGACCTCTCGTCCCAGATGGCCGACGAGGACCGCAACGACATCCGTATCGAGGCCGCGCTCGCCAAGCTCTACGGCTCCGAGATGGCCTGGCTGATGGCCGACGAGCTGGTGCAGATCCGCGGCGGCCGCGGCTTCGAGACCGCCGACTCGCTGGCGGCCCGCGGCGAACGAGCCGTCCCCGCCGAGCAGTTGCTGCGCGACCTGCGCATCAACCGCATCTTCGAGGGCTCCACCGAGATCATGCATCTGCTGATCGCCCGCGAGGCGGTCGACGCCCATCTCGCCGTGGCCGGGGACATCATCGACCCCGACAAGACGCTCGGCGACAAGGCGAGGGCCGGTGCCAACGCGGCGGCCTTCTACGCCCGCTGGCTGCCGAAGCTGGTCACCGGTCCGGGTCAACTGCCCCGCACGTACAACGAGTTCCACCCGCCCGGACACCCGGACCTGTCCGGACACCTGCGCTACGTCGAGCGTTCCGCCCGCAAGCTCGCCCGCTCGACGTTCTACGCTATGTCCCGCTGGCAGGGGCGCATGGAGACGAAGCAGGGCTTCCTCGGCCGGATCGTCGACATCGGAGCCGAGCTCTTCGCGATGAGCGCGGCCTGCGTACGCGCCGAACTGCTGCGCACCACCGAGGCGCACGGCCGTGAGGCGTACCAACTGGCCGACGTGTTCTGCCGGCAGTCCCGCATCCGGGTCGAGGAACTCTTCACCCGTCTGTGGTCGAACACCGACGACCTCGACAACAAGGTCGTCAACGGTGTGCTGTCCGGCACGTACACCTGGCTGGAGGAGGGCATCGTCGACCCGAGCGGCGAGGGCCCCTGGATCGCGGACGCGACCCCGGGCCCGGCGCAGCGGGAGAACGTCCACCGTCCCATCCGCTGACCCGTGCGCGCCCGGTGCCCCGGCCGTCGTCGATCTCCGGATCCGCGGCGGCCGGGGCACCGTCGCGCCGGCCGGCACACGGCGCCCGGTGGCGCACACCGCCCCCGCTCACCCCGGCCCGCACGCCGGTTCGCGGGACGCACTGTCCGACCGCACAGCGGTTGCGGCCACAATGGGGGGATGAGCGACAGCCCATCCCCTCTCGCCGACCCCCATATCGCCTTCGATCCGTCCGAAGGCCGCCGGGACATCGTCGTCCTCGGCTCCACCGGGTCCATCGGCACGCAGGCCATCGATCTGGTCCTGCGCAACCCCGACCGCTTCCGCGTCACCGCACTCTCCGCCGCCGGCGGACGGGTCGGGCTCCTGGCCGAGCAGGCCCGGCAGCTGCGGGTCGACACGGTGGCCGTGGCACGCGAGGACGCCGTGCCCGCGCTGCGCGAGGCGCTCGCGGGGCAGTACGGCACCGAGCCCCTGCCGGAGATCCTGGCCGGGCCGGACGCGGCCACCCAGCTCGCCGCCACCGCCTGCCACACCGTGCTCAACGGCATCACCGGATCCATCGGGCTCGCCCCGACCCTTGCCGCGCTGGAGGCGGGACGCACTCTCGCCCTCGCCAACAAGGAGTCGCTCATCGTCGGCGGGCCGCTGGTGAAGGCGCTCGCAGCGCCCGGCCAGATCATCCCGGTCGACTCCGAGCACGCCGCCCTCTTCCAGGCACTCGCCGCGGGCACCAGGGCCGATGTACGCAAGCTCGTCGTCACCGCTTCGGGCGGCCCCTTCCGCGGCCGGACCCGCGCGGAACTGGCGGACGTCACCCCCGACGACGCCCTCGCGCACCCCACCTGGGCGATGGGCCCGGTGATCACCATCAACAGCGCGACGCTGGTCAACAAGGGACTGGAGGTCATCGAGGCGCACCTCCTGTACGACATCCCGTTCGACCGCATCGAGGTCGTCGTCCACCCCCAGTCGTACGTCCACTCCATGGTGGAGTTCACGGACGGGTCGACCATCGCCCAGGCCACCCCGCCCGACATGCGCGGCCCGATCGCGGTCGGTATCGGCTGGCCCGAGCGGGTCCCCGACGCCGCCCCGGCCTTCGACTGGACCAGGGCGTCGACCTGGGAGTTCTTCCCGCTGGACACCGAGGCCTTCCCGTCCGTCGGACTCGCCCGGCACGTGGGGCAGCTGGGCGGCACGGCACCGGCGGTGTTCAATGCCGCCAACGAGGAGTGCGTCGACGCGTTTCTCGCAGGGCGGCTGCCGTTCAACGGAATCCTGGATACGGTCACCGAAGTCGTCACCGAGCACGGAGTGCCCGCCGAGGGAACCCGGCTGACGGTGTCGGACGTCCTGGAAGCGGAGACCTGGGCCCGGGCGAGGGCCCGGGAACTGGCAGTGAAGGCTACGGCGGAGGCTCGCGCATGACGATTCTGTTGACGGTCCTCGGCATAGCTCTCTTCGCAGTGGGGCTGCTGATCTCCATCGCCTGGCACGAGCTCGGCCACCTCTCCACGGCCAAGCTCTTCGGCATCCGCGTCCCCCAGTACATGGTCGGCTTCGGCCCGACGATCTGGTCGCGGCACAGGGGCGAGACGGAGTACGGCATCAAGGCCATCCCCATGGGCGGCTACATCCGCATGATCGGGATGTTCCCGCCCGGCGAGGACGGCCGGCTGGAGGCCCGGTCGACGTCGCCCTGGCGCGGAATGATCGAGGACGCCCGCTCGGCGGCCTTCGAGGAACTGAAGCCCGGGGACGAGAAGCGGCTGTTCTACACGCGCAAGCCCTGGAAGCGCGTGATCGTGATGTTCGCCGGGCCGTTCATGAACCTGATCCTCGCCGTCGCGATCTTCCTGGGGGTCGCGATGACCTTCGGCTTCGCGACCCAGACCACCGAGGTCGCCGGGGTCCAGAAGTGCGTGATCTCCCAGAGCGAGAACCGCGACACCTGCGCCAAGGGCGACCCGGTCTCGCCCGCCGAGGCCGCCGGCCTGAAGACGGGCGACAAGATCGTCGCCTTCAACGGCAAGCCGGTCGACGACTGGGCCACCCTGTCGAACCGCATCCGCGAGACCATCGGCCCGGCCACCATCACCGTCGAGCGCGGCGGGCAGGAGCAGGTCCTTCAGGCCACGCTCGCCAAGAACTCGGTCGCCAAGAAGAACGCCGACGGCGAGGTCGTCCCCGGGCAGTACGTCCCGGCGGGCTACCTCGGCTTCGCCGCCAAGACCGAGATCCTGCCGCTGTCCTTCCCCGATTCGGTCGACCGCATGGGCGACATGATCGAGAACGGCGTCGAGTCCATGGTGGCGCTGCCTGCCAAGGTCCCGGACCTGTGGAATGCCGCGTTCAGCGACGGCGACCGCAAGGACGACTCCCCGGTGGGCGTGGTCGGCGCGGCCCGTATCAGCGGTGAGGTGATGAACCTCGACGCACCGGCACAGAACCTGATCGCGATGTTCATGATGCTGCTCGCCGGCTTCAACCTGTCGCTGTTCCTGTTCAACATGCTGCCGCTGCTGCCACTGGACGGCGGACACATCGCGGGCGCCCTGTGGGAGTCCGTACGCCGCAATCTGGCGAAGCTCTTCCGGCGCCCCGATCCCGGCCCCTTCGACGTGGCCAAGCTGATGCCGGTCGCCTACGTGGTCGCGGGCATCTTCATCTGCTTCACCCTGCTCGTCCTGGTCGCCGACATCGTCAACCCCGTCAAGATCAGCTGACCGGATCCGCCGCGGCGGACAGATACGGAGACGGCCGGACACCCCATGTGTCCGGCCGCTCACCTTTTCGGGGTGTTTGCCTGCGCGATGTGCTGACGACAACCCCGGTGCCGTAATCTCGACTGCTGGAGCCCGCCGATCTCGGGACCTCGATCCACTCCTTGGGGTTGCACAGCAGATGACCGCGATTTCTCTCGGTATGCCATCCGTTCCGACCAAGCTCGCCGACCGCCGGGTGAGCCGGAAGATCCAGGTCGGCACCGTCGCCGTCGGTGGCGACGCTCCCGTCTCCGTGCAGTCGATGACGACGACGAGGACGTCGGACATCGGTGCCACGTTGCAGCAGATCGCCGAGCTGACCGCGTCGGG